>DATFWZ010000401.1:0-8301 GCA_035258765.1 Gemmataceae bacterium
GTCCTGGCCGGGTACACCAAGTACGAATACCGCATTCCGATGCGCGACGGGGTCAAGCTCTTCACCTCGGTGTACGTCCCGAAGGACGATTCGAAGCAATACCCGATCCTCATGCAGCGGACCCCGTACAGTGTCGGCCCATATGGCATCGACAAGTACAAGGAGAACCTGGGTCCGTCCGCCCAGTTCGGGAAGGAGGGGTACATTTTCGTCTACCAGGACGTTCGCGGGCGGTGGATGTCAGAGGGGGAGTTCGTCAACATGCGGCCGCACAACGCGGCCAAGAACGGCCCGCGGGACATCGACGAGAGCACCGACACATACGACACGATCGATTGGCTGCTGAAGTACGTGAAGAACCACAACGGCAAGGTCGGAACCTGGGGCATCTCATACCCGGGCTTCTACGTGGCCGCGGGCATGATCGACGCCCACCCGGCCCTGAAGGCGGCCAGCCCGCAAGCCCCAATCAACGACTGGTTCGTCGGTGACGACTTCCACCACAACGGCGTCCTGTTTCTCCCCCACTGCTTCAATTTCATGGCCAACTTCGGCAAGCCCCGCCCGGAGCCAACGACCAAGTTTCCATATCTGCCGTTCGAGCACGGCACGCCCGACGGGTACGACTTCTTCCTGAAGATGGGCCCCCTCTACAACGCGGACAAGAAGTTCCTCAAAGGGCAAGTCGCGTTCTGGAACGAGGCCATGAGCCACGGCACGTACGACGAGTTCTGGAAGGCCCGGAACCTGCGCCCGCACCTGAAAAACATCAAGCCCGCGGTGATGACCGTCGGCGGCTGGTTCGACGCCGAGAACCTGTTCGGGGCATTGGAAACGTACAAGAACACCGAGCGCCAGTCGCCCGATCACCCCGCGAACACGATCGTCGTCGGCCCGTGGGTCCACGGCGGCTGGTCATACCAGGACGGCGACCACCTCGGGCACGTCAAGTTCAACGCCAAGACCGCGAACTACTACCGCGAGCACATTGAGCTGCCGTTTTTCGAGTACCACCTGAAGGGGAAGGGGAACTGGAAGCCCCCGGAGGCGTGGATGTTCGAGACCGGCACGAACGTCTGGCGGAAGTTCGACGCCTGGCCGCCGAAGGGGTCGGAGGAACAGACGTTTTTCCTCCAGGCGGAAGGCAAGCTGTCGCGCCAGCCGGAACCGGATGCCGGAGCGAAGGAGGCGTTCGACGAGTTCGTCAGCGACCCGGCGAAACCAGTCCCGTACTTCGAGCGGGTCGCGATCGGGATGGAGAAGGAGTACATGGTCTCCGACCAGCGGTTCGCGTCGCGCCGGCCGGACGTGCTCACTTACCAGACGGAGCCGCTGACCGAGGACTTTGCGATCGCGGGCCCGGTCGAGGTCAAGATCGTCGTGAGCACGACCGGGACGGACGCGGACTGGGTGGTGAAGCTGATCGACGCCTACCCGGACGACTACCCGGACCCGGACCCGAACCCGACGCTGGTGAAGATGGGCGGGTACCAGCAGCTCGTCCGCGGGGACATCTTCCGGGGTAAGTTCCGCACCGGCTTCGACAGGCCCGAGCCCTTCGAGCCGGGCAAGCCGGCGGTGGTAAAGTTCACGCTCCCGGACACGTGTCACTGCTTCCGGCCGGGGCACCGGCTGATGGTGCAGGTGCAGAGCACGTGGTTCCCGCTGGCGGATCGCAACCCGCAGACGTTCTGCGACATCTACACGGCCAAGGACCCGGACTTCCGGAAGGCGACGCATCGGGTCTATCGCGGGGCGGTGATGGTGAGCGGGGTGACGGTGCGGGTGGTGAAGTAGGGGTAGAATAAGTACAAACCGAACTGGTACTCAACGACGCAGCAATGGTCCTGACCAGCGATCTCGAATCCGACCCGGTTTGCCGCCTCTTGTTATCGGGCGAGGCGCAAACCGTTGCCGAGGCCGAGAAGATGTACCTCGAATTGGCCTTGCCGGAAGCCATTGCGCTATTGGCGAGCGGCCTCTCGGACGAGGAGTTAGGGAATCACCCTCTTATGGTGATGTACCGCACCCATGGGAGCCGCGGCTGGGAGGACTCGATCCGGTGACGTCCGCGGAGCGACTCGCGGAAATCGTTGACGCGCTTGAGTCGGTCGGGCTGCGATGTCTGGTTATGGGCGGTCACGCCGTTCGGTACTACGGCTTCGAACGGACGACGATCGACTTTGACCTCCACCTGGGCGCCGATGGCTGGGACGATCTGCCGTCGCGTCTGACTCAGCTTTCACTCACCGCTGGCGTCGAACTCACCGAGGGCAACACGTGGCGGCCGGGGGCGTTTCGTCGGTTTTTGATCGGGCGCTTGCCGGACGGTCGGGAGGAATGGCTTGAGTTTTGGCGTTTCAACCACTTGCTCGCACCATTCCCAGAACTCTATTCCCGACGAGAAACGGGTGAGTACGGGGGCCGGAAATTGTCGTTCTTGAGTCTGCCGGATCTGATTCGAAGCAAGGAGACGGACCGCGAAGTCGACTGGCAAGACATCGAGAGGCTCGAAGAGTTTCTGGATGCTCGGCTTTTCGCGGCGGCTATGTCGGACGCGGCGAATCGGACGAATGCGCTTTCTAGCGTTCGCAGCCGCCGAGGGTTCGAACGCCTTCTTGCGGAAGGGTGGATTCGGGACGCGCCGCTGGCGGCAAGCGCGATCGCGGCGGTGTCGTCTCCAATTCCCTGGGCGTACCTGCGGCCGTTTGTCGCAGACGCGGGTGCGCCGCCTCAAGAGTTTCGCCTCGAACCACTGGTGGAGCAGAAACTCAGGACGGTTGCGGGAGGCTCGCTCGCCCACATTTCTGTCGTCGAGATCGTTCGACTCCAGTACAAGCGCCTTCGGAAAGCGGCCGACGCGGCCGACAAGCAGGCAATCCGGGCGGCACAGAACAGCTGAGTGACGCACCTGGAGCGGATACACTTCTCCTCACCCACCTAACCCTCCGCTCGGAGCCCGCCAATGTCCTGCCTCCATCGCCTTGCCGTTTTCGCCAGCACCACCATCCTCGCTTCGTCCTCCGCCGCCGACCCGGCCCCGCCCAAAGGCTTCACCCCCCTCTTCAACGGCAAGGACCTCACCGGCTGGCACGGAATGCCGCACTTCGACCCGTACAAGCTCGACAAGATGTCCGATTCCGACCGCAAGGCCCAGATCGAGCAGTGGACCGCGGAGGCTCTCAAGCACTGGAAAGTCGAGCAGCGCGAGCTGGTGAACGACGGAGCCGGCGCATACCTCACGACCGATCAAGAATTCGGCGACGTCGAATTACTCATCGAGTACAAGACCGTCCCCAAGGCCGATAGTGGCATCTACCTTCGGGCTTCTCCACAGGTGCAGATCTGGGACACCACCAAGGAGGGCGGCAAGTGGTCTCGCGGGGCGGACAAGGGCAGTGGCGGGCTCTTCAACAACGACAAGAAGTCCCCCGGCCGCGACCCGCTCGTCCACGCCGACAAACCCTTTGGGGAGTGGAACAGCTTCCGCATCATCCAGGTTGGCGAACGCACCACGGTCTCCTTCAACGACAAGCTCGTCGTCGATCACGCCCGGATGGAGAACTATTGGGACCGCAAACTGCCGCTACGTAAGAAGGGGCCCATTCAGCTCCAGACACACGGGGGCGAGATCCGCTGGCGGAACATCTTCGTCCGCGAAATCCCCCCGGACGAGGCCAACGACATCCTCCGCAAGCACGACGCGAAGGGTTTCGCGGACGTCTTCAACGGCAAGGACCTGACCGGCTGGGCGGGCGGAAAGGACGGGTACGAGGTCAAGGACGGCGCAATCGTCAACTTGCCGAAAAAAGGCGGGAACATGTACACGGCAGCCGAGTACGGCGACTTCACCGCCCGCGTCGAGTACAAGATGCCCGCCGGCGGGAACAACGGGCTCGCGATCCGCTACCCGGGCAAGGGCCAGCCGTCGACAGTCGCGATGTGCGAGGTCCAGATCCTCGACGACAACGCGCCGAAGCACGCGAAGCTCGACCCGCGGCAATACAACGGGTCGGTCTACGGTATGATCCCCGCCCACCGCGGATACGACCGGGCCATCGGCGATTGGAACTTCATGGAGGTGACGGTCCGCGGCCCGAAGATCCAGGTCGAACTGAACGGCACCCGGATCGTGGACGGGGACGTCAGCCAGGTGAAAGAGTTCATGGACAACAAGGATCACCCGGGCAAGGACCGATTGAGCGGCCATTTCGGGTTCGCGGGGCACGGCGACCCGGTGGCCTTCCGCAACATCCGCATCCGGCCGTCGAGCGGCAAGTAGGGAACAATCGGCGCGGTGCGTCGTGCATGATTCGCTTCAAATCTCATTGCGACCGATCCACTTCCCGACCGTGGGCGGCTGATAGCCGGCAAACGCGTCCAATACCGCGGCCGGCGAGTCCGCGACGATCAGCATTCCCCGGTGCTTCGGCTTGAGCAGCTCCTCGTCCACCGCGTGATCGAGGAACCGGATCAGGTCGTTGAAGTAACCGGCCACGTTCACCAGCCCGACCGGCTTGGCGTGCTCGCCGAGCTGGCCCCACGTCCACACCTCGAAGAACTCCTCCATCGTCCCGATCCCGCCGGGGAGGACGAGGAACGCATCGGCGAGCGAGGCCATTAGCGCCTTACGCTCGTGCATAGTGTGGACGATGTGGAGTTCGGTGAGCCCACTGTGGGCGACTTCGCGGTCGACGAGCGCCTGCGTGATAACCCCGATCACCGACCCCCCGGCCCGCAGTGCGGCATCGGCCACGACACCCATCAGGCCGACGTGACCGCCGCCGTAGACGAGCGCTAGCCCGCGACCGGCGAGCAAGGCACCGGTCTCAGCCGCGGCGTGCGAATACTCCGACCGCGCCCCCAAACTTGACCCGCAGAACACGCACACCCGGTTCATCCGCCCCTCGCTTTCGCGACCGCGTCCCGGATCACCGCCGCGAACCGCTCGGGCCGGAAGATGGCGCGCAGCCACAACGGCGGGCGGTCCTCCGCCTGAACCATTACCGACCCGACGCCGAACACGCTCCTCAGCGCCCAGGCCCGCTCGCGCACCTCAACGACCTGCGCCAGCTCGATTGGGGCGACCGGCCGGTACAGCATCCCGAAGTCCACGTACAGGTGGCTCGGGGTCAGCCGGTAGACGAAGCTGGCCCCGCGATACGCCCACACGAGGCCAAGAGCGATCCACCCAAACAGCGTCAGCCAAAACAGGATGAACGAGGTCCAATCGGGCGGAAGGCCAACCCACCTGCCGATCGGCGGCAGCCCGAACAGTACGATCAGCGACACCACCCCGCCGACCAGCAGCCCGGGGATCATGGCCCACCCGCTCGGCCCGGCCCAGTACAGGTCCGGCTCGGCGGGGTCGGGAGGCCCGGGGGACGCGGCCATTCGCACCTCGGTCGGGAACCGGTAATCAACATACCGATCCGCGCGATTGCCGACACTCGTTCGTATCGCCCAGGTATTGCCGGTCAGTCCGGTCGTGCGCTGGCCGACAACGGCCCGCGGAGACACCAAGTTTCCCTCCTGTCAGCTGGCGTTGTCCGTGCGGTTCCGTTGTAACCGGCGTGTTGATTCGGCGTTAAGTCGGGTGGCATCGTGCGGAATGTAAGACCCAGGCGCGGGATGACGTAGCTAAGGGGGGGCGGGGGTGTTGAAGTGGATAAAAAATGCCGGCACCCCCCCCACCCCCAGGAGGGTCGTGGCGTATGTTTTCGCAGGCACTCCATCCACGGCCGACGGGTCGCCATCAGGAGGGAAACGAAATGTTAGTTCTCAGCCGGAAGCTCGGGGAGAAAATCTACATCGGCGACAACATCTGCATCACGGTCGTGGACATTGACCGGGGCAAGATTCGGCTCGGCATCGAGGCCCCGCGCGACGTGCCCATCTACCGACAGGAGCTTCTGCCCCTGAACCAGCCGCGACCGACCAATCAGCCCTCGACCCCCGCCACCACGTCCTGAGGCCGCGAGTCGTCGGGGGGCGAGTGCCCCGGGGTCAGGAGACCCGGTCAACCTCCGACTCTCCTCGTAGAGCACGCGTCTCGCGTGCTCTTGCTTTTTTGAGCGCGCGAGACGCGTGCTCCACGACGTTCACTTCGCCGACTTCAGTACCCGGCCGTTCGAGCTGTCGGACACGTACATGACCCCGTCCGGGCCGATCGCGACCCCGTGCGGCTGCGTCAGCGGCAACTCGTCCGCGGCGCCGCCGGGCTCCCCCTTGCCCTTCTTCGCGGTCCCGGCAACGCGGTTAATCGTGCCGTCCTTGACCGCGTACTTGCGAATACAGTGGTTCTCGGTGTCCGCGATCAGCACGTCGCCGGTCGGGTCGATCCAGAGGAACTTCGGGCCATCCATCTTGGCCTTCGCCGCCGGGCCGCCGTCACCCGCGTGCCCTTTCTCCCCGGTCCCGGCGACCGTCCTTACCTTTCCATCTTCGATGACTCTCAGGGCGTGCCCGGAGCGCTCGAGGATCCACAGCCGGCCGGCCTTGTCCACGGCCACCGCCCGCGGATCGACGAGCGGGGCGGATTTCGCGGCCGCGCCGTCCGCCGGCACTCCGCGACTTCCGTTCCCGGCCACGGTCTCGATCGTGCCGGCTTTCAGGTCGATCCGGCGGACGCGGCGATTCCCGAGGTCACAGACGTACAGCCCCTTCCCGTCGGCATCGAGGGCGACGTGGTAAGCCTGGTCGAACTGGGCGTCCTTCGCCGGGCCGCCGTCGCCGGCGTATCCCTTCTCACCGCCGGCAATCGTCGTCACTTCCCGCGTCTTCGGGTCGAGCTTGCGGACGCGGTGATTGGACGTGTCGGCCACGTACATCACGCCGTCAGGGCCGACCGCAATGTTGTGCGGGGAGTTGAAGGCGGCCTTCTCGCCCACTCCGTCCGCGAACCCGGCCTTCCCGGACCCGGCCAGGACGGTCACCTTGCCCGCGGCGTCGATTTGCACGATCCGGTGGGCCCCGTACTCGGCCACGACAACCTGCCCGTCCAGGAAATCGAGGCCGAACGGCTGCTTGAGCCCGTCGGCAAACAGGACCAGCTTGTCGGCCGCCGCGGCCGGTCCGGCCGCCAGCACCAGCGCGATGAGGAGACGCATGGCTACCTTCGGGAATTTGAAACGTGCGGGTCCGCCGGGAGTCGGGTATTATACGGGACTGCGTTGTCGTCCACGGTCCCGGCCTGTTGCGACAATCTGCGGTGACGGGCGGCGAATGACCCGTCACCGGTTACACCCTCCGAGACCTGCCATGACTCCGTCGCTGCTCGTCGGCCTCGCCCTCACCGTCGGCGCCCCGGCCCCCAAAGATGCCCCCAAACCCACGCCCAAGCTCGAGGGCGACTGGGTGGTCGAGTCGTTCGAGCCGAAGGAAGGCGGTCCGCCGGACAACGGGCCCGGTTCCATCACCATGACCATCGCCGCCGACCGGCTCCTCATCAAGGAGCCCCGTCGGGAGAAGCCGGAGGAAGCGGTCTACACGGTAGACCTGACCAAGAAGCCCGCGACCATCGACATCCGGCCGGGTCGGGCTGGTGGCCCGGGGGGTCCACCGCCGCCAGACATCCTCATCAAGGGCATCCTCTCCATCGACGGGGACACTCTGAAGCTCTGCTTCACCAGGGACGGCGACCGGCCGACGGAGTTCAAGGCGGACACCGAGAAGCACGTGATCCTCATCACCCTGAAGCGGGTCAAGGAGAAGTAGCGGGTGACATCCGCCCTGCTCTTCCTGGCCCTCGTGCCCGCGGCCCCGGCGCCCAAGGACGCGCCCAAGCCGGCCGCGGACAATCCCCTCCTGGGCGAGTGGGTGGTCGAGAGCCACGTCGCTTCCGGGAAGGTCCTTCCGAAGGTCGGGAAGGTTGAGACGATCACGATCACCAAGGACCGGTGGCAGATCGAGAAGGAGTCCAAGTCGGAGTCGCTCCTGAGTGTCGACCCGACCAAGGACCCGCCGCACGTCGACGTCTGGGTGCCGGACCAGGAAGAGAATCGAGCCCGGGGCATTTACAAAGTCGAAGGCGACACGCTGACCGTGTGCTACTCGCTCGGCCCGGACCGGCCGACGAAGTTCGAGTCGCTGCCGAAGTCCCGCGTCTATCTCATAACGTTGAAACGGGTGAAGCCCGCGAAGTGACTGCCGGAGTTAGCGCATGCACGGATTGCTGATCGGTCTTGCCATGGTCGTCGCCGCCCCGGCCCCGAAGGCGCCGCCGAAGAAAGATCCGCCATCTCTCGTCGGGGAGTGGATCCCGGAGTCCGTGATCCACGGCGGCAAACCCCATCCGAACGA
>DATFWZ010000402.1:0-7497 GCA_035258765.1 Gemmataceae bacterium
AGTCCTCCCGTCCGACGGACGTGCCTCCCGATACGAGCAGAACGTCCCAGCCCGAATCGGTCATTGCGGCTCGGATCGCACGCGGGTCATCGGGCAGACGGAGAGTCGGGAGCGGAACCCCGCCGTCGCGCCGCACGAGCGCGTCAAGGACGACGGAATTGCTGTCTACGATCCGATAGCCTTCCGGCATCGAACCCGGGGGCAGAAGTTCCTCCCCGGTTACAACGATTGCAACTCGCGGTCGGCGGACGACCGTCACGCGGCCTGTTCCAATTGAGGAGAGCAGTCCGAGGTCCTGCGGCCGAAGGACGCGGCAGGCGAAGAGGACGGTTCGCCCCGCCTTGATGTCCTCACCCGTGCGACCGACGTGTCGTCCCGGCTCGATCGGCGCCGTGACCTTCAGTTCACCGCCGATTTCCTCACTGGACTCCGCGGGCAAGACCGCGTCGGCTCCCGGGGGCATCGGCGAGCCGGTCATAATGCGGACGGTTTCGCCCGCGCCGACGGCCCCAACAAATGGGCGGCCGGGCATTGCTTCCCCAACAACTTTGAGCGTGACCAGCTTGTCCCGGGCAGCCCCGGCCGTCTCAGACCCACGGACCGCGTAGCCGTCGAAGGCGGCCCGGTCGAAATGCGGGACGGAAATAGTCGCGGTCACCGCTTCGGCCAGCACCCGCCCGACCGCGTCACCCAAGTCCACCGGCTCCGAGCCGAGGACCGACACCCGGGTCCGAATGAGGGCGACGACGTCATCTACATCCGTGCGGGTCGGGAAGCCGCGCATGCGGACGTCGAAGAACGGGTTCGGGGAGGGGGTACTCATCGGTCCGAATTTCCGACCTGCCGGCCCATCTTTCGTGGCCCGTCCGGCCGGCCCCAACCGCCCGGACCGGCACGACCCGCACACACAATCGGTGCAACCCGCACGGCTTCGCACGATTCTCCGGCCCGGGCCTGAATTATCGCATGGGCTTCGTTGAATCGTCGCTCAGGCGCACATACGGTTGGGATGGGACGCAAGTCTCTTGAGAAAATCTGTCCGCTCTGCGGGCGGATTCCCTATGTGGATTCGGGCCGTTCGGGCGGCGCCGATCCTGCCGTACGTCATGAACGGGACGCCTGTACTGACGACACTGCGACCCTGACCCCCCGAGGTGCCCCATGTTCCGCAACCGTTACGTGTTGGCCGCCCTTCTGGCCGTGGCCATCCTGCCGCTGGTCGGCTGCGCCAACCGGCGGTGCTGCTACCCGACCGGCTATGCCGCCCGCCCGGTTTATGCCGCACCCGGGTGCTCGTCTTGCGGCGCGAGCCCGGCCGGCGCGGCGCCGATCGCCGTTGACCCGTAATCGACTCCGAACGCGGGCCGGGGCCAAAGCCCCGACCCGTCTCTCTTCCCTGCCGGCGTAATTCACCCAGGTGCCCGCCCCCAGCGGACCCGACTGTCTCCGCGCTCCGGCCGACACTCACTTCTCGCACTATCTCATTTGGCCGCCGGCAAATGCGCCCGCGAACAGAACGTAACCAGGGGTCGTAATTCAGACGATCGACTCAGGATCGGCCTTTCACCGGTCGATCAGGATTGGTATCGTCCGTCGATTCGCCCCGGCGGGAGGGCATCGCATGGTCCGGCGGAAGCTCGTGGCGTGGCTCGAGCCCAAATGGCCCGCCCTGTGCCTCTGGATCACCCGCCGGTTGCCCTGCCCCCCCGATCGATCGCTTCGCCTGCTAACTCGCTTCGCCGACGTCACCGGCTTGCCCCGCCCGTGCTCGGTCCGCGCCGGTCGTGACTGACGCCGCCTTCTCCTCGGCGGAACTCCCCCGCAAGTACAACGGCTCCGCCGTCCACACGTCGGTCGTGACCGCCCAGGGCCACGACCGGGCGACCCTCAGGAGGTCGGCAGGACGGGATTCGCGATGGTCCGGTGGAACCACTCGGTGACCGGGCGCGAGTTTGCCCTCCAGAAGCGCCGCCGCGGGCCCGCTCACCCAAGTTTCAATCGACAGCGTCCGAGCCCAGTCTTCGCGGCTGACCACCATCAGGTCAGTCGCTGGTTGCCAGTTCCCCGGCGATGTCTGCCGATAGTCGCGACGAAACAACTTCCGCTGGAGTGCATCGGCGACGACGGAGACGGCCCGCGCCTCCGCCGGGGCCCGGCCCGCGATGCCCGCGAAGGTCTCCACGCCGAAGAAGGCGCACCCCGCAGCATAGGCCAGCGCCTTGGCCGACGCGAGCCCGACGCGCAGCCCGGTGTAGCTGCCCGGTCCGAGGCCGACGACCACCGAGGTCAGTTCCCTGGCTTTCCACTCGCGCACCCGCAACAAGCGGTCCACGACGAGTGCCAGATCACTGGCCCGGCGCCGCGCGCCTTCCAATCGATCTTCAGCGACGATCGCGTCGTCCGATGCGAGCGCGACCTGTCCGACCTTGCCGGCGGTCTCCAACACCAGCACGCGATCGAAGGCCGCCATCGCCACCTCAATTGCCCACGACCACTGACCTGGGCTACAATCTCCACCCTTGAGCCATCATAGTTGAGCGTCGGCCCAGAGCGTGGGTCGGTTGGCGTCGGGCCCCCCGCGAGAGCGGGGGGACAGCCGCAACCATCTACTAATCGCGCCTCGGCGCTGCACTCGGGAGCCCCGGCATGGGCGACGACGCGGCCACCATCCACATCGACGGGGCGTCACGGGGTAACCCCGGCGAGGCGGCTTACGCGGTCGTCATCGCGGCTCCGGGTCGCCCGGTCATCGAAGAGTCCGGCGTCCTCGGCAAGGAGACGAACAACGTGGCCGAGTACACGGCCTTGATCAAGGCCCTGGAGCGAGCCAAGCAGCTGGGCCTGAAGCGGTTGCGGATCAAAAGCGATAGCGAGCTGCTGGTGAAGCAAGTCAACGGCGAGTACCGCGTCAAGAACGACGACCTGAAGTGGCTCTTCGACCAGGCGAAGGGGCTGATGAGAGACTTCACGTCAGTCACGCTGGCGCACATTCGCCGGGAGGAAAACAAGCGGGCCGATGAACTATGCAACCTCGCCCTCGACGGTCAAAAACCCAAAAAGCCAGTCGCCAATCCGGGCATGCCGAAGAAGCCGGCGGCGCAAGTGGGCGACAGCCGGGTCCGCGACGACTGCATCGAGTGTCTCGTCTCCGCCCGGGCGGCATGGCAGCGAGGCGAGAAGGTTCCGAGCCCGGAGATAGTCTGGGACCAGCTCTGGAGCATCCTGGAAGAGGGTGGTGTGTTGCGGAAGCAGAAATGAATGCGGCCCCGGCAAGCGCCGAGGCCGAAGCGGGATACGGGAGTCGAACCCGTCTCACAGCCTTGGGAAGGCTGGGCACGGCCGATATACCAATCCCGCACACCCGACATATTAGCGGCTGCCGGGTCGGCCGCAAGCACTTTTTGCGTCCGGTTTGCGGCGATCAGTCCTTGAGCGCTTTCGAGCTCGGCGTCGCGTCACCCTCTTCCATCCGAAGCGCCCACCGGAGCCCGCCGATCAGGTGGGCCTGGTAGCGCTCGTCCTTCCAGACCTCCTTGCGGTGCCCGAGCGACGTGTAGAAACTCCGACCCTTGCCGACATCCTGGCACCACGAGATCGCGTAGTCGCCGTCTTCGCGCTTGAGGTCCTTCTTTTTGGCCAACAGGCTGTCCACCGAGTCCGGGGTGACACTCAGGATGACGTGCAACTTTGTCCGGCTGTACGGCGCGTCCTTGAAAATGTACATCTCGTCCTCGTACGGCTCGCCGTCCTTGAATGCCTTCCCCGCGGGGTGCTTCGGGTCCTCGACCTTGATCTTGATCTTCTGGAACCCCGGCGGGTGGCCGCGGAAGTAGGCGCCGATCAGCTCGCCGTAGGCCTCGTTCCACGGCCGGTCCTTGGCCGGGTATAGGGTGTCCGCGCCGCAGTGCGTGCCCGCGATCGCGCCGCCGGCCTTCACCCAGTCCACGAGCTCTTTCACTTCGTCATTCGCCAACGGGTTGCCGGTGGTGAAGAAGAGGACGCAGTCAAATTTCTTGAGCGTCTGGGCGTTCACGCGGCCGATGCTCTCCGGCTCCACTGCGACCCCGGTCGCCCGGCGGAAGCGGTCCGCATAGTCCGCCAGGACGGTCGTCTCGACCTCGACCGTCTGCTGGTTATCCTTTCGCTTGACCTTGATCTTCTGATTTGGGTCACGGGTGAAGCGGTAACACGTGACGTCAATGCCGTGCTTCGGGCCGATGTCCTTGAGCACTTGCTCGGCGAAGCCGAGCGAGTCGTGGATGAACCCGCCGGAGTCGGTGACTAGGAGCAGGCGCTTGTTTTCGGCCGAGGCCGATGTCGCACCCGCAGCAAAGACGGCGATTGCGAATAGCCAGCGGAATGGACGCATGAGAGGCGGCTCCTGAGAGGTTGGCGGCGGCATTCTAGCAACCGGGCCGGCTGTCGAGTGCCCTTAGCGATCGCCGCGGCTATTTCGCGCCTTGCGATTTCTTCGCCGCCTCTTTGCGATAGACGAACCGTAAGCCCGTCCACGTCGCGTCGATGGCGCAGATCTTGTTGTCCACCAACCCGGTCGCCAGCCCGGCCGGCTGAACCACTTCGAACGTCACGTCCGTGTCGAGGCCACTGGTTTTTTTCGGCCAGGCGACCCAAAGCCCGCCTCCCGAGCGGAGCCGCTTCTTCAGTCGCGGAATCTGGCCCTTCACGTCGGCTGCGGCTGTGACGAAGAAAACGATCACGTCCGCCGATTCGTCGGCGGCGAACTCTGTCGATACGTCGCCCGGCAAGCCGACGAGCAAGCGACGAAATCCTTCGGGCTCGTTAACGATCATGAGCCGGTGGCCGGGTTTGATGCCGAGCTTTCTCACCAGCGGGGTGTCGTACTTTTTTTCGGGCATGGAGGAGTTCCGTGGCCGGTGATCGAGCGACGTTATGATACCGCCCGCGCCCACGAATTTTGCATCGCCCGTTAGCCGCGACGCGAAGGTTTTGCGGAGCGGGCACGCGTCGCGCCGCGAGAATTACAATTCGGCGCCCGGACGCGCCGACGTTGCGCAATCCGCTCCGCAACCCTCCGCGTCGCGCTTAACGGCGCGTCGCAAATATCCCCGCCGCCACCTTTTTCATGTTGACACCGCTCACTCTCCCTCATAAACTTTGTCTCATAAAGCTAACGAGGACCGAGCATGGAACTCCGCGAAGCCCTCGACAGTATCGCGACCATCCGCCGCCGTATGGCGGAAACCGAGGTGTTCCGCGGCTACCGGGCGTTGCCAGTCGCTGTCTCCGCCGTGTTCGCCCTGGCGGGGGGATTTGCTCAGCCGGCGCTGGTCCCCCGGCCCGAGCGGGACGTGCCGAGCTATGTCGCCCTCTGGTCGGGCGTCGCCTTGCTCAGCATCGCTGTCGCGGCACTCGCGATGTTCCTGCGTGATCGAGTCGCCGGGGTGTCTGTGACCCGACCGGTCACGTGGTTGGCGATCAGCCAGTTCATTCCGTGCCTCGCCGGTGCCGCCGCAGTGACCGGTGTCATGGTCCGCGTTGCCCCCGAGGCAGCCTGGCTGCTCCCGGGCCTCTGGCAAGTGTTTTTCAGCCAGGGTGTGTTCGCGTCGTGCCGGCTTCTTCCGCGACCGGCCTTCGGTGTCGGCGCGTTTTATCTCGCAAGCGGCATTGCCACCCTGCTGATTGCCCGCGGCGCGGAGGCCTTGTCCCCATTGGCCATGGCCGTGCCGTTCGGTGTCGGCCAGCTCCTTGCCGCCGCGGTTCTCTACTGGACTTTGGAGCGTGCCCATGGCAACGCATCGGCCGCGTGAGTCGGGCCGTTATGCCTACGAGGGCCTCGACCGCGTGATTCACGAGAAGGCCCGACTCGGAATCCTCACGAGCCTGCTTCCGCGGCCCGACGGGCTCGTGTTCAACGACCTCAAATCCCTCTGCGCGCTGACCGACGGCAACCTCAGCCGTCACCTGACGATCCTGCAAGAAGCCGGGCTGGTCGAGGTCTGGAAGGGGCACAAAGGGAAACGGCCGCAGACGCTCGTGCGCATCACCGAGCACGGCCGGGCGCGATTCCGCGACTACCTCAACGTCCTCGAGAGCGTCATCCGCGACGCCGTCCCGGCCGAGGCCCCCGAAGCCGGCTTTCGCAAAGGGTGGTCGCCGGCCTGACCAGCCCACGCCGATCGGCCGCGATCGGCGTTTTTCATGACCGTTTACTTTGCATCGCAAACCTAACCACGAGCACGGAGGACCCATGCGGACGCAACTGCTCGAAGCGCCGGACACGCGAATCGACCCCGAACACCCACCAACCAATGAGGGGCGTTCCCGGCTCGGCGATAACTCACTGTGGTGGTGCCGGCACTTCCAGATCAGCGCGAGCCGGCAGCTTTCCATCCCCTGGGATCAGCCTGCCGCGTTGACCGATCGACACAGGCGAGTGCTCTTGTGCTCGCTCCAGGACTTTCAACTCGGCGAGAGCTCCGAAGGAAAACACGGACTGGCCCGGGCGACCGTTTATGGGCAGAAAGTGGGCGATCCGCATTACGCCGAAGCCGTCCGGCTATTCTTCGCGGAGGAAAACCGGCACGCCGCGTACCTCGCCAGGTACCTCCGCCTCCACGCCACCGAGCCGATCAGTCGGTCGTGGACTGACTTCATCTTCCGTCGTGTACGGCGGCTGATGGGGCTGGAAACGCTGATCACCGTGTTGCTCACCGCCGAGTTGATTGGCGAGGTGTATTACCGGGCTGTCCGGGAGGCGACAGGCTGTCCGGTCCTCCGGGCGATCTGCGTGCAGATCCTCCGGGACGAGCACATGCATCTCCGCTTTCATGTCGAGCGGTTCCGGTTCCTGCGGGCCGGGCGCATCCGATTGCGGTCCGTGATTCAGAACACGATCTGGCGGTGCTTCTTCGCTGCGACGCGGCTCGCGGTGTGGGTGAAACACCGACGGGCCTTCCGGCTGGGCGGGTATGGGCTGCGGCGGTATTGGAGTGAGACCGGGCGCGGACTCCGGGGGGTCCTACGCGACGCGAACGCCAGGTTGGGGGACGAATTGGAACAGCCGGCCTGAGAGTGTCATTTCACTACGGTGTGCGACTGCCGGTTTGGCAGGCGACATTTGGGGACATCTTGGTTGAAGGTTGCCAACCCGCACAAGCAGACTTGGCAACCTTCGAATCACCTCAGAGGCGTGGCCTCGCAACCAATCCGCCGAACTCGAAGGTTGCCAAATCAGCACCCCCACCCGTGGCAATCTTCGCGCGGCACTCCGGGAGCCCGCTTTTGTCCTCCGTGACCGGGGCGGTCGAAGGTTGCGAATATGACACGCAGAACGTGTGGCAACCTTCGATTGCAGTTCCGAGCCGCCGTGTTGCAACGAATCGACCGAATCGAAGGTTGCCAGCCCGCACTCCGGCCACTGGTAATCTTCTCTGACCCCCGACGGCAGACCAAATCCGACCTTCAGGCGGTCGTTAGACAATGGTTTCTGGTGGGGAGTCAGGGCGCCAACTCGCC
>DATFWZ010000403.1:0-2558 GCA_035258765.1 Gemmataceae bacterium
GCGGTCGAAGGCCGCCTGGAGGAACGCGGCGTAGGTCGTGGCGAGCCGGTGGACCTGCGTCCCCCCCTGACCCAGCTCCTCCAGGAGCACCGTCAGCAGCAGGGCGCGGGCGTTGTCGTCGGTGCAGTAACCCTCCGCGAAATTGGGGATGGTGTGGGTGGCGTGCTGAAACATCCCCGTCGCGTCGGTCAACCGCGCCAGGTGATCGAGGCGCCAGTCGGGCAGCTCGGCCTGCTGCTCGGCGAGGGTGCGCACCGCCAGTGGCTTGAAAGGCTGGTCCTGGCGGCCGAGGCGGGCCTGCTGGAACGACTCCATGTACAGACGGGCGGAATGCGCCCAGACCATCCCGCGGCCGAGGCGGTACGCCTGCTCGCACATCGCGTTCCGCCGCGGCTCGTCACGCAGCAATCCGCAGATTTCCCGCGCCAGCGCCCCCGAGTCGGCGAACGGCACGAGCACACCGCGGCCGTCGGCCAGCAGCTCCTCGGCGTGCCAGTAGGGCGTCGAGACGATCGCCTTGCCGCAGCCGAACGAGTAGGCCAGCGTGCCCGAGGTGATCTGCGCCGGGTTCAGGTACGGCGTCACGTACACGTCCGCCGCCCGGATGAACTCGGTCAGTTCTTTCAGCTCGACGAACCGGTTGTAGAAGATCACCTGCTTACTGATCCCCAGGTCCCGGGCCAGCCGCTCCAGGCTCAACCGGTAGCGCTCCCCCTGTTCGCGCACCAGGCCCGGGTGGGTCGCCCCGAGGACGATGTAGACGAAGTCGGGGAACGACTCGTGGACCTCCGGCACGGCCCGGAGCATGTGCTCGATGCCCTTGTTGGGCGAGAGGAGCCCGAACGTCAGCGCCACCAACCGGCCGCCGACGCCGAACTGGTCCTTGTAAAGATCCGGATCGACGAACGGCGTGTCGGGGATGCCGTGCGCGATCAGGTCGATCTTGGCCTCCGGCACGCCGTAGATTCCCCGCAGGAACGTCCTGGCCCGCTCGGTCATGACGACGACGCGGGCGGACAGGGCGGCCAGTTCCTTCAGGACCCGCCGCTGATCGACGTCCGGCTCGCGCAGGACGGTGTGGAAGGTCGTGACGACCGGCATCCGCAGGTCGCGCAGCAAGCCGAGGATGTGGCTGCCGGCCACCCCGCCGTAGATCCCGTACTCGTGCTGGAGGCAGACGACGTCGGTGTTCGCGAAGTTCAGGAAGTCGGCGGCGCGGCGGTAGCTTTCCAGGTCCTGCTCTTCGATCTCGAACCGGACCTCCGGCGGGTAGTCGTACCCTTCGGGGCGGTCGTTGACGGGGACGACGAAGCACTCGGCGTCCGGGAAGCGGCCCGCCACCGACGCGTACATGTCGTGGGTGAAGGTGGCGATCCCGCACTTCCGGGGCAGGTAGTCCCCGACGAAGGCAATCTTGCGGATCTTTGAATCGGGCATGATGGTGAGCCCCGTGCGGATCACCCCGGGCCTTCTCCGTGAGACGGGCTCAAGGAGGGCCCATGATCCGTTCACGTGTTATCCTACTACACCCGACTCTTGGCCGCGCCCTGGAAAGCACCGCCCCCCGCGACCGAACATCCGGTGATACCTGTCTCGGTCCGCAGCACGATCAAGTCGTGCTGCACAATTGCTAACGACCGGCGCCTCTCCGGCCGGTGCAAGGGCGCGGCCGTCGCCGCTAGGCTGACCAAGATCGCGGCGGCCAGACCGGGATAGCAGTATTCAAGGAGGGGGGAATGGCTGGCCAACGTACAGCAGCAACCCCTGGGTGAGCAGGTCGGTGACCGTGTGGAAGTTGCTGTGCGTTCGCTCGACGGAGCGTGTGGGCCCGGCCCGCAACGCCCCGGTTCGAGGTGGGGCTGTTCGGTCGGGTTGGCAGGGGAGTTTCAACCGGGAACCGTCAGCGGACCGGCCCGGGATCGACCCCACACGTCCGGGAGCAGATCAGTTAGGTCCGTGCCCAAGGGCCGGGCCGGCAACTCGGCCAGAACGTGCTTGAAGTACAACCACGGGTTGACCCCGTGCCGCTTGACCGAGGCGGTTAGACTGAGCAACACGGCCGTAGGCCGGAGGCCGTCGTCACCGGCAATGTGCAGCCAGTTCCGGCGCCCGACTGCCAGGGGGCGGATCGCCTGTTCCGCCGGGCCGTTGTCGATCGTCAGCCGCCCATCGCGGGTGTACACGACGAGCGAGGGCCACTGGTTCGTGGCGTAGGTGACCGCCTCCCCGATCGCGGACTTCGGCAGGACCCGCGGCCCCTGCTCGGCCAGCCAATCGGCGAACGCGGCGAGGACCGGGGTGGCGTCCTGTTGCCGGTACGCGGCGAGCGCTGACCCGGTGATGTTCCGCACCCTCGCGTCCGCCTCAACGGCGTACCGGGCACGGATGCGGGCCAGCGCCTCGTGTGCCCGTTCCGGGTCGGATTGGATTGCCCAAAGGGGTCCTCGGCCGTTATTCACCGGCAAAATTCGTCGTCGTAAACGGCGAGCAACGGCAGCGCCACTGACACGGAAAGGGTGGGTCGCCCGCGCTGACGAATGTGGCACGCAGGCACGACG
>DATFWZ010000404.1:0-26854 GCA_035258765.1 Gemmataceae bacterium
GACGGCCATGAAGCGCCTTTCCTGTTTCGTTCTCCTCATCGCCGGAGTTATGCCCGCGTTCGGTCAGGACCGAACCAGGATCACATTCGACGGAGCCGTTCAGTCCGTCACAAGCCAGATCGAACCAGCGGAAGCCAGTCCCGGGCAAACCGTCACCTTCAAACTGGTCGTGAGGCTGAACCCCGGCTTCCACACCTATCCGACCGTGCAGCCGGATCCGTCAGAAGCCAGTAGTCGGAACGTGATCCAGTTGCCGGCGGCCGGCGACTTGATTTTTGTCGAACCGGTGGCCGACCCACCGGGCGCGAAGACGAAGCCAGGTTCGGAAAAAGGGCACACACTCGCCTATTACCCTGACGGCGCGACCTGGGAATTCCGGGCTGTCGTTTCCCCGAAATCGACGCCCGGGGAGAAGAAGGTCGGCCTCAAGCAGTTCAAGTTGCTCGTCTGCCAAGAGGACAATTGTCTGCCGCCGCGCAGCGTGCCGGTCGAGGCGACGGTGAAGGTGTCCGGAGCGGCAGTCGAGGTGGACTCGAAGTACCGGGAGGCGGTCGCGAAGGCGATTGGCAACGCCTCGCCTCTGCCATCTCCGACCAAGGGCCCCCCGCTGGAACCTCCGACGCCGTCTCCGAAAGACCCACCGCGAAATGGGAAGGAGCCGCCCGCGACGATCCCGGCCTCCGAGCCGAAGGCCGTCGCCCACCGTCTGTCCGTGAACCGCGACCACGCCGCCGACCTCAAGGCCGTCCTCGACCAGCTCCCCCCACCGAGCTCCCGGGACGCGGGCCTCTGGCGCTTCCTGGCCACCGCGGTCGGATTCGGGATCATCACCCTGTTCACCCCCTGCGTCTTCCCGATGGTCCCGATCACCGTCAGCATCTTCTTGAAGCAAAGCCAGAAGGAGGGCACCAACCCGCTGGCCCACGCGCTGGTGTACGCCGTCACGATTGTCGTCATCCTCTCCGTGGCCGCCCTCACGCTATTGACGACGTTCAGCCGGCTGGCCGTTGATCCGTATACGAACGTTTTGCTCGGCCTCCTGTTCGTCGTTCTCGCACTCAGCCTGTTCGGGCTGTTCGAGATCACGCTGCCCAGCTCACTGGCCAACGTCACGACCGACCGGGCCGGGAAGGGGGGGTACATCGGGACCGTGTTCATGGCGGTCTCGTTTACGATCGTCAGCTTCACCTGCGTGGCCCCGTTCCTGGGCGGGTTCAGCGGGATGGCCGCGTCCGGCAACTTCAGCACCCTGGAGCTGGCCCTCGGCGCGCTCGCGTTCGCGACCGCGTTCGCCTCCCCGTTCTTCGTCCTGGCCCTGTTCCCGAGCCTGCTCAAGAAGCTGCCCAAGAGCGGCGACTGGATGAACATGATCAAGGTGACGATGGGCTTCCTGGAGCTGGCGGCGGCCTTGAAGTTCTTCCGGACAGCCGAGCTGCGGTGGCTGACCCCGCCGGAGTATTTCACTTACGACGTGGTCCTGGCCCTGTGGGTCGCCATCCTGGTTGCCATGGGCTTTTACCTGCTCGGTATGTTCAAGATGAGTCACGACCATGAGGAGCACGACCACGTCGGCCCGTTCCGGATCCTCTTCGCCCTGGCCGCACTCGGGCTGGCGGTGTACCTGACGCCGGCCCTGTTTGGCAACGGGGCCCGCGAGCGCAATCGGCCGACCGGGCAGGTTTACGCCTGGGTTGATGCGTTCCTCTTGCCGGAGCCGAGCGCCGCCGAGATGGTCGGGAGCGACTTGCCCTGGACCGGCGACCTCCGGCGGGCCCTGGACGACGCCCGGGCCAAGGGCGGGCGGGTATTCGTCGACTTCACCGGGGAGACCTGCTCCAATTGCCGGCTGAACGAACGCAACGTGTTCCCGAAACCGGAGGTGAAGGAGCTTTTCAAACAATACACGCTCGTGCAACTTTACACCGACACCGTGCCCGACGTCTTCTACGACGTCGCCCCCGGGCTGGACCGCCAGAACGCCGACGCCCGGGCTAACCTGGACTTCGAGGACAGGGCCTTCGGACAACAGCAACTCCCCCTGTACGTAATTCTCAAGCCCGAGCCGACTGGGAAGACCACGGTGGTCGGCGTCTACGAGGAGGGCAAGATCAACAACGAGCCGAAGTTCATCGAGTTCTTAAGAAATGGCCTGAAATAGAGTGACCGCCCGTCGTAGAGCACGCGTCCCGCGGGCCGTGCCATGAGCACGCGGGACGCGTGCTCTACGTTGGGATCGCCCGGATATGGAGACTCCGATGCGATCCGTCTTCCTTCTACTTATTCTCGCATTCCCGATCCTTGCGGACGACCGCCCGACCTGGCCGCAGTGGCGCGGGCCGACCCGTGACTGCGTCACCACCGGCCCGGCCTTCCCCGACAAGCTCGATGCGCTCAAACAAGTCTGGCGCGTCGAGCTGGGACCCAGCTACTCCGGGCCTATCGTTCTCGTCGATCGCGTCATCGTCACCGAATCGCCCGACGACAAGACCGAGATGGTCCGCGCCCTCGACCGCGACACCGGCAAGGAGCTTTGGAAGGTGCAGTGGAAGGGCGGGCAATCAGTCATCCAGGAGGCCAAGCCCCGCGGCGAAGCCATCCGGGCCACCCCCGCGTCCGACGGGAAAGTCGTCTACGTCGGCGGCATGCACGATCTGCTCGTCTGTCTCGACGTGACCGACGGGAAGGAGCGCTGGCGGATCGATTTCGTCAACGAGTACAAGGCCCCCCAGCCGGACATGGGCATGGCCAGTTCGCCGCAGATCGACGGCGACGCGGTCTACACCCTGGCGGCCGCGGGCGTCGTCCGCGTCAACGCGAAGACTGGCACGGTGGACTGGCGGACGCTCACCGACGACCCGAAACGCGAGGGCGGGGCGACCTCGTCGGTCATGGTCGCGACGGTCGCGGGGCGGAAGATGGTGGTGGCTCTCAACCGCGCGACGCTGGCGCTCCTCGACCCGGAGTCGGGCAAGGTCCTGTGGAAGCAGGCGGTTGCGGCGTACCGCAACACGACGACCATCACACCAGTTCTCCTCGGCGACGCGGGGATTTTCGTCAGCATGTTCAGCGGGAGTACGTTGAAGTTCGACGTCACCGCCGAAGGCGACAAGGTGACGGCGAAGCGGGTGTGGGACCTTTCGAAGGTGGCGTACATGTCCACGCCGGTACGCATCGACGATCACCTATACGCCCACCTCCAGAGCCAGCGGCTTGTCTGCATCGAGGCGAAGACCGGACGAATGAAGTGGACCAGCGACCAGGCCTTCGGCGAATACTGGA
This sequence comes from Gemmataceae bacterium, assembly GCA_035258765.1. Lineage (GTDB taxonomy): Bacteria > Planctomycetota > Planctomycetia > Gemmatales > Gemmataceae > SIAJ01. Next base: position 3,280 of record DATFWZ010000404.1, read on the forward strand.
GCATGGCCGTTCGCGGCGACCGGATCCTCGCCTTGGACCAGAAGGGGGTGCTTTACCTCGTGCACGCCAACCCGAAGAAGTTCGACCTGCTCGACCAGCGAAAGGTCGGGGACGCGGAGGCCTGGGGGCACCTGGCGGTGTGCGGTGACGAGGTGTTCGTGCGCGACATGAAAGGCCTGACGGCCTATCGGTGGCCCGGGAAGTAAGCGAAGGCATCGCCCGTGAATCATGAACGATCGCACTGGGGCGGGATCAATCGCTCCGGTCCCATCGGCCGATAGAAACGGGGAGAACGTCTTCCCTTCGGAGCCGGGGGACCGCCGTGAGACTCGTCGCGCCGTTCGCCCTGCTCGCCCTGACCGGGTGCCTGAGCCCGTTCCGGACCGACAGCGTCGTCCGGGTGGAACGCCCGGTGGACGCACGGCTGGAATTCACCCCCACTTCAAACGAGCACCCGGTCGTCGAGATGCCGCTCAACGGGGCCTGCGAGCCAGGCCCGCGCGTCGCGGTCATCGACGTCGACGGGATCCTGCTCAACACCAATTACACCGGCCCGTACGCGACCGGGGACAACCCGATCGACGTGTTCCGGGAGAAGCTGGACGTCGCGGCCCGGACTCCGGACATCGTCGCGGTCGTCCTGCGCGTCAACAGCCCCGGCGGTTCGGCGACGGCATCCGAGGTGATGTGGTCCGAGCTGATGCGCTTCCGGCAGCAGACTGGTAAGCCGGTCGTCGCCTGCCTCATGGACCTCGGCTGCGGCGGGGCCTACTACATCGCGACCGCGGCCGACACGATCTACGCCCACCCGACGTCGGTCGTCGGCGGGATCGGGGTGATCCTCAACCTTTATAACTTCCAGGGCACGCTCAACCTGGCCAAGGTCGAGAACCTGTCGATCAAGTCGAAGGACTCCCCAAAGATCGACCTGGACTACCGTATCGGGGTTTTAAACGAGGACGACAAGGAGATGCTGATCGGCATGGCCGACGAGCTGCACGGGCAGTTCAAGCAGGTGGTGCGGAGCCGGCGGCCAAAGGTGAAGGACCAGGCGGAGACGTTTGACGGCCGGGTGTTCCTGGCCCGGCAGGCGCAGAATCGCGGTCTGATCGACCAGGTCGGCCAGCTCCCGGACGCCCTGGCCGCGGCGAAGCAGCTCGCGGGCCAACCCGCGGCCGGGGCGGTCATGCTCCACCGGCGCAACGACGTCGCCCGGACGCCCTACGCGACCACGCCGAACGTGCCGCTGCAAGCGTCGCTATTGGGCGTGAGCGTCCCGGCCGGGGACCGCAACCGGCTGCCGACGTTTCTGTACTTGTGGCAACCGGATCCGAGTATGGAGAGGCTGAGTGGGAAGTGATTCGCGTCGCGAAAAGGCGGCAGTGTCCGATCCTCTTCCGATTTTGTCGAGTTTTCGACACCGGAAAATGGTCAGATTTCCTCCGGCCGCCAAGTCGTGTGCGCGCTTGGTGGCCTGAGGGTATGATCGCGACGCCTTATCCACCAAGAACTTACGGCGAAAGCCAAAGAACAAGTAGACCGTCGACGAAATGTGATGCGCTGCTCGGTTGAAGTCGAAACGAGAAGCTGAGGCGCAGAACAAAATGGTGATTCGTAGAGTATTCGAGCGGTTGCGTTCCTTTCGCTTCCGGCTAGCTTTCATATGCCTCGCGGCAGTCATTATCGAAGGCTCTGGGCACACCGGGAGTGAGCCGGGAGAGATCAGGTCGTCCGGTATGGCGAACGTCCCCACTGATGCACGTCGGCTGGGCGTACGCATTGGCATGTCACGTCCAGAGTTCGAGAAACTCATTACTGAGAATCCGGTGCATGTTCACGGTTATGGCACCGAGTTTTGCTACTACCAGTCTGGTTATCAAGCGACCTTCGTAAATGGAGTCCTCAAGTCGTGTCGCCTTCCTGCCGGGGATCGTGTCGAGTGAGCTCCCGAGAAGGCTCAGGCCGCCAATGCCGAGATTCTGGAGCCCTGAGGAATGTCAGCCGCCGGGACCCCTTATCCACTGGCCCCGACACCCACTTCCTTCAAATCAGCCCGCTTGCCTTCATACGTTGTCGAGTACGCGAGCACCTGCGGGTCCGGCTTCTCGCCCCAGGCCTCGCACCCCTGCCGGTAAATCGTCGGCCACCAGTTCTCGTGGTTCGTCAGGCCCTGCTCCTGGACCGTGTGCCAGTTGCTCAGGATGCGGCTCCAGCACTGGTCGCCGTACTCGAGGGCCTTGCTGATGTTCTCGAAGAGCGGGATGTACCACTGCCGGCCGATGGCCGCGTGGAGGACCTCGTCAGCCCAGTCGAAGTCCTGGATGGTCGCCATGAGCGGGATCCCGGACCCAACCCCGAGCTCCCACTCATATCGCTTGCCGGTCTTGGTCATCAATCCCTGTTCGATGAAGTACAGGACCGCGTGCCGTTCCATCGGGGTGCACTCGGTGTTCAGCCGCAGCGACCAGTTGTGCGTGATGCGGGCCCTGGTCCAATCGACCCCGAGGGCGACGAACCCGACCTCGCCCATCATTGCATGCCGGGCCTCGTCCCAGAGCTGGCGGGTCATGTCGCGGTAGTACCGCCACGGCTTGCCCCTGGTCTGCGTCAGGATGCTGGCCATCATCTCCGGAACGTCGATCTCGCGGAGCCGCTTGAACAGCATCATGAGGGCCTTGGGCTTGGTCGGCAGGGCCGGGTCGTAGATGAAGGCCTCGGGATTGACCCCCTGGTTCCAGAGGTCCTGGAACCGCTCGTCGCGCTTGGGGATGGGGTCGTAGACGTAGGGCGACTTCGAGTACACCCGTTCGAATGTGGCATTCGGGCCTGGCGCCGTACCGTCCAGCCCGCCGGCGGCGCGGAGGAGTGCGTCCAATCGGGCAGCCCACTCCTGGACGTCGGCGATCTCCAGGGCCTCGACGGCCCGGTCGCCGAAGCCGATCATGTCCGCGAGCTCCAGTCGCGCGAATCGGAGGACGCGGCGGCTCGGGGCGTCGGTGAGCGGGTTGGTATCCGCCATGTACTGTTCGCAGGCACCGTCCAGCGCCCGCATGGCGACGCCGTGCACGCCGTAGACGAGTTCTTCGGTCGTTGGCGCCGCGAGGATCTCGTCGAAGAACACCTCCAGCGCCGGGTGCGGGACCTCCTCGAGTCCGAGCGGCGGCTCGCGCATTTCGCCGACGCGCGTGCGAAGCGCGTCGGTGTACTCGGCGCAGAGGTAAGCGTGGTGGGAGAACGCCGTCTTCAACTCGTAGATCGGCTCGGCCGTGATCCGGGCGACGAGGATCTCGTGCAGCCGCTTGAAGGCGTAATGGAAGCGCTTGAGCCGGCGGACGCACTCCTCGATCCCGAGCCCGGGCTTGGCGGCCTCGGCGTGTGTGGCGAGGCCGGCCAGGGACGGGAGGTTCTTGTAGGTCTGGTAGGTTTCGGGAGAGGTCATGGCGGCACATCGAAAAAGGGGAGAATTGATGGGAATCGTACCCCAGGCCCGAGTCGGTTGGTAGCACCCGGCGAGCCGGGAGCGTGAGCGACCGGAGTCACTTGCTCCGGTCGCTCATGCTCCCGGCTCGCCCGTCGGCAGTCCCTCCTTCACCCAGATCGCCAACACATTCCGCCCGTACGTCCGAATGTCCCACCCGGTGCCCGGCAACTGCTCCGTCGGGAATCCGTCCTCCGCCTGGATGCACACGCACGATTCCACTGGCGCCTTCGCGGCCAGCGTCTTCACCAGCGACACGAAGGTGTCGAAGCGATCGGCCAGGTCCGAGAACGGCGGGCTCAGGAACAAGTTGACCGGGCCCGGCGGTGGAAACCAGCGCTCGGCCCACCGGTACACGTCGGCCCGCAGCATCTGGCCCTGTCGCTGGACGTCGAACTCCTTGAGCCGGGCGTCGATGGCCGCGGCCAGCTTCGCGTCCCGCTCGACGAACACGGCCTCCGTCGCCCCACGGCTGATCGCCTCGAGCCCGTGCACGCCGGTGCCCGCGAACACGTCGAAGAACGGCCGGCCGGGGACGGCGTTGCCGAGGATGCTAAACAGCGCCTCGCGGACTATCTGCGGCGTCGGCCGCAGGTCGTCGTGAACCACGGCCGTGATCTTGCGCCCGCGGAGGTTGCCGGCAACGATCCGGAGCTGAACGCGGGACGGTTGCATGTGTTCATTGTTTCCCCGGCGGCGGAAGGAAGCAAGGGAGCGGTGGGCGCTACTCGGCTCGCCTTCGTTACCCCCGGCACCCGGTTTGCCAGCGTACAATTGAACTGGGACCCTCTCATTTCCGGACGAGTGTTTCCATGCTCCGATTTTGCCTCGCTGTCACTGCCCTCACCTTGGCCGCCGTCCCGTCCCGGGCCGCCGACGACTGGGACCAGGTCGTGGACAAGGCCATCGCCTACCTGCAAAAGTCCCAGAACGCGGACGGGTCGTGGGGCACACCCCCGCGACACATCGGAGTCACCGGCGTCGTCGTCACCGGGCTTCTCCAGACCGGCAAGGTGACCGCGGACGACCTGATGGTCGCCAAGGCCCTCAAGTTTATCGAGTCATTGGTGAACCCGAAGGCCGGGCACATCGCCGGCGATAACCCGGCCCTGGGCCTGCAAAACTACGTCACCAGCATCAACGTCATGGCCCTCCAGGCGGCCAACCGGCCCGAGAAATACAAGCCGGTGGTCGGCGACGCGGTCAAGTTCCTCAAGAAGCTTCAGTGGGATGAGGGGGAGGGCAAGAAGGACTCGGACGACTTCTACGGCGGCGCCGGGTACGACAGCAAGTCCCGCCCGGACCTGTCCAACACCCAGTTCTTCATCGACGCCTTGAAGGACGCGGGAGTGGCGTCGGACGACCCGGCACTGAAGAAGGCTTTGATGTTCGTCAGCCGGTGCCAGAACCTCAAGAGCGAGTTCAACGACCGCCCGTGGGCCGGGAAGATCAACGACGGCAGCTTCATCTACTCGGCCGCCGACGGCGGTCAAACCAAGACCAGCGATGATCCAAAAGCGCCCTTGACCGGGTACGGGAGCATGACCTACGCCGGCATCAAGAGCATGATTTACTGTGGCGTCGGCAAGGAGGACGAGCGCTACAAGAAGGCCCTGGAGTGGATTGGCAAGAACTACACGCTGGACGCCAACCCGGGCATGCCACCGGACCGGGCCGAGTGGGGGCTGTATTACTACTACCACACGATGGCCAAGACACTCGAGGTCATGGGCGTGGCCGAGTTCGAGTCCGCGGACGGCAAGAAGCACGACTGGAAGGCGGACTTGGTCAGTGCCCTCGCGAAACGTCAACGGGCGGATGGGAGCTGGTTGAACGCCAAGGACCGGTGGATGGAGGGTGACCCGAACCTGGTCACCGGGTACTCCCTGATGACCCTCTCGCACTGCAAGCCGGCGCGGAAATGACCAATCCCCAATGACCCACCAATGACCAAGGACCAAATCCCAATGTCGAACGGCCGGCCGCCCCGCCTTCGGACATTGGGGCTTGGTCATTCCTCGGTCATTGGACTTTGTTCATTGGTCATTCTTCTTGGACTGTGCCCGTCGGTCGGGAGCGGGCACCAGGTCCCCCGGTCCGAGTACGACCGCAACGTAACCGTCAAGATGCGGACGGACGGGGTGATCGTCGTCTACCGCGTCGAGCTCGACGAGTACACGCTGGTTACGACAGTCGGCAACCCGCTCAACGGATTTCCACTCAAGCCGACCGGCAAGGTCGGCCGCAAGGACGTCGCCGATGCGTTCCTGACCCGGATGAAGGAGGTCATCCCGGACCAGCTCGTCGGCACGCTGGACGGCCGGCCGCTGTCGCTCGCCTGCACCGCCGCCCATCACGCCTTCCCCGATCCCGGGCGCAACGAGTCGGTGCAGTTCTTCTTCACCCTGAAGGCAACAGCCACCCTCGGCCCCGGCGCGCACAAGCTCGAACTGGACGACCTGAACTTCATGGACAAGAAGGGCCGGCTGTCCATGAAGGTTGAAGTGGTCGAGCCGCTGGTCGCGGAGTCGCTGTCCGAGATCGCGGAGCAGCGGCTGACCGGGGTGGATAACGGCAAGCAGGGGATCGCGGCCACCGTCCGATTGCTCGGAGACACCCCTGGCCCGCCACCGGCTCTGGAAGTAACCCCGGAGGTTCAACCCGCGCCGCCCCAGCCGACGCCAGCCGGGTTCTGGGACTTGTTCCGCCGGGTGAACGAGGAGGAGAGCCTCGCCATCCTGCTCGACACGGACGTCGGGCTGTGGGTCGTGCTCTTGCTGGCGTTCCTGCACGGGATCCTGCACTCAGTCTCCCCTGGGCACGGCAAGACCATGGTGGCCGCGTACCTGGTGGGCGAGCAGGGGACGCCCCGGCACGCGGTCATCCTGGGGCTGATCGTCACCCTGACGCACACGAGCGCCGCGTTCGCGGTCGCCCTCCTGCTCCGGTTCGTGCTGACCGACACGGCCCCGGCGACGATTCAGAGCGTGCTCGGCCTGGGCGGTGGGGCACTGGTCGTGTTCATCGGGCTGTGGCTCTTGATGCAACGACTGGCCGGGCGGTCGGACCACGTCCACGCGTTCGGGTCGCACAGTCACGGCCACGGCCACAGCCATTCGCACGGCGACGGGCACGGGCACGCGCACTCGCACGGGCTGACCCCGGAGCAATTCGGCCGCGTCGGCTGGCTGCGTCTGGTTCTGCTGGGGATCTCGGGCGGGGTGGTGCCATGTTGGGGGGCCATCCTCTGGGTGCTTTATTGCGTGACCGCGGGCCGGTACGGGCTTGCCATCTGGGCGGTGCTGGCGTTCAGCGTCGGGCTGGCGAGCGTCCTCGTGTTGCTCGGGCTGTCGGTCGTCTGGGGCGGCCGGGCGGGGGCCAGCCGATTCGGCGGGACAAAGTGGTTCCGCGTGGTGTCGAAATGGCTTCCGATCGTCGGGGCGGCCCTGGTGGTCGCGATCGGCCTGTTGCTGTGCAAGATGCACCTGCCGAAATAAACCGTCAAACCTCCACCTTCTGTATCATCCCGTGGTTGTTGGCGCTCTTCCACGCGGCCTCGATGAACCCCACCAGCTCGACGGTCACGGCCACGTCGATCGGCGGCTTGCCGGTGGCAAACGTCTCGACGACCTTCTTCAGCAGCTCCCGGTAGATGTACTTGGTCCCGATGGAGAGCGTCTGCGTCGCCTTCTCGGCGAAGGCGACGGCCCCGTAGACCCCGGGCCCGGTCCGGGTGCCGCGAACAGTCGCGACCCGCCCGTCCTTCCAGTGCCCGGTGGCGACGTCCACCTCCTTGTCGCTGGTACAGGTGACCGACTCGCAACCGGGACCCATGAGCGTGTAGAGCACCTCGACCGCGTGGATGCCGTAATGAAACAGGCCCGGGTTCCGCTCATGCTGCGACGCGGGGCCCCAGGTGACCGCCCCAAGCACCTTGCCATGCTTCGCATCGTCCGCGTAGGCGACCAGTTCCGGGGCGAACCGCAGGGACGAAGACGAGAAGAGGGGCAGCTTCTTCTTCGCGGCCAGCTCGACGATCATCCGCGCGTCGGCGACGGAGCACGCGAACGGTTTGTCCACGTAGCACGGGACGCCCGCGTCGAGGAACGGCTTGGCCCGCTCGTAGTGGACGCTGCCATCGACGGCCTCGATGAGCATGGCGTCCACTTTGCCGATCATGTCGGCCGGCTTGTCCACGAGGGGCACTTCCAGCTTCTTCATGGCCTCCGTGTAGCCCGGGATGCGCTCGGGGGAGAGCTTGGACTCCCCCGGGCAGCCGATGACGACCTGGGCGCCATCGACCCACTGGTCCTTGTCGATGTCGCGGTGGTTGAGGCGCCTGGTGAATTCGACCGCGTGGGAGGTGTCGAAGTCGAGGATGCCGAGTTTGAGCATGGTGAATCCGTGAGCTGGGTGAGACGGCGTCAGGCGTGGCCAACTGGCGGAGTCAGTCATTGAGCGGGTCGGCCCCGTTCAAATGGCATCCGGGCAGTGCCTCCCGGAGGGCTTTGAGCCCAGCCGGGGTAATCTTCGTGTCTGTAACTTCGAGAAACTTAATCTGTCGCATTTGTCCGAAGATCGAAACTGAGTCATCGGTAATTTGAGTCCGACTCAAGTCCAGCGAATCCAACTCAGGCAGGTCGCGGAGGCTGGCGACTCCGGCGTCGGTCAGTGCCGTGCCCGGCATTTTCAACTCTCGGAGTGGTTTGAGTCGCGCCAGCGCCCGGGCCCCCTCGTCTCCAATTCCCGTGTCCGCCAGGATGACGGTCGTCAGAGCTGGTAACTCGAGTAAGGCTGGAATTCCGGCGCCGGTGATCCGGCAGTTTGTCAAGTCGAGGGTTTCGAGGCGTCTCAATGAGCTCAGCGAGCGCAATCCGGCATCCGAGACGCGGGTGCGTGCCACGGAGAGTATCGTGAGGTGGTCGAAGCGTGCCACGACTGACAAGCCCGCGTCGGAGATCTCCGTGTGATTCAGGAATAGAATCGCCAACTTGTCGTTGCCCACCAAGTGCTGCAGTCCTTTGTCGGTCACCCGCGTCTCACCCAGGTTGAGCGACTTGAGGGATGTCAAGCCCTTCAACTCGGCCAGTCCCGCGTCTGAAACCGGATTGTGCGCGAGAAGCAGCGTTTCAAGGTGCGTGAAGTCCTTGAACTGTGCCAGTTGCTCGTCGGTCACTCCTTGGTTCACGACCGAGAGGTATCGGACACGGCCGTGGTGGTCCGTGGAAACCATCGCATCCTTCTCGCGGTAGGGTGCGACGATTTGCTGCTCTCGGCGGGCGTCCTCATCCATCGCCGACTGGCCGGTCTCGGGGTCGTCACCCCATTCTGCGCGGACCACAAACCGAATCAACATCTTGACGCCAATCGCCACAAAGAGTGCGCCGGCTGCGACCGCGATCAGGATGAGTTTCTTGCGCATAGCGGTTCCCGGCTGTCCCTGGGGAGGAGTGCTTGAGACTATCCGATCGGCATGCGAGACACAATCACCGGCCCGGTCGCCTCGCGCCGCACCCGTCGCGCATCGATCACCCATTGCACCATCAGGAATGCCGCGAACCCGACGACGACTACCTGGTAGTACGTCAGCGGCCCGAGCCACTTCGGCTCGACGCGGATGAATTCGATCGCGAACCGGAAAGCACAATAGGCGATCAGGTAAAGCTTCAGCCGTTGATATCGCAATACGTCGCGCTGAGTCAGCCGGACGAGGATCACTGCCCAGATCGCGTGGAACAGGCTCTCGTACACCTGCGTCGGGTGTCGGCATACGCCATCGCCGAAATCCACGCACCACGGCAGGCTCGTCGGCATCCCGTAGCAACACCCGTTCACGAAGCACCCCCACCGGCCCACCGCGAGCGCCACGGCCAGCGGGATCGCGACGCCGTCGCCCGTCTTCGCCTTGATCCCGAGTAACAGCTTGGTCACCTCGACGGCAAAGTAGGCGCCGACGAGGCCTGTCGTGATCGTCTTGCCGTCGGCCGCCCAGGTGGACCAGTCCCAGAAGCCTCCGGTCGAGTCCCAGACGAACGGCAACTTGGCGCTGAGCGTCCCGCCGACGAACGCGGCCAGGCCGAGGGTGAGCTTCTCGAGCCGCGTGAGGCGTGCCGGTCGCGGGGACGGGAACAGCCGGCGGGCCAGCACGAACGCCGCCAGCGCCAGGACCATGAATGCGAAGTAGCCGACGCGGTTAGGGGGCATGTATCGAGCCTATCGACGGATTCGTCGTCGGGCGTTATTCTGGTGATTGTCCGCACTCCCGCCTACCGAGTCCCATCGATGACCCCGCTGGAATCCCTCCGCACCCGCTGCAATCGCCGGTCCTTCCTCGGCCACTCCGCCGCGGGCCTCGGAACGTTCGCGCTCGCCGGTCTGCTCAACCCGCGGCTGTTCGCGGACACCAAGGTCGAGAAGTGGGCCGGGGCGATCAAGCCGCATCACAAGCCCAGGGTCAAGCGGGTCATTTATCTGTACATGGCCGGCGGGCCAAGCCATCTGGAGACTTTCGACCCGAAGCCGACACTGACCAAGATGACCGGCCAACCGATGCCCGAGTCGATCACCAAGGGGCAGCCGATCGCACAGCTTCAGGGGGCCAAGCTCAACTGCCTCGGCCCGCAGCACGAGTTCAAGAAGTGTGGCAAATCTGGCCTGGAAGTCTCGACGATCTTCCCGCACCTCGCCGACGTCGCCGACGATCTGTGCGTCATCCGGTCGATGAAGACGGAGGCGATCAACCACGACCCGGCGCACACGTTCATGAACACCGGTACGACGATCAGTGGCCGGCCCTCGATGGGGACGTGGGTCTGGTACGGGCTGGGGGCGGAGACCGATTCACTCCCCGGCTTCGTGGTCATGACGTCCACGGGCCGGTCCGGGCAGTCGCAGCCGATCGCGGCCCGGCAGTGGCACAGCGGGTTCCTGCCAAGCCAGTTTCAGGGCGTGGAGTTCCGGTCGAAGGGCGACCCCGTCCTCTACGTCGGCAGCCCGGCCGGGGTGACCAAGGACCGCCAGCGCGACGTGGTCGATGCTGCCCAGGAGCTGAACAAGCTCTTCGACAAGCAGGTGGACGACCCGGAGATCGCGACGCGGATCAGCCAGTACGAAATGGCCTTCCGCATGCAGACGAGCGTGCCCGAGCTCATGGACCTGTCGAAGGAGACCAAGGAGACGCTCGAGCTGTACGGCACCAAGGGTGGGGACGGGTCGTTTGCGGCCAATTGCTTGCTTGCCCGGCGGCTCGCGGAGCGCGGGGTGCGGTTCATCCAGCTCTACCACCGCGACTGGGACCATCATGGGAACGTGAAGGGGGACATCCCGGTCGTGGCGAAGGAAGTGGATCAGGGGATGGCGGCCCTGTTGAAGGACCTGAAGCAGCGCGGTCTGTGGGAGGACACGCTGGTCGTCTGGGGCGGGGAGTTCGGACGCACTCCAATGGCCCAGGGGACCGGCCGCGACCACCACATGAAGGGCTTCTCGATCTGGCTGACCGGCGGGGCGATCAAGGGAGGCGTGACTTATGGGGCAACGGACGAGTTCGGGTACAACGCGGTTGAGAAGGTCGTGACCGTCCACGACCTGCACGCGACGATGCTGCACCTGTTGGGGGTGGACCACGAGAAGCTGACATTCCGATTCCAGGGCCGTGACTTCCGGCTGACGGACGTGTCGGGGGTGGTGGTGAAGGACGTGTTGACGTGATCCCTTAGTCCGATGGATTCCCCACGCTGATGGAACCTGTATCCGAAGTCGAGTTCATTGCAGACGTTGGTCGAACGGGAATTGCGTTCGATGCACGGTATCCGAATGCGGACCGGCTCCGATTCAGTCCCGACGTCGGCGAAAGCCGGTTCTGGGTCGTACCTGACGATCAGGCGGACTGGCCGGACTTCGTTTCTTCTATTCTTTTTGGGCTCGATCAATGGACCGAAGCGCTTCTATGGCCACGATTAGGACGTTGGCTAGCGAACGATAATCTGTTTGCCGGGTCGAAAGCGTCCCGAATCTACCCGTTGAAGGAGGCCGGTGTGCCGGACCGATGGCACGGCGCGATCCGTGTCGCAGAATCGGAGCGCAACACGGCGGCGACGGTCCTTCGCGCGTATCTCCTTCACGGCGGGTGCGTCGATGAGGACCTATACTTCATTCCTGGCCACGGTCGTCAAATAGTAATGGCGTCGCACCACGACGTAGTGCATGTCGATTGTTTGGATCTCGATCGAATGCTCATGTTCGCGGACGCCATGGCCGAAGCCGGTTATGAGTTACCGACTTACCCACCGGATGAGACATTCATATGGCCGGACTGGATGGAGCGACCCGACTCGTCCGGCCAATAGTCAGGAGCGCTTTGCTGCCGAAAGTCGCGGCACCCTCAGTGTTTGGCCCAATTCGCCGGAATCAACCATGCGACTCGCCATCCTGCTCCTCTGCGCCACCCCCACCCTCGCCGCCGACCGCGCGGTCCGCTTCTCCGCCCCCATGTACTTCCTGCCGCCCCTCAAGGCGGTCGTCGTCACCAAGGCGGGCGGCCCGGCACCCGGTGAGTCGAAGCACGAGGCCGTCGCATCCGTGTCTGCTGTCAAAGACGACGCCAGGGTCCCGAGCGAAGGCCCATTCGACGTCTGGCTTGTCCCCAAGGACGGCAAACCGGTCAAGGTCGTCGGGAACCTGAATGCGAAGGACGGGGTCACCGAATTGAAACTGAATGAGCACCTCGGCGTGATCCGGTTCGACGGTGACGACCAGCCGCGGGGAACGCTCCTGGTAACGGCCTACGATGACCCGGGGCCGGAGTTGAAGGGGCACGTTGTGGTCCAGACGGCCGCGGACACGCGGCGGGTCGAGATGGTCGTTCCGCCGGGGGACTACGCGGTCTGGGTCCTCCCGGAGAGTGGGGCCCGGGCCCGGAAGGTGGTGGACAAGGTCCGCGTCCACGCGGGCAAGACCGCGACGGCCGAGTGACCCGTCACTCGATGATCTTGTTGATCGCGTACTCGAATATTCCGCGGGCACCGGCCGCGTAGAGCTGCGGCATGATGTGGCGGACGATGTCCTCGTCGATGATCGTCTCCAGGGCCACCCAGTCCGGGTCCGTGAGCGGCGAGACGGTCGGGGCATTCAGCGACGTCTTCGGGTGCTCCTTCAGGACGGCCAACACGCGGTCCATGTCGGCCCGGCGGACGTTCAGCTTCAGTCCGACCTTTCCTTCCGCGGCCATCGCCCCGCGGAGCATCAGGACCAGGTCGTCCATCTTCCGCTTCTTCCACGGGTCGGCGTAGGCGGTCGCGTTGGTGACAAACCGCGGGGTGCTGGTCAGGAGCGGCTCGCCGACGATGCGGAGGTTGTTCGCCCGCAGGGACGAGCCGGTTTCGGTCACCTCGACGATCGCGTCGGCCAGCCGCGGCGGCTTGACTTCGGTCGCCCCCCAACTGAATTCCACCTTCGCGGACACGCCGTGGCCCGCGAGCCAGCGGCGGGTGTACTCGACCAGCTCCGTGGCGATCCGCTTGCCCGCGAGGTCCTTCGGCCCGCGGATTGGCGAGTCGATCGGGACGGCCAGCACCCACTGGACCGGCCGGCGGCTCACCTTGCTGTAGATCAGCTCGGCCAGTTCGATGACTTTGGCGTCGTTCTCCTGGATCCAGTCGTGCCCGGTGAGCCCGCAATCGAGCGACCCGTTCTCGACGTACCGGGGCATCTCCTGGGCCCGGATCAGGGTGCAGTGGAGCTCCTTGTCGTCGATGGCCGGATAGTAGCTCCGGCTGGCGAATGTGATCTCGAACCCGGCCTTGCGGAACAGCTCTGCCGTGGCCTCTTGCAGGCTGCCGGCGGGGAGGCCGAGCTTTAGTACGCTGCTCGTGGACATGCGATTCCTTGGAAGTGAGCAGTAAGCAGTGAGCAGTAAGCAGTAACCATTTGGACTGCTTACTGCTCACTGCTTACTGGCCACTTCTTATACACCTTGGCGGGGTCAAACACCCGCTCCGCGACAACGCGCAGGTCTTCCCCCTCCACCCTGCGAAAGAAGCACGACGCGTATCCCTCGTGGCAGGCCGCCCCCCCCACTTGCTTGACCTTCAAAAGCACCGTGTCCGCGTCGCAGTCGATGAGGATCTCGCGGACCTCCTGCACGTGTCCGCTCTCCTCGCCCTTCCGCCAGAGGCGGTTGCGGCTGCGGCTGAAGTAGCAAGCCCGGCCGGTCCGCACCGTCTCCGCGAACGCCTCGCGGTTCATCCAGGCGAGCATCAGCACCTGTCCGGTGTCCGCGTCCTGGGCGATGGCCGGGACGACCCCGCCGGCCTTGTCGAAGTCGAGCATGTCAGTCTTCCGCACGCCGGGCGACGGGCTTACTCAATCCCTGGCGACGATTCCTCTTCAAATACACCCTGCGGGCGAGCAGCAGTACGGACAGGCACGCGCCGACCAGGGTGAGCCCCAAACTCCAGAGAAGCTCCGATTCCGTCCAGTATCCGCCGATGGATACGTCCCAGAGAATCTGGCTGCCCGTGGCGAGCATCGCCAGCAGGCCGATTCCCCCCGCGACCAGATACGCGCGGGCGCCGGTCCGGGACTCGAGGGTCGCTGCGTCCCCGGGCGGCTCCTCGACCGGCAACTCCGGTTCGGGCGGTTCGTTCCGCCGGTCAAAGAATGGCTTGACATTCGGGTTGTACAGCAACACGAGGGCCCAGATGCCAAACGGATAGAAGGGGAGCCCGTACAGACCGGCGAGCGACAGCCCAGTAACGATGTAGGCCGCGGTCAGTGCCAGTCCGCGGTGACGCAGCTCCTTGAGATTCAATCCGCCCGCGATCACGATGGCGAATAAACAGACACTGAGGCCACAAATGACGAGCAGAGGCGCATAGCGGATTGCGGGCGCCTGCTCGGCGAGAAGTTCGTAGACCACCGCTCCCGCCCCGACTAGTGACCCGCCAATTCCCAGACAGCCAGTGGCTATAAACGCGACGGCGGGGATGAACACCCGGCGGCGCGCGATCCCGAGCGGCGTCCGGTCCGCCCCGAACTCGTCGTCGTAGTCGTCGCGGATATCGTTGTAACGCGGCGGTCGCTCGGGTTCGCGCACAGCGTCCCCTTACCCAGAAGCAAACCGGCTGTACGCGTACTTCACGTCCGGGTTCAACAGCACGACCAGCCCCCAGATGCCCGGGATGAGCCCGATGCACACGCAGCACAATCCCGGAAAAATGGACAGGACAGAGCCGGTGATGGCCCACCCGTAGCCCTTGAGGTCCTTCATCTTCGAACCGCCGATGAAGATGACGATCCCGGACACGAGCGACACGATGCCATACAAGGCCCCCTGAACCTGCAGAGACTTGGTGGCTTCCTCACGCGGCGGCCGCTGCTGTTTCGGGTTCTGCGGGTTTTGCTTCTCCGCCTCCTCGGCCTTGTCGTAGGCCCAATCGATGACGGCCTTGGGGCTGACAAAGCTGACGCCCCCGCACATCGTGCCGAAGGCCACGGAGAGGGCACCGAACAATTGCATCATGAGGCCGGGGGCCCGGACCTTGGCGAGGGCCGCCTTTCGAAGTTGATCGCTCTCTTCTGACCGTTCGCCTCCCGCGTCACGCGCCCGGCGGTCGTCGTAGTCGTCGTACTCCGGTCGTCCGCGGTTGCCGTCGCCGTAGTCGTTCATGGCCGAACCCTAAGGTTTGGAGGATCAGTACCGCAACAGGCTGAAGCTGTCGTACCCGGCCAACTTGTCCCGGCCGCCCAGGAAAGACAGTTCTACCAGAAACGCGCAACCGGCCACTCGGCCGCCGGCCTGTTCGATGAGCGCGCACCCGGCCTTCATGGTGCCGCCGGTCGCGAGCACGTCGTCCACCAGGAGCACCCGGGCCCCGGGCTTGATCCCGTCCACGTGCATCTGCAGCTCGGCGCTGCCGTACTCCAGGTCGTACTTGAGGCTGTAGGTCCGGTGCGGCAACTTGCCCGGCTTCCGCAGCGGGACCAGCGGCAGCTTCAGGTCGAGGGCCATCGGGGCGGCGAACAGGAACCCGCGGGCCTCGGCGGCCGCGATCGCGTCGAGCTTCGCCCCCCGGAAGTGGTCGCACAGCTGCCGGATCGACTCCGCGAACGCCTCCGGCTCCGCCAGGAGCGGGGTGATGTCCTTGAACAGGATGCCCGGCTTGGGGAAGTCCGGGATGTCGCGGATGTAATCGGTAAGCTGCATGGGGAGTAGGGTATAGGACGCGCGTAGTCCGGTCACTCCGTGACCGGCCAATCCGACGTCGGGGCGTCCGCACCCGGAGGTGCCATTTGCATGCATGTCACAATCCGTCGCGGCCGGGCGCACGACGCTGCCGTCATTGCCGAGTTCAACGCGCTCATGGCCCGAGAGACGGAGGGCAAAGAGCTCGACACCGCCGTCGTCGCCCGCGGCGTCGCCCAGGTGTTCGACGACCCGGCCAAGGGGTTCTACCTCGTCGCCGAGGCCGGCGGCGAAGTCGTCGGTCAGCTCATGGTCACGTACGAGTGGAGCGACTGGCGCGACGGCTGGTTCTGGTGACTGCAGAGCGTCTATATTCGGCGCGACCACCGCCGCCGCGGCGTGTTCCGGTCCTTGTTCGACGAGGTTGTGCGGCTGGCTCGCGCGTCCGACGACGTCGTGGGGCTGCGGCTCTACGTGGAGCGCGACAACGCGCGGGCCGCGGCGACCTACGAGCAACTCGGCATGTCGGACGCGGGCTACCTGGTACGCGAGATGACGATCAAGTCCGGTTGACGGTCAATCATGGGTCCGCGATTGGGAACGATCGTGCCCGCCTGCCGGCAACGCCTCGCCGGGACGGCCGGGATTCTCTGCCCGAATCCGCGTGCCAATGAGCTTGGTACGAACGTTGCACTTCAGGCAAGGCTCGGGCTGGTTTCTGGAGGAGCCGCCGCCGTGGCGGCTCGGGCCGACCCGGCAGCTGGAGTTTCAACGCATGCGTTACCATCTACGAACCGCCCTCGCCGCCATCCTGGCGGTCGTCCCGGGCGGATTGGCATTCGGCCAGGCCCCGCCGGCGAAGGACCCCCCACCGCGGGTCGGGACCGCCAAGCCGACCGAGACACCCCAGGCGCACCGGGCGAAGCAAGTGTTGGGGGCCAAGGTCAGCATTGCCGGGGACATCTCGATCGGCACGGTCGAAGACCTGGTGTTCAGCGACACCGGTCAGGTGGAGTACCTGATCGTGGCCAACGAGGGGAAGCTGGTCACCGTCCCGTGGGAGGCGGCCAAGTTCAACTTCGAGAAGCAGACGGCGACGGTGAACATCACGCGGGACCAGTACAAGGTGATCCCGACGTACACGGTCCGGGAGTACCCGGTGTTCTTCGCGCCGGATTACCGGACTGAGGTGTACCGGTACTACGGTCTGCGCCCGCGGCCGATATTGCGCCGCTGACCGGGTATGAGAATGACAACGCCGCCGGCGTGGAACACGTCGCTCCACGCCGGCGGCGTTTTTTCGTTCACGTTCGTATCCTCAATCCCGCTCGACCTCACGCGGCTCCGGGCCTGGCTCGACTTGCCCGTCTGCCGCCTCAACTGGTGGCCGCGCCGCCGGCAGCCCGCGGGCCTTCGGGTCGTACAGCCGGAACCCGACGTCCGTCCCCGGGGCCTTCGCGTCCGGGCCGTCGATGACCCGCCCGCCGTCGTTCCGCCCGTCGGCGCCGACCGAGTAGACCGTCACCCCGTCGCCGCGGCGGGTGTACTTGAGCGGCTTCCCGTCGAACGGGTCGAGGGGGATGTCGGCGAGAATGTCCCGCGGGACGTCCGCGAGCGAGTTCGGCCATCGGCCATCCCGGAGCCGGCACCGCTCCAGTGCGAGCCCGACGACCGCGCATCGCAGGCCGGCCTTCCCGCGGAGGCTCGCTGTGTGCAGCTTGCCGAAGGCCGCGCCGCTCAGGAGGCGGGTGAACCGGTGATCGGGGTCCACCGGCTCGTCCAGGACGGCGGCCAGGGCCGCGGACTGCTCGTGGTCCGGCCGCCGGGCCACCTCGCAGGCCTGGGTCAAGACCTCCAGGTATCGAGCGTGGTCGCCGGGTAAATGCGGTGCATAGATCACCGCCTCCACCAGCTCCGGCCGGCGGACGCGGCGGCGCGAGCCGGCCGGGTCCGCGATGTCGAGGGCTTCCAGGTACCGACCGACCGGTAGGTTCCCCGTTTCGAGGTTGCGGAAGAGCAAGTCCACGCCCGCCCGCTCGCCCCGGAGGGCGTACCAGAACAGGTCCGACTCCGCCTCCAACGCCAGCACCGACTGCACCTCCCCGAGTCCGCCCTTCGGCTCGCCAAGGGCCAGCAGCCGCTCGATCCGGCGGACGGTCATCTCGTCCCCGGCCAGGCGGACGAAGGCGGAAATGAGGGTCGGCTCCCCGTCCGTGGACCGGGCCGCGTGGATCATGGCGATGACCAACTGCAACGCTGCCCCCGGCCGCCCGTCGTGAGCCAAGCGCTCGGACTCCAGGTCGAGGGCGGTGAAGATCTGCCGCATGTCCTGCAAGTGCGGCATGAGCGTGCCGACGAAGTCCGGGCTGACGTTCAGGTGCCGCAGGCCGCGGGGGCGGTCCCTGAATGACCGGGCGACGGCCAGGGCAGCCCCGTTCCGGTCGAGGGCCCGGTCGATGGCCGCGTACGCGCCGTCATCGAGCCAGCGATTGGGCGGGCCGTCGAAGACGACGAGCTGCCCGTTCGCGCGGGTGGCCTCGAGCTTCGAGGCGGCGAGGGCGGCGGTGAATTTCGGGACGAGGAGGGCGGAGTTCTCGTCGTCCGGGAGGTGGCCGCGGGCCAGATCGAGGTCGGCATATCGCCACCGTGGGTCGCTCGCGTCCAGCTCGGCGACGACCGCGGCCAGCTGCTCCTCTCCGGTCGCGAAGGTGGCATATCGGTGATAAATGAGTAACGCGATCGCGGCGACGACCGCGATCCCGAACCCGATCGCCAACCGGCGGACCCAGCGATTGTGGAACATGAAGACACTGCAAGATGGGACCGAGTGGTACCAGTGTACCGCACGCCCGGGAATGGAGCGAGGCCCTCGGCCGTTCGGCCCCGGGAGACATTTGGAGGCGTTTTTCGGTGTCCCCGGAGTTCTCCCGATCTCTCCTTCCGTCTCCCCTTGGGGTAGGGTCGCCAAGGTCGCCAGCTTCTTTCACATACCCCCCGCCGCGGGTCCTTCGGTCCGGGAGGAATCGAAGGTTGCCAGGCGTGTTCGTGTGAATTTGGCAACCTTCGACTTGGAAATGTCGTTGCAAGTTCGCGCTGATGGGGTCAAGGGTGCCAAGGGCGCCAACTTTTGCACATCCCCCCGACGTCTGCCCCAAAGTTCTCCGTGACGGCCGCGGGCAGGTCCCGCCTGCCGGGCGGGACCTGGCTCGCCGACCCGGGGACGTCGCCTGCCCGCTGCGGGCGCCAGGGTCCCGCCCGGCCGGCGGGACCTCCGCGGAGATCGAGCCATCGACTGAGGCGGATCACGAGTTCTTGTTGCAGGCGTGTTTGCACCAGTGTCCTACCCGCGGCCACACCGCGGTGTATGCACCGAAACGCCGGTTAGACAGAATGAATCCGCGGCGGCGTCTTGATGGCAGAGGACTCCTTCCAACGACCTGGGACGGGACATGGCGGGCGGTTCGGATCAGTGGACCGACTGGCTCGATCGACACGGCCCGGCGCTGGTACTCCTGGCGCGGCAATGGGTCGTCGGCCGCGCCGACGCCGAGGACGTCGTCCAGGAGGCATTCGTCCGCTTCTGGCGGTCGCGGCACCGGGCGGCGGACCCGGCTGCGTACCTCTACGCCTGCGTGAAGAACTGTGCCCTCGACTGGCTACGCGGCCGGAACCGGCAGGCCCGGCGAGAGCGGGTCGCGGCCCGTCCGGAAGGCGAGCCATTCTTTGACGGCCCGGCCGAGCATGGCGAGCGCCGCGCCGCCCTCGCGGCCGCATTGGGCGCCTTGCCGGAGGCCCAGCGCGAAGTGGTCGTGATGAAGATCTGGGGCGGCCTGTCGTTCCCACAGATCGCGGCCGCCTTGCGCATCCCGCCCGATACGGCCGCGTCCCGGTACCGCTACGCCCTGGCCAAGATGCGCGTGCAGTTGGCGGAGGAGCCGATCCCATGAGCGACGCACCCGACCCACTCGAAGCGGAACTGGCGAGCATCCGGCCCGCCGATGCAGCGCCCGAATTGAAGCGGCGCGTCGCCGAGCGGCTGGCCGAGTCGCCACCTGCTCAACCCCGGCGAGTGTGGCCGATGGCCGTCGTCGGCGGGTTGATCGCGGCTTGCCTCGCGATCGGCGTCATTCGCTGGGGAAGTGGCCGAGGCGTCGAACCGGCGCCGGTCGTCGTGCCGCCCCCACCACAGCCGGCGCCCGCGGAGGTCGAAGACGCAGCCCCGATGCTTCTGGCCTACCAGCGCGCCCTGGCCCGGTCGCCCGAGGAGCTGGACGCGCTGCTCGACAAGGAGGCCGCGGGTTCCGCCGAAGTCAATCCTGACCTTGTACGCGTCGGCCCGTTGACGCGGTCCGACGCGACTCTCCACGCCTTACTAGGTAAAGACTGATGCGACACTGGCTTCTCGTAGTACCCCTGCTGTCCGTGACCCTGTTCGCCCCCGCGCCCGCCGCGGCGCAGGCGCCGGACGCCAAGAAGAGTCCAGGGGACAACGCGGCCCTGAAATACTGGCAGGCCTTCGCCTTCCTGCCGAACCTGGATAAGGACCAGGAAAAGCTCCTGCAGGACTGGAACACGGTCCCGCTCGATGCCGCGGCCTTGAAACTGATCGACAAGTACCGCATCTGCCGGCCGTACCTTCATCGGGGGGCGAAGCTGCGGCACTGCGACTGGAGTCCCGACTACGAAGACGGCATCCGTATGCTGCTCCCGCACCTGGTCCGTTCGATGACGCTGGCGCGCCTGGCCGCCCTCAACGCGCGACACGAATTCGCTCAAGGTCACGCCCAGGCCGGGTGGGACGACGTGATGGCGATCCTGGCGCTCGGCCGCCATGCCGAAGTCGGCCCGTCGATGATCGGCAAGCTGGTGGGGTACCGGATCGAGTGGATGGCGATCGAGGCGGTGGTTCCACACCTGCCCGAATTGAAGGCAGCATTTCCCGCGACGGCGCCCGCGGTCCTCGACGCCCTCCCGGCCGGGCCGACGCTCCCGCAACTGGTGCGTGTGGAGAAGGAAACGGGGGCCGCGTGGCTGAGCCGGGAGCTGAAGGAGGCCGAGCGCCGGAAAGCCGGCTCCTGGCGCGAGGTCTGGAAGGAAATGCTCAGTGCGCCCGGAGAAGGCGACATCGTCGACCCGAACCTGGTCAAATCCGCCCAGACGTACGAACAGGCGATCAAGCTGCTCGAGGATGTTCTTCCCTTTTACGACGAGGAGGCGAAGATCCTGGAACTGCCGTGGAAGGAATTCGACACGCAGTACCCGGAGTTCGTCAAGAAGGCGAAGGCCGCGAACGCACTGGCGCCGTACCTTCTGCCGAACCTGGACAAGATCATCCCGGCCGACCGCCGGGCTCGTGCGCAGTTGGCACTGTTCAAGGCAGCCGTGGCCGTCGTCCAGGGCGGGCCAGACAAGCTGAAGGACGTCCCCGACCCGTTCGGCGACGGGCCGTTCGAGTACAAGGCGCTGGACAAGGGGTTCGAGCTGAAGTCGAAGCTGATCTTCCGGGGCGACCCGGTCAAGTTGACCGTCGGGCAGGGGAAAAAGGAGTAGTGATCCGCTACTACTCATTCGACGGGACGGGGCGGGAACAGAACGGATGCGGATGACGCGGATGACACGGGTTTGCGCGGATCAGACACGACAGATCTGTCTTGGTTTGATCCGCGATATCCGCGTCATCCGCGTTCGATATTGTGGGCCCCTCTCGGCCCGCGAATCATCGATTCCTGACGCGAGCGGCCTACTTCTTCTCCGGCTTCTTGCCCTCGATCTCCTTGAGCTCGCGGATCCAGATGTTGCGGAAACGCACCGGGTTGCCGTGATACTGCAAGTGCAGCGGGGCTTTCGGTGGGTGGGCGGTGTATTGGGCCGGCTTGTCGTAGAAGGTCCCGCCCTGGAGCTCGAAGTGGTTCTGCACGATGACCCCATTGTGCAAGACGGTGACGTACCCCGGCCGGGTCAGCTTCTTGTCCGCGTCGAAGCGCGGGGACTCGAAGATGATGTCGTACGTCTGCCACTCGCCCGGCTTGCGGCTGGCGTTCACCAGCGGCGGGTGCTGCTTGTAAAGCGAGGCGCACTGGCCGTCGTAGTAGGTCTTGTTTTCGTACGAGTCGAGGATTTGCACCTCGTACCGCTCCATCAAGTAGACGCCGCTATTGCCGCGACCCTGGCCGCGCCCCTCCACCTTCTCCGGGGTCGCGAACTCGACGTGGAGCTGGCAATCCCCGTACGGGTCCTTGGTGGTAATCCCGTTCTTGGCGGCGATGGCGTAGCCGTCCTGGATGATCCACTTGTCGCCCCCGTTCCACTTCGACAGGTCCTTGCCGTCGAAGAGGACGATCGCGTCAGACGGGGGGCCGTTGTCCTTCCCGGGGGTGACGACGGCCGGCTCCGGCCAGACGATGCCGGACTTGTACTCGCGCGGGTCCTGGGCCCCCGCGGGCCCGCGGAGCAGGAGGACGGCCGCCACGCTCGCGGCCCCGGCGATCGTGCAGAGGAAGAGGGTGCGGAGAGCTTTCATGAGAATGCGCGCCTGCGGACGGAGGGGCGACGGGAGAGTCATCATCGGGGACGAGGAGGGCGGAGTCAAAATTCAAACGGCGAAAAGGTGAGCCGCGACGCCAGTTTGATTGACCCCCATTTGCCTATTGGGACAGATTGTCCCTCCCTTCAGCGCGCCCCTTAATTCTCGCGCCCCCGGCGAAACTTCTGGCCCGGGTTCGTGTTGAGAATACCATGACTGCGCCGTGGCGGTCCCGCCGCGGCCCTGGTCATCGTGTCGAAACGCGCAGGCCCCGGTCGGGGCGCGGTGCCCCGTCGGCGGTCCTGTCCGGTCGGCATCCTCACAACAAGGAGTGGGCACACATGGTCCGGAAGTTCGCGGCGGCGCTGGTGGCACTGGTGATCGCGTTCGGCTCGGTGTGGGCCGACGAGATCAAAGGGACGTTCGTCAAGTTCGCGGACGGGAAGCTGACGATCAAGGTCGATGACAAGGACAAGGATTTCAAGATCCCCGCCGACCTGAAGGTCAAGCGGAAGAACAAGGATGGGGTGGAGGAAGAGGTGCTCCTGTCCGAGCGGCTGGCCAAGGTCAAAGAGGGCGCGAACGTCACGGTCGTGACTGACGGCGACAAGGTCACGAACGTGAAGGTCGAGCGGAAGAAGAAGAACTGACGTCGAGCCGCAAGCACGTCCATCCCGCGGGGCCCGCCGACGTTCGGCGGGCCCCGCGCGTTTGGCGTGCGGGAAAACTCGGCCCGCGGCGAGACTCACGCTCCCGCGGCGGGTTGATCCTGATAGGACGTCGCCGCGGCTCAACCGCGGTGCCCGTCATTGTTTCGGAACCCTGAACCCGGCCGGGGCACCGGGCCCCGGGCGGACCCCAACGCCGGGTGACGCAACATCCCATCAAGGAGTGGGCAAACATGATTCGGAAATTCGCGGCGGCTCTGGCGGCCCTTACTATCGCCTTTGGCTCGGTCTTTGCCGAGGAGGTCAAGGGCGCCTTCGTGAAGTTCGCCGACGGCAAGCTGACGATCAAGGTGGACGACAAGGAGAAGGAGTACAAGATCCCCGCCGACCTGAAGATCAAGCGCAAGATCAAGGGCGAGGAGTCCGAAGTGCTCGCCACCGAGTCGCTGAACAAGTTGAACGATGCCAAGTTCAAGCCGACCATAGTCCTGGACGTGGACAAGGACGAGGTCAAGGGCGTGAAGTACGAGTTCAAGGGGAAGGGGAAAGACAAGTAAGATCAACGGACAGTTCGTTGTCGCCTAATGCTAATGGGGCCCGCCGAAGTTGGCGGGCCCCTCGGCGTTTTTCCTGTCCTACGTCCGCCGCGCCTGCTAACAAACTCTTCACGATCGGGCCCACCACCCTCATTCGAGACTTGCCATGCAAGGCGACCCTCAGATCCT
>DATFWZ010000405.1:0-14441 GCA_035258765.1 Gemmataceae bacterium
GGGCTCGAGGACGGCCCACAACTCGTCGCTCATCCGGGCCGGGTACGCGGAGGCGGTCGACATCCGTGTCGGTTTCATGCCCGCGAAACTACCCTTGACCGATCAACGGATTCAAGGCTATTTTCCCCACAGGCACTAAGGTAGCGTAGAAGACGGTATTGATTTCCACCTCGCTCGCTTTGGCGAGATTGAAACCAACTGGGGGTGAGGCCAGAATCAGCTCCCATGACTTGACCATCGCATCGCGGAAAAGCCGAATCAACCGAGGCTGAATCGCTGGATGTGGAACGCGACGTCGCGGTTGAGGAAGGAAGCCGATGGCCATATGGTCACTGAGTGAGCGCGTCTAAGTGATCGCGGATGATATCGGCAGCGAGAATACGGGCCCGCGTCGTCGTCCAATACCTGTACTGGTTCCGCAGTCCAACCAGCATGCCTCCGCCGGTCTGCGTCATGACGATTCTCGAGGCGCCAGTGTTGTCTGCCAGCGGGACAACCTCTCGGTAGATCTTATCGTCGAGCTGGTCTGGAGCCTTCCCAAACACGATGGCTCCAAATGTCTGGTCCGCTCTCGAGGCACCATCGGGGACCCAGAGCGTGGCCCTCACTGCGCTCTCGTCGATTTCCAAAAAGGGAGCGAGCAAGTTGCGCAATCGTTCGACGAAGCGGCGGCATTCGGTTGTCGTCGGTGGGGCGCATGCGCGTGTCCCGGAAGACTCCCGGTATGCTTGTCCGACGTCAAGCGAGTCTCTGATAACGTCGAGGTCAGCCGTTGTCAGGCCGTGGATTCGGGCGAACAGCTTGTCGATGGCGTCAAAGACTTCACTGTCGCCCGCGACGAGCCTCTGCGAAAGCCTTGCTATTGTCCGGGTCTGATCCGCATTCAGTGCCTCCAGTCGTACAAGCGGGAAGTCTTCGATTGACTGCTTCTGAAGTTTGTTACGCTCGGCACCGAACTGGGCACCGGTGATTAGACCGAAGTGCAACCAGATGTCGCTGTGGATAAGCAAGTGAAGGTACCGCGCTAACAGCTCGGCTTTGGGGTGTCCGCGAGTCGAGTAACCGTAGTAACTTGAAACGTACACCACGTCATCGAAGGCCAGATATCCGAACCCTTTGGCCCGGTCCGTTCCCGGAGATTGCTTGAGCAGCACGAGAGGGCTGTAGTAAATATCGCGGCTACGCCGCATGTGGAGGGTGGCGCGTCGGAATCTGTCTAGTCGGGACACATTCACAACGAACCCAGGCGTTTCGGAGGCCGGCAAGAATGGAAGCCCGCGGAGATGTCTGGCGTCGTACTGCGTCGTGTTGTCTTCAGAGACGATACACCCCTGGCCCTCAGCGAGACTGAACTCGTGCCAATAGTCCGACACCCGAATGGCGGCAGGGTTGGCCAAGAGCTTCCTCACAATCGCAACGTCAAGGAAGGAGCCGACAAGCCAACCTTTCCACATCCAAGGCTCGGCCTCGGCCTCCTGTGCGTTGACAAGGACTGAGGCGTCAGAGTCGATCCGGAAGTCTCCTCGGTGGTTTAACTCCGAATCGTAATGCGGGCAGACGACCTGTGTCCTTGGATCTTCGCCAGCCGTCTCGTTCCGAGCGAAAAGCAGAATGAACGGTTGGTCAGTTCCCGGCCAGACTCGCGTCTTCGCAAGGTGAACGCCGCTAATGATCCCTGTCACGTCGATCAACCGGAAAATGCGGTTGCGGGCCTCAGTGGGTATCGGCTTGTTCTTCAGGAGCAGTCGGGCTGGCAGCGCCATGGCAATTCGGCCGCCCTTCTTACACCACTCGGTGGAGCGGATCAGCAAGGGCAGATCAGGATTGAAGTCCGGGTTTCGGTACCGGTCGGCATCGCGGGCGCCGGCGCGCGCGAGGACAGCCCGTGCCGCTGCCTCCATCGCTTGGCCGACCGGGGCAGGGACGCTGGTCCAAGGTGGATTGCTAAGGACGATGTCGTATTGGCCATTGTGTTCGGCGCCGACAGCATCGCCGATGCTTCCGACGACCGCCCCGGTCGGCAAATCCTCACCCGCACGCCTGACGTTGAATAGCACGCGCCCGCGGAGATCGTCAAACTTCAGTTCGGAGAGCGGTTGTGGGCGGGGGTCAAGTTCGAGGGCGGTCAGATACAGGCTGAGGGCTCCAAGCCGAAGGGCGTCCTCGCTTACGTCGAAACCGGTCAGTTGTCTGTCTAAGATGCGGCGGATAGTACGTCGGTCCGGACGTCTGCCCTTCCGCTTCCATACCTCGCGATAGATCCTCCGAAACGCGAGCACGAGAAAAACGCAGGCCCCACAGGCGGGATCGAGTACCTTCGCCTCGTCGGCATCGGCGAGCGCATGAAAAGCCTCGTCCAAAAGTGTGACGGCAATGTTGCGCGGCGTATAATGTACACTGGTGGATGCTGCCTCCGCTTGTTCCCAGTGCCAACAGAAGTCTTCGTACACTTGGCTCAATAGGCCTACGGGTACGTGGGCGAAGTCAATGGATTCCCATTTCAACAAGAGCTGGTACGACGCGCCCCTCGGCTCACCTCCCAGCACCACCGCCATGAGGTGCCGAAAAACTTCGCCGTTGGTCGCCCTGTCGATCTGACGAAAGTACTTCTCTCCACCGCCTCCCGCGAGGGGCAAGAAGTCGCCATTGAACGTGTCATCGAGCCAGCGACAAGTCGCGGCCGCGTTCGCAGGGCCGTCGAAACAGTCGTGCCAAGTTCTTGCGCCAGGTGCAACGTGTGGGATGTTGTCCTCGGTAATGATCTGGCGATCGGTCAAGAACCGGAAGAACAGCGCACGACCGAGGAGTGAGAGTACGTCCGGGCGCGATATCTGCATTTGCGCTAGTTGGCTGGCCGAATGCATGAGTAGCACGCGCAGCCGCTCGAAGACGTCATCGCCGCGGCTGATGTCGTCGTCCCAGTCAACAACCCCATTCACTAATTTTGAAAAAAGTGTTCGTCCGTCGACGCTGTTGGGCGTGTACGGAGTCCATTGGACTGGGACATCTTCGAATGCAACCGGGGCAACTTGGATGTGACCCGGTTCTATCGTGGCCAAGTAAGCGCGCTCGCCTCGGCATGCTAACCGTCCGCGGACGCTGTCAAGGAGTTGCTCGTCTGGTCGAGTTGCCGCTGTCAGCCGGGACCGATCTACGAAGTAGAGGACGGGGCGACCCTGAGCCTCGGCTACGCCATCAGGGGCGTCGGGGGAAGAACCGCGGGCTGCGATGAGATCGAGATAGTCCTGATGCTCTGGGCCGGTTTGTTCGGTGAAGATGCGGACGCAGTCTTGAGCTACTCCGTAGCGTTCGAGTTCCTCGCGCAAATGGTTTGCAGATGTGGAGGGCATGGCGATGCCGCAGTGGGACCAGTCGACAGCGAGGCCCCCATCACCAAGAATTGGGCAGCCGCATTCTCCGGATTACTTGCCGGGCGTGTAGTTCTGCCAACTCGCTCATTTTGGTGAACAAAGGAGCAGGCGTCCAGACTATTCTGATCGTCGAGTTATCCCCTGGCCCGCTCGGGCCAGCAATGGAGGGCCTGTCACTTAGTCGGTCGCCAGCCCTACCGCGAGCCGACACCCCTCCAAAAACTCCGGCACGTCCACCCACTCGTTGACCGTGTGGATTTCATTCTGTCCGGCGCCGAACGTCGCCGTCGGGATGCCGTGCCTCACCATCCAGTTCGCGTCCAACCCGCCGTTCGTCACCCGCGTGACCGGGTCGCGACCAATCGACTTCACCCCCTCGATGGCTCGTCGCACCACGGGGCTGTCCGCCTTGAGCCGAAACGGGTAATAGTCCGTCCGCGACGTGAACCGCACCTTCGCCGTCTTGCCCATGTGGTCCGTGACGCGGCTCGCGGCGGCCGTGAACGCGGCCTTGTACGCGGCGGTGATCGCGCGGAAGAACTTCGCGTCGTGGCTCCGCGACTCGCCCTTGATGTGCACATGGTCCGTCACCACGTTCGTCGCCTCGCCGGCCGATCGGCCGTTGCCGTCGCCGATCGAGCCGACGTTGCTCGTCCCCTCGCGGCCGTCCTTGACGACCTTGCCGAACCAGCCTCCCGCGAACGCGTCCGCCATGCCCAGGGCCGCGACCATCGACGCCGAGATGCCCCGCTCCGGGTACACCCCCGCGTGCGACGCCTTCCCCGCGATGTCCACCTCCCAGCGGTCGGCCCCAACGGCGCCGATCGTGATGTCCGAAGCGGACCGGCCGTCGAAGTTGAACGCCATCGTCGGCCCCTGCAGCGCCGCGGGGTCCACGTGCCGGGCCCCGAACAGGCCGGATTCCTCGCGGACGGTGAACAGGAGCGTGATCGGCGAGTGCGGGAGTTTTTCTTTGAGGAGCGTCGCGGCCAGGTGGACGAGAACGGCGCAGCCGGTGCGGTTGTCGCCGCCGAGGGCGGTCGCGGCCTTCGGGACGATCCGGTCCCCCTTCCGCACCGGGACCGCCCCGGCACACAGCGGGACCGTATCCATGTGGGTCATGAAGAGGAGTCGCGGGCCGGGCTTTGTGCCGGGGAGGTACGCGAGCAGGTTGCCCGTCTGGGTGGGGAGCGGGATGCGGGTGTTGGCGTCGTCGAACTTGATGTTCCGCGGACCGACGCCGGCCTCCTTGAGGGCCGCCTGGATCTCGCGGGCGATGTTCTTCTCCTGCCCGGTGATGCCCTCGACGGCGAGGAAGCGCATGAGCAGTCCGACGGCGTTCATGAGGAGTTCCAAGTTCCAAGTTGAAGACTGGCTTATTATGGCCGCCGCAAACCGCCCAATCGGCGCACGGGTTTCAACTTGGAACTGCTCAGCTCGCGGTCCACTCCGGGAAGTGCTCGCGGGCGCGGGCGGCGGCCAGGCGGGCAATCTGCCGGACCCGCTGGCGACTGAGGCCGACCCGGGCCGCGACCTCCTGGAAGGAGCGGCCCTCGACGTGGCACAGACGCAGGATGGCGTACCACCGGGCCGGGAGAATATTGCGAACCCGCTCACACATCTCGCGGGCGGCCGCGCCGGTACACAGGTCCGGGCCCGGGCGGGGGTCCTCGGCCTCCCACGGGACGTCGTCCGCGTCCGTCCAGATCGGCAGCGCGCCCACCCGGTTGCGCCGCCAGCGGAGGACCATCTGAATGAGTCGGTGGCGGATGACGAGCGTGGCGTACGCCGGGAACGGCACCCCCCGGCCCGGGTCGTAGTGGCCGGCCGCGTAGGTCAGCCCGTACAGGGCCTCGCTGAGGAGCTCGTCGGCCGGGACGTCGCGGGCCGCGCACTGGGCGAACCGCCAGGCCAGCCGGCGGGCCAGGGGGGTGTGCGTCGCGGCCCGCCCGCGGGCGGCCGCATCGAGCGGCGGGACCCGGGTCGCGCGGGGGGAAGCGGGCGGGTCCAGGCGGACGAATCGGTTGACCCGGCCCGCGAATCGGCGGGCAGTGAAAGACGGCATGGCGGACACCGGCATCCGGAAGGACGGGCGAAGCTGCCAGTATCCATAACTGAACTTATGTACACTGTCAACAGTAAAGGGAAAACGGCCCGGGGCCTGAGGGAAATGAACGCCGGAAACGCCCAGTTCAACTGAATTTCGGACCACCAGGCGGATTCGATTGCGGTCCGATCATGCGGCCGCGCCGCGAGAAGTCCGGCTGGGCAGTGTCAGCTGCGCCATCGCGGTCAGGACAATAAGATGCCGGCGATGGAGGCGTTGATCAATGTCGCCAGGAACCCGCCGAGGAGGGCCCGCAGCCCGAGCCGGGCGAGGTCGCTTCGCCGGTCCGGGGCCATGCCGCCAATCCCGCCGAGCTGGATGCCGATCGACGCGAAGTTGGCGAACCCGGTTAGGGCGAAACTGGCGAGCACGTACGCGTGCGGGCTCATCCCGGCTTCCATCCCCGGCTGGTACTTGCCAGTCAGGATGCTAAACGCCACGAACTCGTTGAGCACCAACTTGATCCCGAGCAGCTCGCCCATCTTGGGTACGTCGCCCCCCTGGCAGCCCATCAGGACGGCCACCGGGGAGAACAGCCAGGAGAAGATCTTCTCGAGCGACAGGCGTTGCATCCGCTCCTCGGACCCCCAGTTCGCGAGCCGCTCGTTGATCTCATCGGACGCGAGCCCGAGCAGGAAGTTGAACAGGGCGATGAAGGCGATGAAGGCGATAAGCATGGCCGCGATGTTGATCGCCAGTTGCATCCCCTGGGAGGCGCCCGCGGCGGCCGCGTCGATCACATTCGCGTGCTCCTTGCCGCCGGACGGTTTAACGTCCCCAAGCGTTTCCGGACGGCCAGTCTCGGGCACCAGCAGCTTGCCGACGTAGAGCGACGCCGGGGCGGCCATGACGCTGGTACACAGGATGGCGACCGCGTCGGCCCCCATGCCGATGTACACGGCCATCAACCCGCCGGAGATGTGGGCCATGCCGCCGATCATCAGGGCCAACAGCTCCGACCGGGTCATCCGGGGGATGAACGGCTTGACGATCAGCGGGGCCTCCGTCTGGCCGAGGAACACGTTGGCCGTCACGGACAGGGTCTCGGCCCCGCTCGTGCCCATGACCCAGCGCATCACGCGGGCGAATCCGCGGACAACAAGCTGCAAGATGCCGACGTGGTACAGCACTGAGAAGAACGACGAGACGAAAATGACAGTGGGCAAGACCACGAACGCAAACACGACCCCTCCGCCCGCGTCGAGCGACAGACCCTTCTCGAGGGCCGGCACGTTGACGAGCGGCCCGAACACGAATTTCCCGCCGGCGGACGAGAACTCCAGGAACTGCTTGGCCACCTTGCCCACCCACTCGAACGCTTCCCGGACCGGACCCACCTTGAGAATCAGCACGGCGAGTGTTACCTGGAGGAGTATTCCGGTGACGACGGTCCGACGGCTGATGGCCCGGATGTTGGTTGAGAAGACGAGGGCCAAGCTGAGGAAGCAGACGACGCCGATGGCCGCCTGTCCGCGGGGCCCGAGGACGTCCTGGCTGAGGTAGGCAAGGGTGGTGAGGCCGACGACAGCCGCGACCAGGCCGAGGCGCCACGACCAGGGCGTACCGGGAGCCGGTTGGGACATGGGAGTGCGAGTCCGCAAGATGACCGGGTGCGGGGCACCGACCCGCTCATGCTAGGCGACCCGCAATCGGGCGGACAGGAAGTGCCGGCGCGAGCTCTCAGGGAGCGGCCGACTGGGGCTCGTTTAGAAGGGAGAGCCAGTCGGTCGCACTCAACACCCGCCGGGCCATGTCCTCGACTCGGTCCAAGTCCTGGATTGAGTTGATCCGCTGGAGAACGGAAGGGTCCGGCTCGCCGAAGCGCTGCCGCCCTTGAAAGAGGAGGATCTTGCGGACCTCACGGAGGGCGATCTCTCGGCCCGCGAGCTCAAAGAAGGACGACTCGCGCATGTGCGTGATACCCCGAAACAAGGTGTAGAGGATCGCCCGGTCAATTCGCAGCCCGGCCAGCGTTCCCGCGATGGCCCACAGGTCTGCCGCCGTCGTCGGATCGACTTCGCCGGAAAGCCGCGCGTCCATCCGGCCCACCGTAGCGGGCAAGTCTGCCTGAGCCTCGTCCGTCAACAGGGCCATCGGCACAAGGCCCAGACCGCCTGTCAGCACCTGTTCCACCGGCAGCTGCCACGCCCGGACGACGTGGTATCGGAAGTCTAGATACACATCGCCACGGGGCCCGCGCCGCTCGTACCGGCCGGTCCACCGCGGGCTGTCCGCCCGGCGGTGCAAGAGCACCACCAGGCTCACGACTGGCTCAACGACGGTGAAATCGACAGCCGCATTATACCAGTGGGTCCGGGCATCCAGATCGATCAGGTAACTGGACTGGAAGTCGATTTGGAACACCCAGGGGTCGGGATCGAACACCCGGATCAGTTTGTCCGTCGCGGCCGTCACTTTCGACACGTCCGAGTCGGTGACTTCTATGCGATCCGCGGCCCGGTCGCTGACCAGCGGCAGCCAATCTTCAGGTCGGCGGGTGAGAAGATCCTTGAGGCTGGCGTCGTAGGGCTTGGACATCGCCTTACTGTAGTGGCCCCCACCCCATTCCGCCACGCCCGCCGTCGCGGTATGCTATCGGCACGCTCGCCACTTCGCGGAGCCTCCCATGCGCCTCTGTCGGATCGGCCCCGAGGCCGCCCCCAAGGCCGCCTTCTACTTCGACACCCACGTCGTCCCGGTGGCCACCGCCATCGTCGCCCAGAGCCAGAGCCTGGGCACGTCCGTCCGCATCCCGACCAAGGACGACCTCGTCCCGCTCCTGTCCGACTACGGCGTCCGCGACATGGCCACCTGGCTGGCCCGCACTCCGAACCCGCCCGGGGCCATCCCGATCGGGCAGGCCGAACTCCTCGTCCCGATCGCCAGGCCCAACAAGATGTTTTTCCTCGCCGGCAACTACGCCGAGCACGTCAAGGAGGGCGGGGGCACCGCCGCCGAGCGGGCCGAGACGTTCCCGTACGTCTTCATGAAGCCCCCCTCGACCACCCTGAACCACCCCAACAAGCCGGTGCTCATCCCGAAGGCGGCCGCGGACGGAGTGGACTGGGAGCTCGAGCTGGGCGTGATCATCGGCAAGAAGTGCCGGAACGTCTCGGAGGCCCAGGCCCTCAAGCACGTGGCCGGGTACACGGTCGTCAACGACGTCAGCCATCGGCGCTACCGGCCGAACCCGGGCCGGACGAAGCGCGACCGCGACGCGTTCTTCGATTGGCTTCACGGCAAGTGGTTCGACACGTTCTGCCCATGCGGGCCATGCCTGGTCTCGGCCGACGCCGTGCCAGATCCGCAGGCCTTGAAGATGGAACTGACGGTCAACGGGCAAGTCAAGCAGTCCGGGAGCACCGCTCAGATGGTGTTCCCGGTCGCGGCGGTGATCGAGTTCATTTCCCGAATGGTCACGCTCGAGCCGGGGGACATCATTTCGACCGGGACGCCGGCCGGGGTCGGGGCCGCGAGCGGGACGTTCCTCAAAGCCGGAGACGTGATCCGCGGGACGATCGACCGGATCGGCACCCTCGTGACCCCGGTGGCCGCCGAGGTGTGATCCCGGGCGGT
Source organism: Gemmataceae bacterium (assembly GCA_035258765.1). Lineage (GTDB taxonomy): Bacteria > Planctomycetota > Planctomycetia > Gemmatales > Gemmataceae > SIAJ01. The sequence continues at coordinate 9,055 of DATFWZ010000405.1, forward strand.
CACTTGCGCCGGTCGAACCAGATCAGAATGGACACGATCAGGACGACGATTGCGACGCCGGTGACGATCAGGCCGACGGTGCCGAAGTGCCCGTTAATGTAGTCGTACGCCTTCCCCGGCATGGCCGTAATCTCGTTCATAACCCACTCGCAGTTCTGCTGACCGTCGTAAGGGGCGCGCAATTGTGGGACAGGGATTCCGGTTGTGCAAATAATCCGATTGCGACTGGGGCGGGAGGCCGGGCCGTTTACCCGATCGGAGCCTCCGGCCGGACCGGAAAAGTCCGCTTGTACGGCGCGAATCGATCATTCCGACGCTGGCCCCGGGATTACCCAGTTTTCCCGCGACCCGGACTGGCAACCGGCGGCTGAGCGCCCAATCATTACGCATCTCATCCCACTTCGCAGCCGGCCGTCGGCCGCTCGCGCAACCCAGAGGATCCCCTGTGACCGCGCGTCGCGTCGCCCTGATCATTGCCCTGTTCATCACCCCGACCGCCCTCGCCTTCGGCAAGAAGCAAAGCTCGCCGCCCGACCTCGCGTGGCTGAATCACCAGCTGCTCGGAAAGGTCCACGACTACTCGGCCAACCACGGAGAGGACCGTCGGTTCTTCGCCGCGTCCCTCGGGCAGAAGCGTGACGCGTATGTCTATGTCCCGCCCGGGTACGACCCCGCCAAGCGCTACCCGCTGATGATCTGGCTGCACGGGCTGGCGCAAGACGAGACCAGCTTCCTCGACATCGTCCCGGCGTTCGACCGGGCCATGGCCGCTGGCACCCTGCCGAAGTTCGTGGCCGTCGCGCCGGACGGGACGGTGCGCGGCCGGGCCTCCCTGCGCGAGCCGCCGTCCTTGTACCTGAACTCCCCGCTGGGGCGGTACGAGGACTTCGTCGTCTACGACGTGTGGAACCTGGCGGTCACCAACTACAGCATCCGCCCGGAGCGCGGGGCCCACGTCCTCGCCGGTGCGTCGATGGGCGCGTTCGGGGCCTACAACCTGGGGATCAAGCACAAGTCGTCGTACGGCGTGCTGGCCGGCGTACTCCCGCCGCTCAACCTGCGTTACGCCGACTGTCACGGCCGGACCGACACCGACTTCAACCCGTACTGCTTCGGGTTCCTCAACGAGTACCGGCCGAACGCCCCGGTCGCCCGGTTCGCGTGCGGGCTGGTGACGATCCGTCAGCGGCAACTGGTGGCCCCGGTGTTCGGCGAGGGGCCGGATGTGATCGCCAAGGTGGCCGCGGAGAACCCGGCCGAGATGATCTTTACTCACGACGTGAAGCCGGGCGAGCTCGCGATGTTCGCCGGGTACGGGGACCGGGACGAGTTCAACTTCGACGCCCACGCAGAGAGCTTCGCCTACCTGGCCCGCGGCCGCGGGCTGGACGTGTACCTGGTGAAGGTGCCCGGCGGGAAGCACAACAAGGAAACGGGCCTGCGGATGCTACCGCAATTTGTTGACTGGATGCGCCCGCGCCTCGAGCCATATGCGCCGAAGGATTGATCGAGGCGAGCGGGTGCCCCGAAAGGGGCCCGATCCTGTCGGCATCGGGCCCCTTTCGGGGCACCCGCTCGCCCTTTCTATTTGATTCCCGTTCCCGTCACGCCCGGCGGTAGGTCGTTCGGCTTTGCCGCAATCCCAAGTTTCTCCGCTGCCCGCTGCAGAGTTGCCGAGTGGTCGATGGTCAGCGTCTCCGGGCTCGCGACCAGGCAGCGGCCGTCGGCCCCGTTGTACCGGATCCGGACGTTCACCTGCTTCAAATCGACGTGGTACTTGCTCCACGGCAGGAAGAGCGAATACCCCTCCCCCATGAAGTCCGTCTTGCGGAACTTCGCGGCCGTCTCGCGGTCGATGTGCCAGAGCTCCATCAGCGCCGGCTGTCCACAATTAGCCACCGGGCTGTTGTCCCACAGGCCAATGATGAGCTCGCCGTCCGGCGGGAGCGGGAACTTCTGGTCCGGGCCGAAGACGTAGAGCCGCGCGATCAGCCCGGGGACCGGCTCGCCGCCGTGTGTCGGGTCCGGGGCGTAGATGATCTTGTTGCTCCAGGCCGCGGCCAGTCGCGACGCCTCGCCGAGCTTCGCGGTCGGCGCCGCCAGGCCCTGATTCGTAATGAACGCGACGAACTTCGGGGAGAGTCCGGGCGGGAGCGGGTCGTCGGCATTCGGCGCCGGCTGAGCGGCCGAGGCCTGTTTCACATCCCCGGTCGGGGCAGGGGCCTTGGCGACGCCGGCCGGCTTGGAGGTCGGCATGCTGACGCACCCGACGACCAGCGTGGCCGCGAAGGCGAGGGCGACAGCAGACAGGCGGCGCGGGTCCATCCGTGGAACTCCTTCCGTGGCCGGAAGCGGTTTCCGTCGCCACAAGCGGCCCGCTTGTGGGTGCAGCCGTCCACAGGCGGCCCGCTTGTGGCGACGACAACTACCGGCTCGGCTTCGACTCGCCCGGCATCACGATCACCGGTCCCGGCTCCGTCAGCCCGCCCGGTAGGATTGGTCCGCTGGCCGGGTCCAACGCCTTTGGCGGCTCCGACGACGAGTCCGGCGGATCCTTCGGCGGCTTCGGAACCGGGATATCCTTCAACTCCGGGATCGGCGGCTTGATTACTGGCGGGACCTGGTCGCCGTTCTTCGCCGGCGGAATGGTCGGCGGGATCGGCGTTGGGCCCGGCTCAATCACGCTCGGCGGCGGCAGCGGCGCCCCGAAGTCCGGGCTGACGAACGTCCCCGGCGGGTGGAACGGCTCCGGCCCCGGCACGTGCGGAACCGTGCCGGGCGTGCCGTAGATCTTGTCGATGTCCTTGAAGGTCCAGCTCATCCGCCGGGCCTCTTCGATCAGCCGCCGCTCACTGTCCACGCAGTTCCGGATCACGTGCGGCGTGAGGATGATGAGCAGCTCGTCCTTGGTCTGGTTCTGCGTGCGGAATCGGAACAGGGCCCCGACGTACGGCAGGTCGCCGATCCACGGCAGCTTGTTCTCCTGCCGCGTGTTGTTCTTCGTGATCAGCCCGCCCAGGACGATCGTCTCCCCGTCCATTACCGACACAGTTGTCTGCACCGCCTGCTGGGTGAACGCCGTTGCGAATTGCCCGTTGCCGAGAGCCACGAGCGTCGGCTGTGGGCTGATGATCGACGGCTCGACCCGCATCAGGATCCGCCCCTCCGGGCTGATTCGCGGGGTGATGGTCAGCGTGGTGCCGATCTGCTGCTGGCTGATCTGCGGCTGGAACGTGCCGAGCGAGGTGAACTGGCCGCCGGAGACATAGGGGAACAGCCCGCCGACGTTGAGCGACCCGATCTGGTTGTCCAGGACGGTGACGATCGGCCGGGTGATGTTGTCCACCCGGCCCTGGGTCTTCAGGGCCCGGATCAGGACGTTGACCGTGTCGCTGCCGGCACTGAAGACGAATCCGCCGATGCCGTTCGCGTTGGCCCGCCCTGTCCCGTAGTTGGTCAGCCCCTGGAACCCGACCACGCCCTGCTTGATCAGGTTGTTGAAAGCCGGGGCCGGTGTCAGGGTGTTGAACGGGAACGCGGTCCCGGTGAACTCCTGGATGGTGCTATTGACCGTCACCCCGGGCGGGATGAACCCGCCGGTGGCGTTCGCGAAGTTCACGGATGACGCCGGGATCACCGAGCGGTTGAACAGGACCGGGCTCTGCACCCCGATCTCGACGCCGAACTCCTCGGTGTTCGTGAGCTGCACCTCGGCGATCAGCACCTCGACGGCCACCTGCAGCGGCGTCGCGTCCAGCTTCTCAATGATCGGGATCAGCGTCTGAATCGCCTCCGGAGTGGCGCTGATGAGCAGGTTGTTGGTCACCGGCTCGGGGACGGCGATGACGACCTGCTGGACGTTCAGGTAGTTGGTCGTGGTAATGCCCGTCTGGATGACCGTCACCGACTGCGTCAGGAGCGTTGTCAGGGCGGTGGCCACATCCGCGGCCCCGGCGTTGCGGAGCTTGTAGACGACCGTCGTTCGCGGCGAGTACTCGGTCGCCTCGAGCCGGGCGATGATGGCCCGGATGGCCTCCAGGTCATTTGGGCTCGCGGCGACGATGACCGAGTTGGTCCGGTCGTCCACCGCCACCTGGAGGTTGATGAGCCCGGCGCCCTCCCCGGGCTGGCCGGTGACGGTCAACAGCGGACGGAACCCGGTACCGGCCGCGCCTGCGCCTCCGGCACCGAGCGGCCCGCCGGGGAAACCTCCGGTCGTCCGCGCCCCGGCCGCGCCGGCCGCGCCGAAGAGCTGCTGCAACATGTTGGCCGTCAGCGTCGCGTCGGCCTTCTTCAGAGTGAAGATGTTCACGTTGGCCCGAGCGGCGCTCGGCTGGTCCAGTGCGACGATCACCTCCTGGAGCAGCTCCATGGTCTCCTTCGGGGCCGAGATAATCAGGCTGTTTGATCGGACGTCCGGGGTGATGTGGACGTCTTCGAGGTACCCCGTCTCGAACAGTCCGTCCTTACCGGGCTTCAGGAACCGGAGGGAGACGGTCTTGGTGGTGTTCGTGGCCGCGGACCCGAGGGCGGGCCGCTGCTGGCCGAGGGCAGCGCCGAACGCGCCGCCGCCGGCCCCGAGAGGAGCACCCCCCGCGGGGGTCGGCGCGGCGCCAAGCGGCGCGCCGCCAAGTGGCGCGCCGAACGCCCCACCGGGCCCGGCGGCCGCGGCCGCCTGGACCACGCCGGTCCCCTGCGGCAGGATGTTCTGCAGCAGCGCCACCTGGAGGGTGTTCGCCAGGTCATCCGCGGGCGAGTTATGCAGGCGGATGATTCGCAGCTCGTTGATTGCGAGTGGGACCTCGGAGTCGATCCGGTCGATCAGGCTCTGGATCTCCTCCAGGTCTCCACGGCCGGCCTGAACGAAGATTGTGTTCGAGCTGGTGTCGTAAGTGAACCGGGTCAGGTTGTTGGCGCTTGTCTCGCCGGCGGCGTTGTAGCGCTGGTTGTAGAACTGGGTGAGCTGGTTCGCGACCAACTGGGCGCTGGCCTTCTTGAGCTTGATCGGGATCGGCAGGTTGGTGTTCTTGGTGTCGAGCTGCTTGATCAACTCGCGGTAGTACGGGAACCGCAGGTCCGGACCGAACATCAGGACGGCGTTTCGCCGGGCCAGCGGGAGCAGAAACACCGACCCGCCGCCGCTCAACTGCTGGGCTTGCGGCTGGCCGAACGCCCCGCCGAACGGGAACCCCCCGCCCCCCGGCTGCTGCCGCTGGGCGGCCGGCCCGTACGTGGCCCGGGCCGAGAGCTGGTTGAGCAGGTTGACCATCTCGACCGCGTCGGCGTACTGGAGCTCAATGACCTCGAGCTTCGGCCCGGCGGCCGCTTCCCTTCGCAAGTACTCTTCGAGCTGTCTGAGGATCTGGCGGACGAGCTCCAGGTCGGCC
>DATFWZ010000406.1:0-2312 GCA_035258765.1 Gemmataceae bacterium
TTGTTGTTCGCCGAACAAAAGCTGTGGACTGGAGGATTTTCTCTCTTGACTACCGGAACCTTATACGGGTTCGGCGTCTGGGGCCTCACGTGATGTTGACGCCTCCGCCCCGCGCGGCGGCGTACTCCGCAGCCCGCAGGAAGTTGGCGAGGTAGTGGGGCAGCGTGCAGTCCGGTCCGCGGCCCAACTCGGCCCGCAACCCATCCACGTCGGCCAGCAGCGCCCGCACCTCGGCGACGAACGCCGCCAGTTCGGCCGGGCCGACGCACAGGTCCGAGTCGGCGAGCTGCGGCAGGAACGTGGCCCCGCGCCGCCGAACCGCCTCCGACCCCCACAGCTCCCATCGGGCGCGCTCGACGCCGGCCATGTGGTGACCGTCGTCCCAGTCGGTGAACTCGTGCGACTCGCCGGTGGCCGGGTCGGTCCAGAAGGCAGACACCACCAGCGACATCCGCGCCTCCGCCGCCGAACGACATAGCTCAGCAGCGGCCGCCGCCTGAGTGAGCGATGAACGCCCAAAACCGAGAAGGCGGCGGCCGTCTGCTGCAGCGCCTGGTTAGCCGGCAAACGTGTCACAAAGTCTTCAAGAACGCGATGAGCGCTCGGCGGTCGTCGGCCGGGAGGTTGAGTCCGAACCGGTGCCCCGGCACAGCCCGGGTTTTCGTCCCGGGCAAGCCCTTCCAGCCGGTCGGCTCGTAATCCGGCCGGAGCCGCCGCGGGTCGAACCAATCTTCCAGCGTCGCGACCGAACCGTTGTGCTCGAACGGGCCGCGATACCAGACGCCCCGCAGAGACGGCACTTTGTAGTAGCCGGTGCCCCGCCGCGTGCCGAGCGCCAAGGTCGGGTCGGTCCCGACCGATTCTTCCAGGATGTCGTATTTCTCGCGGTGCTCGGCCGGGACCGTGAAGCCATCCACAGGGGTGAGCTTGTTGTTGGTGTACAGGTCGCCGCTGTGGCACCGTGCACAGCGCAGTTGGCCGAACACTGCTTCGCCGCGGGCGACGAGTTTCCGGTCCGCCTCCGTTTTGGGCAGGTTCGGGTTCGCCGGCGGCTGGAGGGCGTACAGGTACTTCGCCAGGGCGTAGAGTTGAACGTCGCTGTATCGCCCCCCACCCCGCATACCGAGTGGTCGAGGCGGAGGCAATTTCTCATAGGAGCTTTTGGCGTTGGGTGCAGTGGAGCGGAAATCCCCGTACAGGGAAAAGCGATCCGCGTCCAGGCCTAGGGCCGCGTACCGCATCACGTCACCGATGTCGCGGTGGCGAATCTGCCCGGTTCGGTCCAGATACTTGCGGTCCTTAATGCCAATGAGGTCCGGCACCTGCACCGGGGACCAGACGCCGGTGCCGCGCCGGGCCAGCACGCCGGGCGGAATGACTTCGTGAGCCGCAGCGATGTCTTCCACCGATTTCTGGGCGAGGTCCGACAGCGGGTCCGGCCGCAACCAGGGCGCGCCGTAGGTCGACAGTTCGGCGAACCGGGAGAGAGCCGTGTTCATCTTGCGATAGTCGTACGCGAGGATCCGCCCGAACGGGAAGTTCCCCTGTGCCCCCTTCACGACCGATTTGTCCGGCAGCACGCGCGTGTGGCACATCGCACACGAGAGCACGCCGACCTCGACCTTCCCCTTGGTGCGGATCACGTACCGGTAGAACGGCAACTTGCCGTCCGCGGTGAGCGCCGCCTGTGTGGACTTGTACCACTCCGGGTCGCGGACCGGAGCGTTCTCCCAAGTACTCGGCGCATCGAAGACAACCTCGCCGGCCTTGACCCAGTCCGCCTCGGTGTTCAGGGGAGGCGTCTTCTTCTCGTCCCAGACCACCTCGGGTTCCTGCTTCTTGAGCCATTCAAAATAATCCTTCGGCTCCAGGTCGGGGCGGTACACGTCGTAGCTCTTGTAAATGGGCCGGATCGGAAAGCTCGTGTAGTACGCCTTGGGGACCTCCTTGGGCGTGCGCGCGGCTTCAGCCAGCGGAATGTGAAGACTCTCCAGGCGCGCCTCGTCCCACGTCTCCGGGATTGCGAGTTTGGTGCCCGGAGGCGGTTGTTTGTCTGGGGGGTCCTGGGCACGCAGCGAAGCGGACGAGATGGTCGCCAGCACGACACCTGCGACAATCCCGAACCGAATGGATAAGTCGGTGCGCATTGCCACCTCTCGAAAAAGCCGGCTAACGACCGAGTTCAGCGACCGGGCCGCGCCGGAGCGGCGCTGCCCCCCCTGGCCGTCGGGGCACGGATCGGCGCGGGCCGGTTCGCTGCAACGACTGGTTCGGCCGTCGCTGGCTTCCCGACCACCCGAGCGTCCCGCGCC
>DATFWZ010000407.1:0-13147 GCA_035258765.1 Gemmataceae bacterium
CCGGCAGCCGGAGTTGTGGGCCGAGCTGGCCGCCGCGTACGACGCGGCCGGCAACCATCCGGACGCGGCCGTCTGCTGGCTCAATGCCCTCTGGGGCCAGTCGAAGCCGTCGCCGCTGTGGGCCTGGGGTTGGCTGCGGGCTGAGGCCCGCGCGGCGCGGCCGGAGGTGAAGTCGATCGACCCCGGGCCGTGGCTGGCGAGTGCGCCCGGGCCCGGGACGACGCGGGCCACGGCCGCGTGGGTGGTCTGGGCCAGCCTGCAAACGCCGCCCCCGACCGCCCTCACCGAGCGCGCCGCCGACCTGCAAGCGCGGCTGGAGGCGCACGAGCGCTGGCTCCCGGTCCGGGCCGCGTGGCTGGCCCGAACGGCCACCGCCCGGCTCGGCAGCGACGTCCTCGGGCTCGCCCGCACGCGAGACCGCATCTCCGAGCGGCTGCTGGTCAACGGCCTGAGCCTGGAGCTGGATACGCCGTCGTTCCTGCGATTCGCGGGTGAGGGGGTGCGCGAGCGGTTCCACGAGGCCCGCCGGTGGCTCATCGACAAGCGCGACCTGATGCACCAGTGGATCGAGCGGCTGGCCGGCGCGGGTCGCGTGCCGTCCGACCCGCTGCTCCGGCGGGTGGGCCTCGAGCCGGACGTGACCCACACCCGGGCGTACGCCGACCTGATCATCACCTGGGGGCTGACGCGGTTCGCGGAGCACACCGCGGCCGAGTCGGTCCGCAAGCACGCGGCCGCGGGCCTGCCGGCCGACGACCCGGTCCACGCCGTATTGCGCGACGCGTTCGAGTTCCGGATCGCCCAGGTGCGCGACGGCAAGCCGCCGCGGGGGCCGCTTCCGCCGGGGGTGCTCGATCGGATCGAGGCCCTCGACGGCACCCCGCGGTACGCGGTGGACGCCCTCCGAGAGCAGTCGCGAATCCTCGAGCCAACCGCCCGGGTGGAACGGTTCCAGGCCTCCATGTACCGCAAGGCGGTGGCGACGGCCGCGTCCGCCGCGTCGGTCGTGAACGCCCTGTCCGCGGACCGGCTCAACGACGGGGTCGCGCAACTGCTCCAAACTGAGCTCGACCGGGACGGCCGCCCGCACCTGGCCGAAGTGGAGGCGGCCGTCCTCGACCGGGCATTTGAATTGACCGCCGACGGGGCCGAGGCCGTCCTGGCCGCCCTGCCGGACGCGCTGGCCGCGGCCCGCGACGCGCCACCCATTCGAACGCGGCTCATCGACAAGGGGCTGGCCGCCGCCGCCCTCTGGGACCGACCGGAGCTGGCCAAGGACCTGGCCGCGAAGTTCCTGCAAATGGCCGACGGCCGGACGGGGTGGGACGCGGCCGAAACGGTGACCCGGCAGGCGTTCCGCTCATTGCGACGGCTCGGGTTGAAGGCCGATGCCGACCGAGTGTTGCACCACGTGGCCGAGCGCGTCCTCCAGGGTCAGCCGATCGGCCGGCGGCGGGTGACTCTCGGGGCCGAGTGGCCGGTGGCGCTGCGGGTGCTGCTGCACGCGGCCGCGGGCTGGTATTACGCCGGCCACGACGAGCAGGCACACGTCGTCCTCGACGAGGCCCGCAAGGACCTGTATGCGCCCGAGACCGGGACCAAGGACCGGACGGAGCTGGCCCTGGCCTACGCGGCCACGCTCGGCCAGGCCCCGGCCCGCGTGGCCCTGGGGCGGCTGGAGGAGATGTTCCAGCGCCTCACCGGGATCGCCGCCGGCGGCTCGACGAACGAGTACTACTCGCTCAAGCCATTGATCCTGATCGAGACCGCGGTTCGGGCGATCGTGTCGGACGATTTCGCCCTCGGCCCGCAGGTCCGGGCGTGGCTGGACGCCGACGAGCTGGCCGTCCGCCGCCGGGTGCGGGACGAGTTGAAGGACGTGATGGCGGCGCAGGGACTATGAGCGATCAAATCCCCCGCCGCCCGCGGCGAATAGAACCTTACAGTCCCGGAGCTCTCCGGGCCCACGTCAAACTTTGCCCGATCCAATCAATCGGAGGTCGTTCCATGCGCCAGTGGTTCCTGGGAGTGGCCGTCGTCATCGCCGCGTCCAGCGCGGCCGTCGCGGACGAGAAGGCCGAGGCCATCGTCAAGAAAGGGATCGATTCCCACGGCGGGGCCGATGCCCTCAGCAAGAACATGGCCTCCAGGTTCACCCTGAAGGGGGAAGTAGACGTTCAAGGGACGGACACCGAGTTTACCGGCGACATGGCCTACGTCGTCCCCGGCAGGTTCAAAATGAACCTGAACCTCGAGGTCATGGGCATGAAGATTTCCATCAACCAGGTGATCAACGGGGAGAAGGCCAAGCGAATGGTCAAGGTCGGGGACATGGTCATCAAACAGGAAGTGGAGCAGGAGGATTTGAAGATGGGCGCCGCCGGTCAGGCGGCCCAGAAACTGACGCCGCTGCTCGACCCGAAGGTATTCAGCATCCGGGCCGCGGACGACGAGGACGTGAACGGGAAGAAGGCCGCGGTCGTCATCGCCACCCCGAAGGCGATCGACAAGGAGATCAAGTTGTACTTCGACAAGGAGTCCGGGCTGCTGGTGAAGACGGGTCACAAGGGCCTCGGGCCGGGGGACGGCGGCGCCCGGGCGGAGGTCTACAAGGAGACGTACCTGTCGGAGTACAAGAAGGTGAACGGCGTCCAAGTGCCGACCAAGATGGTGCTGAACCATGACGGCAAGAAGTTCATGACCGCGACCATGGGCGATTACGAGGTGCTGGAAAAGATCGACGACAAGGAGTTCAGTGTCGAGGACTGACCCGTCCCCTGGCAACCGGGGCCGGACATTTTCAAGCTCTCAAGGTCAACGTCCGGCACCCGCGGCGGGCACGCACCTCACCCCCGCCCGGGCGCCGGCCCACTCTGGAGGTCATCCCATGCGCCAGTGGTTCGTGAGCCTGGCCGTCGTGTTCGCCGCCGCGGGCGTCGCCGCGGCGGACGAGAAGGCCGAGGCCATCGTGAAAAAAGGGATCGAGGCCCACGGCGGGGCCGACAACCTGAACAAGTACCCGGCCGCCAAGTTCACCATCAAGGGTGAGGTGGCCGTCATGGGCAGCGACGTCGAGTTCAACGGCGACATGGCCCACGTCATCCCCGGCAAGTTCAAGATGAACCTGAACTTCGAGTTCATGAACATGAAGTTCTTCATGACCCAGGTGTTGAACGGGGACAAGTTCAAACGGACCATCAAGGTGGGGGACAACATCGTCCCGGCCGAGGACGAGGACAAGGACGAGATCAAGATGAACTCCGCCGAGCAGGCGGCCCTGCAACTGACCCCGCTCCTGGACGCCAAGGCGTTCACCATCCGGGCCGCGGACGACGAGGACGTGAACGGGAAGAAGGCGGCCGTGGTCGTCGCCACCCCCAAGACGATCGACCGCGAGATCAAGCTGTACTTCGACAAGGAGTCCGGGCTGCTTGTGAAGACCGGCTACAAGGGGCTCGGGCCGGGAGGCGCCGGGGCCCGGGCGGAGGTCTACAAGGAGTCGTACTACTCGGAGTTCAAGAAGGTGAACGGCATCCAGGTAACCACCAAGCTCGTCCAAAACCATGACGGGAAGAAGTTCCTGACCGCGACCATGAGCGACTACGAGGTGCTGGAGAAGATCGACGACAAGGAGTTCAGTGTCGAGGACTGACCCGGCCCCTGGCAACGGGGCCCGGACTTACTAATGCTCTCAAGGTCAAACTCCGGCACCCGGGCGGCTCCGCACCTCACCCTCCCCCGGGCGCCGGCCCACTCTGGAGGTCTTCCCATGCGCCATTGGTTCGTGAGCCTGGCCGTCGTCTTCGCCGCCGCCGGCGTCGCCGCGGCGGACGAGAAGGCCGAGGCGATTGTCAAAAAAGGGATCGAGGCCCACGGCGGGGCCGACAACCTGAACAAGTACAAGGCGGCCAAGTTCACGATGAAGGGCGACCTGTCCGTCCTCGGCATGAACCTGGACTTCACGGGCGACATCGCCTACTCCCTGCCCGACCGGTTCCGGCTGAACATGACCATGGACGTCATGGGCATGAAGATGGTCATTCACCAGGTGGTCAAGGGGGACAAGGTCAAGAATTCGGTCAAGGTTGGGGACACGGTTGTCCCGGCCGATAGCGACAAGGAGAAAGAGGAGCTGAAGGCGGCCGCGGCGTTCCAGGAGGCCGAACAGCTCACCCCGCTCCTGGACCCGAAGAAGTTCGAGATCAAGGCAGCCGACGACGAGGACGTGGACGGGAAGAAGGCGGCTGTCATCGTGGCCAAGGCGAAGGCGGTGGATAAGGAGATGAAGATCTGCTTCGACAAGACGACGGGACTGATCGTGAAGACGGCCCACAAGGGGCTCGGGCCCGGGGAGGGCGGGCAGCCGGCGGAGGTGTACGAGGAGTCTTACCCGTCGGAGTACAAGAAGGTGAACGGCCTGCAGATGCCGACCAAGGTCGTCATCAATCACGACGGAAAGAAATTCATGACGATGACGGCCAGCGATATCGAGATCCTGGAGAAACTCGACGACAAGGAGTTTACGGTAGACGACTGAGAAACGGAGGCCGCCTGCGTTTCACGCGAAGCGCAGGCGGCCCTCTCACGGGGCAATGACAATCTCCCGGTGCGAGTCGCGCCGGGCCTTCCCCTTCGCCGCCCGCAGCACGTCGCGCATCTGCTCGACCAACAACCCCAGGTTGTCGTCCCCGAAAATCTCCATGTGCCCGGCCGGGACGCCGAGCACTTGCACCGGCTGGGTCGTCCACCGGGCCCAGCCCTTGAGCGGGTCGTCGAGCCGCGTCGCGGCCCACTGCTCCGGCTTCTCCGAGCTGACGAGCACCACGGGGCCGTCGAACTTACCGGTCGGCCAGTAGCGCATCCGGGCCCGCTCGAGCGACGCCCAGACGCGCTTGAGCACCTGCTCGGACAGCCCGCCGACGTTCGGCGGGTCCGGCAGGTCCCAGTACCCGAGCCCGGCCGCGGTCAGGAGCCGGTGCCGCACGTTGCGGAACCGCTCGGCCAGGTACTCCCACTTCCGCCCGCCGGGTCGGGACATGAAGTTCATCGCGTGGATGCCCATACGCACGGGCCACGGCAGCCGCCGCGGGTACCCGGGGGCGAACGTGTCGAACGCCACCACCTTGGCCACGTCGAGCCCGAGACGGCGCATGTGCAGGGCCAATTCGAACGCGACCAGCCCGCCGACCGAGTACCCGCCGAGGACGTACGGCCCCCGTGGCCGGGTCTTGGTGATCTCGGCCAGGTATCGCGCGGCGATGGCCTCCACCCGTTCGAGCGGCGGCTCCGACCCGTCCACCCCGATGGCCTTCATCCCGTAGACCGGGAACTCCGGGCCGAGCATCCGGGCGAACTTGTGGAACGCGAACACGTGCCCGCCGGCCCCCGCGATCAGAAACAGCGGCGGCGCCGACCCGGCCTCGTTGAGCGGGACGACCACGCCGCCGCCCAGCTCCAGCTTCCGCTGGATCACGCCGCCCAGGTCGCGGATGGTCGGGGCGGTGAACAGGGCCTCGAGCGGGACCTTGTGGCCGAGCCGCGTCTCGATCCGGGAGACGAGCTGGGCGGCCATGAGCGAGTGCCCGCCGAGGTCCTCGAAGCGGGCCGTTACGCTCACCGGCCGGGCGTTGAGCACTTCCTCCCAGAGCCCCTGCAGCCCGCGCTCGGCGTCGTTGGCCGGGGGGATGTAGCCGGTGGCGGCAGCCGCGGCCGCGGGGGCGTCCGGCACCGGAAGCGCCGCTCGGTCCACCTTGCCGTTCGGCGTAATTGGCAGGGCGTTGAGGAAGACGAACGCCGAGGGGACCATGTAGTCCGGCAGCCCGGTCCGCAGGTGCTTGCCGAGGTCGGCCGCGGTGACCGGCGACTCCTTCACGACGTACGCGGCCAGGCTCATGCTGCCGCTGTCGTCGCGGAACGGCTTGACCACGGCCTCGCGGACCGCCCGGTGCTGGGCGAGGGCCGCCTCGATCTCGCCCAGCTCGACGCGAAACCCGCGGACCTTCACCTGGTGGTCGATCCGGCCGAGGAACTCGATGTTCCCGTCGGGCAGGTACCGGGCCAGGTCGCCGGTCTTGTATAGCCGGTCGCCGATGCCAAACGGGTCCGGGATGAAGCGCTCGGCGGTGAGCTCGGGCCGGTTCAGGTACCCGTCCGCGAGGCAGAGGCCGCCGATGTGCAGCTCCCCGGGCACGCCGACCGGGACCGGCTGCCGATGCGGGTCGAGGATGTGGTAGCGGGCGTTGCGGATCGGCTTGCCGTACGGGATGCTCGGCCACGCCGGATCCACGGCCTCTACCGGGAACCAGTTGGACCAGATCGAGGCCTCGGTCGCCCCGCCCAGAGCCATCACCTTCGCGTTCGGGAACGCGGCCTGCACCTGGTCCGGCAGGGTGACCGGGATCCAGTCGCCGCTGAGCATGACCAGCCGGAGCGTGTGCGACGGGTCGGCCCCGGCGAAGAACGGGACGAGCTGCTGCAGCGCCGCGGGCGCCGAGTCCCACATGGTGATGCCGTCGGTTCGCAGCAGCTCCGCGAGCCGGGCCGGGTCCTTCAGCTCATGCTCGTCGGCCACGCGGAGCGACCCGCCGGCTCCGAGGACGCCGAAGATGTCGTAGACCGAGAGGTCGAAGCTCAGCGACGTGACGAACAGTAAGCGGTCGGTGGGCCCGACGCCGAACGACTGGTTCACCCAGTCGAGGGTGTTGACCGCGGCCCGGTGCCGGACGACGACGCCCTTCGGCTTTCCAGTCGAGCCGGACGTGTAGACGACGTAGGCGGTGCAATCCGGGCCGCCCAGGCGCTCTGGGGTGGTCGCGGGACACCGGGCGAGCTCGGCGTCGAGGCGGTCCAGGTTGACCAGGCGGTTGGGGTCGGCGGGCAGCCGGTCGAGCAGGGCCCACTGGGTCAGGACGAGGGCCGCCTTGGTGTCCGCGAGCATGAAGGCCAGGCGGTCCTTCGGGTAGCCCGGGTCGAGCGGGACGTACGCGGCCCCGGCCTTGGAGATCGCGAGCACCGCGGCCACCATGTCGGCCGATCTCTTGAGGCAGACGCCCACCAGGTCGCCCGGCTTGACCCCGCGAGACTGCAGGAAGTGGGCCAGCCGGTTGGACCGGTCGTGGAGCTGACGGTAGGTGACGAGGCGGCCGGCGCCGGTGAGGGCGGCCGCGTTCGGCGCCGCCTCGGCCCGGCGCGCGAAGGCGTCGTGCAGGCAGTCGGCGGCGGGGTAGTCACCGGCCGTCTGGTTCCAGTCGTGAACGATGCGCCGAGACTCGGCCGGCGTCAGTAGGGGGAGGTTACTGATGGCTGTCGTCGGTCTCGCGGCCGCGGCTTCCAGCACGGTCAGGAAGTGCCCGACCAACTGTCTGACATGGGCGCAGGCGAACAGGTCCGTATTGTATTCGACCCATCCCCACAGGCGGCCGAACGGCCCGTCCTCCAGCACCAGCCGGAGGTCGAACATGGCCGTCCCGTTGTGGACCGGGACGACGTCCACCGGGTGCCGGGCGAACCGGTCCGGGATGGTCGCGACATTCTGGTAATAGAACGCGGCCTGGAAGAACGGCTGGCGACTGGTGTCCCGGGCCGGCCGGACCTCCTCGAGCAAGGCCTCCAGCGACACATCCGAGTGGGCGAACGCCCCGAGTCGCGTCCGACGGACGCGCTCGAGCAGCTCGCGGAACGTCGGGTCTCCGGACAGGTCGGTGCGCAGGACGACCGTGTTCACAAACAGGCCGACCAGCGACTCGACCTCCCCGCGGCCGCGATTGGCCACGGGCGAGCCGAGGGGAAGATTATCCAGACCCGTGTATCGGTGCAAGACCGCCTGGAATGCGGCCAGCCCGATCATGAACCGGGTAACCGACTCTTGCCGGCTCAGCCGGTCCACCGCCGTGACCACTTTTGACGGCACATCAAACCGGAGAACCGCCCCCTTGAACGTCTGCCACACCGGCCGCGCCCGGGCGAACGGCAGGTCGAGGGCCGGCAGCGGCGGGGCCAGGACCTTCTTCCAGTACGCCACCTGCTCCCGGTAACCGGCCGACTGGCGGCGCTCTTGCTCCCAGTTCGCGTAATCGCCGTACTGGACCGGCAGCGGCCGGACCCGGGCGGGTCGTCCGGCCACTGCCGCCTCGTAGTACGCCTCAAGGTCGCGGAAGAACACCCCGAGCGACCACCCGTCGGTGATCGTGTGGTGCATGTTCACCCAGAGAAGGAACTCGTCACCCTCGGTCCGGTACAGCTTGACCCGCCAAAGCCGCTCGTCGTCGAGTGGGATGCGGGTGGACGCGCACGCGGTCGCCTCGGCGGTGGCGAAAGCAGTGCGCTCGGCTTCCGGCTGGTCGCGCAGGTCGGCGAACGGCAGCTCGAACCGCCGCGGCTCGCCGACGACTTGAAGGGGCAGCCCGTCCTCGGTCGCGAAGTGGACGCGGAGCGCCTCATGACGGGCGTCCACCTGCTCGAACGCCGCCCGGAGGGCCGCGACGTCGATCTCGCCGCGGACGCGGAGCAGGGCGCCGACGTTGTACACCTCCGGGTTGGGCATGATGTGGTCGAGGATCCAGAGCCGGCGCTGTGCGGCCGTGGCCGGGAACCGGGCCCGCGGGCCGGGTACCGGTCGGATGCCGCCATCCGCAGAGGCGGTCGTCGAGCCGATGACCTGGCCGAGTCCGCGAACCGTCCGGGCGGTAAACAGCTCGCCCTCGGTCACCTTGAAATTGAACCGCTGCGCGACCCGGCTGAGGATCTGGACGGCCGACAGGGAGTCGCCGCCGAGGTCGAAGAAGTCGTCGTCGGGCCGGACGCCGTCCACCCCGAGCACGTCAGCCCAGATGTCGGCCACGACATCGTCGATCGCCAGGGCGGGCTGATCGGGAAGCTCGCCGCGGGGGCCCCCCCCGGGGCTGGAAATGACGGCCACAGGGGCGCCGTCCAGAAGCGACATGTAGCCTACCTCCCCTCCGGGGAGTCAGAGACCGGCTGGCGCCGTTCTTGGCGGGACCGGACCCGCGGCCCGGCAAATCCATTCTTGGGGGGTCACTGTGCGAGCGCGCCGGCGTCTATCCCCCGCCGGCCGAGTCCGTAACCCGCACTAAAGAGGTTATGAATTCCAGGCCCGGGGAAAGACGCTCTCTCACAATTTTGCGCAGACTTCGCAACCTGCTGAAGTCGCGGCCCCCCGTTGGAGTCCCGGCTTCAGCCGGTGCCTGGCCCCCGGCACCGGCTAAAGCCGGGACTGCAACGAAGACCTGTACAAGCGGCCACTCGCGGCGCCGATGAGCGGTCTGGTTGTGACCGTTCGGTTACAATCACCCCACAATCCTATTCCGTTAGAGAATTGTCCCGCGGTGGTGCGGACTCGCTCTTCCACGACCCTCTTTGTGAGAGGCGGTAACCATGCGTCGCTATCTGTTGGCCCTGCCCGCGGTGGGCGCCCTGGCCGTCGGGGCCGCCCTGTACGGGCAGCGGAACCCGGACCCGGTGCCGGACAAAGGGAACGGCCAGGCCGCCAAGCCGGCCGACCTCAAACCGGCGGTACGTCTGCCGATCAGCCAGGTGATCCTGTTCAACAGTGGGGTCGGTCACTTCACCCGGGCCGGCGAGGTCGAGGGGGAAGCCCGCGTCGATCTCACCTTCCCCGAGCAGGACATCAACGACCTGATCAAGTCGATGACGCTCCGCGACTTCTCGCCCGCGGGCCGCGTCGGGGCCGTCACCTACGACAGCCACGACCCGATCGACCGGACCCTCGCCAGCTTCGCCATCAACCTGAACAACAACCCCCCCCTCGCCCAGATCCTCACCCAGGCCCGCGGTGAGCAGGTGGAAGTGACTCTCGTCAACACGGCCAACCAGCCCGGCAACCTGACCGGCAAGATCATCGGCATCGAGCAGCAGGCGGTGCCCTCGAAGGAGGGGACGGTCCCGGTGAATGTGCTGAACCTGTGGTGCGCCGAGGGCGTCCGGGCGGTGAAGTTGAGCGAGGTGCAGCGGCTGCGGTTCGCCAACCCGGTCATCGAAAATGAAGTGCGCCGGGCGCTCGAGACCCTGGCCCTCAGTCACGACAGCCAGAAGAAGGCCGTGAGCTTGCACTTCGCGGGCGAGGGCAAGCGGAAGGTCGAAGTCGGGTACGTCATCGAGAACCCGATCTGGAAGACCAGTTACCGGCTGGTGCTCGACGACAAGAATGCCAAGCCGTACCTGCAGGGGTGGGCGGTGGTCGAGAACCCCACCGATGAGGATTGGGCCCAGGTGACGATGGCGCTCGTGAGCGGGCGGCCGATCTCGTTCCGGATGGACCTGTACAACCCGCTCTACGTCGGCCGGCCGACGGTCGAGCCGGAGCTGTTCGCGTCGCTCCGCCCGCCGACCTATAGCGGGGCCATGAACCGGGCGATCGATGGGGCGGCCTATACGCCCCCCGGTATGCCGGGCCGGTCCGGCGGCGGCTTTGGCGGGCAGGGTTTCGGCATGCCGGGCGGGCCGGGCGGGCCGCCGGCGGGAGGCATGCCGGCCCCCAAGTCCGCGGCCCGCGACGGCCGGCTCCGCGGCATGGAGGCCCAAACGGAACAAGAGCGCCTGTATGCCGGCGCCGTCGCCGACAAGCTCAAGGGCCGGATGGACCTCGGCGCCAGCGTCGCGAGCGTCGCGACGGCCAGTTCGCTCGGCGACTACTTCCAGTACATCATCGACCGCCCGGTGGACCTGGCCCGGCAGAAGTCGGCTCTCTTGCCCATTGTGAACAAAGACGTCGAAGGAAAGCGGGTTTCCATTTACAACCCCGGGGTCCAGGCCAAGCACCCGCTCCTGGGTCTGAAGTTCAAGAACACAACCGGCATGCCGTTGACGCAGGGGCCGATCACGGTGTTTGAAGGCTCGGTCTACGCGGGCGACACTCGAGTTCTCGATCTCCAACCCGATGAGGAGCGGCTCGTCTCATACGCCGTTGACCTGGGTACGGAGGTCGCGACCAAGTCCGGGAACAACACCAGCCGGATTACGAGCGTGAAAGCCGTGAAGGGCATCGTCTACACGAATACGCTCCTCCGCGAGGAGCGCGTCTACGACGTGTCCAATCGCAGCACCAGCGACCGGTCCTTGCTCATTGAGCACCCGAACCGGAAGGGGCAGGGGTTCAAGTTCGTCGGCGAGCACAAGCCGAAGGAGGAAGCGGCCGACGTGTTCCGGTTCGAGGTTCCGGTCGCGGCCAAGAAGGACTTGAGCTACACGGTGACCGAGGAGAGGGACATCGGGTCGAGCGTCCAGCTCACCAACAACTCCGACGACCAGATCCGCTATTTCATGAGCCTGCGGGAAGCGCCGCAGTCCCTGAAGGCGAAGCTGGCCGAGGCGCTGAAGGTGAAGGGCAACTGGGACAGGGTCCGCCAGGACATCCAGGCGGCGAATACGCGCGTCCAGACGATCACCGCGGACCAGAAGCGCCTGCGGGAGAACATGCGCGAGCTGCCCAAGGACTCGGACCTGTTCAAGAAGTACCTGAAGACGCTGGAGGAGCAGGAGACGGAGATGGACCAGCTCCAGGCCAAGCTGAAGACGCTGCACGCGGACGAGGCCCGGACGCGGGCCGCGTACGACGACTTCCTGGCCAATCTGAGTGCCGAGTGACTGCCGTTAGCCGCGACGCGCAGCGGAGCGCGTCACGCGGGCGTGTCGGGGGCATTGATTCGAGCGCCCCGGGGCGTCCAGGTGACGCGCTCCGCTGCGCGTCGCGGCTAACGGCAGATACCCCCGCGTTCCCGGACCGACCATGACCATCCGCTGTCCCGTCTGTCGGGCCGACAACTCGATCGCCCCCGCGTGCCGGCGGTGCAAGGCCGACCTGTCCTTGTTGTGGGCGCTCGAGGCGCGCCGCGAATGTCACGTCGCGGCGGCGAAGTCAGCCGTCGAGGCGGGCCGGTTCGAGCAGGCGCTCGATGAATTGAGAGAGACCGAAGAGTTGCGGGCCGGGCCCGACGTCGAGCGGCTGCGGGCGTGCGTCGCGGTCCTGCGGGGGGACTTTGACGCGGCTGTGCGGGCGTACGTCGCGGCGACTGCCCCGTAGGGCGGGTCGAGGCTTTGACGCCCACCAAAGTAGTAGGCACACTCCGTGTGCCGTTGTCGTTGACGGACGGCACACGGAGTGTGCCTACTACTACCCGGCCCGCTGCCACTCCCACTGCCGCGTGAGTCCCTCGTCCAGGCCGACCTTCGGCTCCCAGCCCAGGTGTCGGCGCAGCTTCGTCGTGTCCGCGAACGTGTGCCGCTGGTCGCCCGCCCGGGCCGCCTCGGTGCGGACCGTGAACTTCTTCCCCGCGATCCGCTCCAGCTTGCCGAGCACGTCGCGGACGCTGACCATTTCCCCGCCGCCGACGTTGAACATCTCGCCGACCTGGGCATTCGCCGACGCCACCACCGCTTCCACGCAGTCGGCGACGAACGTGTTGCCGCGGACCTGCTGGCCGTCGCCGTAGACCGTCACCGGCTCATCCGCGAGCAACGCGCGAATGAAGATGTGGTAAGCCATGTCCGGCCGCTGCCGGGGGCCGTAGACGGAGAAGAAGCGCAGTGCCACCACCGGCGTGCCGAACGTCTCCTGGTGGGCCCGGGCCAGGTTCTCGCCCGCGAGCTTGGTCACCCCGTATGGCGACACCGGCCGCGTCGGCAGCGACTCATCCCCGGACGCGAACTTCCCGTACACGCTCGACGTGGACCCGTACACGAACCGCTTGAGCGTGCGGCTCCCCTTGACCGCCTCGAGCAGCCGCTGAGTGGCCGTGACGTTGCACGACAGGTACAGGTCGAAGTCGGTCCAGCTCGCGACCAGGCCGGGCATTGCGGCCAGGTGGTAGATCACCTCGGCCCCCTCGACGGCGTCGCGCAAGTCGTCGCCGCGCAGGTCGCGGGCGAGGAAGCGGAACTTCGGGAGCCGCTTCGCCTCGGCGAGGTTCCGTTCCTTGACCGGCTTCGGGTAATACGGAATGAAGGCGTCGAGGCCGGTAACGTCGTGGCCGAGGGCCAGGAGCCGTTCGCACAGGTGGGAGCCGATGAACCCGGCGGCGCCGGTCACGAGGTAACGCATTCCTTGCCTCCCGGGAACCGAATCGTTCCGAATGTTGTACGGAGCCTATAGTTGCAAGGCGGAGGCGTTGGG
>DATFWZ010000408.1:0-3879 GCA_035258765.1 Gemmataceae bacterium
CCCTCCTCCGCACGGATTCGCACCATGAGCCGACTCACCCGCCCGGCGCTCGTTGCCCTTCTGTTCTGCCCGCCGCTCGCAGCCCAGGACGACAAACTGCCCAACTGGGCCCAGAAGTTCTTCAGCGGCAAGGACGCGCCCCCGCCCCCCGTCATCCTCCACGACTTCGGGACCGTGCCGAAGGGGACGGTCCGCGACTACAGCTTCCGGATGACGAACATCTACGCCGTGCCCATGCAGGTGGAGCCGATCCAGCCCGCATGTCGGTGGGTGTCCGTTGTCAAGTACACGGCGCAAATGGACCCGCTGGAGACCGGGCAAATCGACGTGCGGCTCGAAACCGCCGGGATCGAGGGGCCCAAGCAAGTCGAGTTCAAGGTGCGATTCAAGGGCCAGGACCCGACGACGAAGAGGGAGTTCAGTAGGGACGCCCGGCTCGTCATCCTGGCCGACAGCCGGCTGGACATTGCCATCGATCCCGGGGCGATCACGTTCGGGCCCGTCCCGGCCGGGAGGGCAATGGCCAAGTCGGTCCAGGTCACGTACACGGGCAAACAGGCGGGCTGGGCGGTCAAAGGGGCCGAGTGCAACAAGGATCTGTTCACCGTAACCACTGAGAAAGTGCCCGCGGCGGCGACGACATACAAGGTGACCGCGACCCTCAAGGAGCAGGCCCCGCCAGGCGTCTTCAACGAGCCCATCGTCCTGAAGACCAACGACCCGACCGCCCCGAGCTTGACGCTCTCCGCGACCGGGACGGTCCACCCCCCTTTGATGCTGCTCGGGCTCAGCCCGACCAACAAGCTGCGGCTCCCCCCCGTCGGCGTCGGGAAGGAGCACAAGCAGGTCGTATCGGTCATTGCCGAGAAGCCGTTCAAGGTGACGGCTGTGGACGGCCAGGGCGACGGCCTGTCGGTCGTCATCGTCCCGTCGCGGCGGGCAAAGTCGGAGGGCCTGATACTGGTGTTCGAGCCGGAAAAAGTCGGGCCGGTCCGGAAGGTGCTGACGATCAAAACGGACACCGGCGAATCGGTCTCGTTGACCGTCGAGGCGACCGCGACCGAGCGGTGACCGCCAGCTCGCGGACCCGGGCGTAGATCGGCCCCGGGTCACGATCCTTGAACCGCTCGATGACCATGAACAACATCGAACTACTCTCTTCCATTCCGGAGCCGCCAGGAGGGCGACCTGGGCGCGGCTACCGCCTGAAGGTCGGGCGCCAAAGTTAGCCCCCCGTCTGCGCGCTCATTTCTCAGGCCGCCAATTGCGACATTCTGGTGCCCGGACGAATGGGCGCAAGTCCTTGCCGGGACGGGCGGCTCCTCAGGCCGCCTCAGGCCGCCACACATGCACACCATGTGGCGCCCTGAGGAATTCTGGACACTTTCCGGGGGTCCAAAACTGGACAAGCCGCGTTTTGGATCGGACACTCCGGCCCTCGGACCGCCATGCAATGTCGAGTGTTCCGCCACCCAACTGGGCTGCGGCGGAACGCGAGCCGCCAGCAACCGGTTACAGATACTCCGGCGGTCGGCACAGGAGGTCGAGCAACGTACCGAAGAAGCCGCGAGGCCGCTCGGGCTCGCGTTGCCCCTGCATGATGGCAAACGCCTGGGCCGACGGCCCCTTCGCCGGGGTCGGCTCGCGGCCGCCGCCGGCCCGCACCCAGGCGAGGACCCGGGCCAGCTCGTCCGCGTCGAACCAGAGGCCGTGCTCCTTACACATGTCGAGGATGACGCCGCTATCCTGCCCGTAGTTGCGGCGGTTCATCAGGTCCCGACACACCGGGCATGGTCGGTAGAAGGAGCCGCGCTCGCCGGCGACGGAGCCGGCCGGGAGCCCCACCCTGGCCGCGACGCGTTGCGGGGAGTCCATGAGCGTGCCAGCCGGCAGGGCGTCGCTCCGCGCCAGCTCCACCTGCCGGCGGAACACCTCGTGCTCCATCCAGAAACCGGCACACCGGCCGCACTCGAGGACCATCACGTGATCCCCGATCTGCCGGCTGACGAGGCGGTGGCCGTCCTGGCACGCCGGGCACAGGAGCTTCGTGTCCGCGCCGGCGTCGTGCTCGGGGACCAGGTTTGTTCCACAGTAGTGGCAGAACCGGGCCTGGTCGCTGACCCGGGCCAGGCAGTGCGGGCAGACAGTGTTGAGGTCGCGCTCGTGCAGGGTGAATTCGGAGTCGCAGTACGGGCAGCGCGGCTCGCCCTCCGTGCGTGTCGCGCCGCACGCGGAGCACCGCACGACGCGGGCGTCGTGTCCTTCCGGCCGGTGCACTTGCACCAGGTGACCGCAATGGCAACGGAACCGGCTGCCGACCCGGCGGCGGGTGGCGTCGTACTGGCGGTGACAGTCCGGGCATTCGACGAGCAGACGCATGGTCAATCCCCGGAGGCTTGGCGAGTCCGCGACGAAATGGCTGGGCCCTATCTGCCAGTTTATTCGCCCGGCGGGGCCTGCGGCTTTGTTCACCCGTGCAGCACCAGCTCGGCAATCTCCCGCACCCGGGACCGCGTAATCCCCTCACGCTGCTCGACGGCCAGCGGATGGTCGGTCGTCTCCAGTTCGCATGGGCAGTTCGGGGTCGTACTTGCCGCACGAGCGGCAAGGGAAGCCGGCGTTCTTTCGCGGCATGCCTGGCCCCGGTACGCGCGACGTCTCGCTAGAAGCAGATCCTCACCGGTCGGATGCCGGCCCGCAATAAGTAAGGGTCGAGCCGCCGCGCCAACTCGCGCCAGTTCTGGTGCGGAACCGACGGGTACAGGTGGTGCTCCAGGTGGTACAGGTGCCCCATCCCGATTACGGCCGCGACCACGCCCCGGTAAAGGCGCGTCCGCGACAGCTCGTCCGCCCCATCCGCGTCATGCGGGACGTAGGACGTGGCCAGCGGGATCAACCAACTTCCGGCCAGCATCAAGGCCGCGTACACAAGGAACAGCGGCGTTACCGCCGCCAGGGCCGCCGAACCTACAAGCAGCGCCACGCACGCGACACCCTCGCCGAGCACCCACACACGCTCCTTCCCACCCCGACGGACGGCCCACCACCAGACGCGGGCCTGAAGCGTTAGCCCGTCCGCCAGCGCCCCGAGCCAGGTCATCCGCGCGGCGGCCCCCTCAATGTCGTCGGCCGCCGGGAATCGGGCATGATGGTGCAGGTGAGCGGCCCGGTAAGCGTGGCCGCTCCGCAGGGCCAGCAACTCGATCATGCACAACAATACCTCGTTCGTTCGGCCGGGGAGGCCCAGATTCCGGTGGACCAGGTCATGTGAGGTGGAAGGGTAGGTGACAAAACTCAGGGCGACGAGGGCCGCGACGGCGGCCGGCCACCAGCCGGCCGCGGCGCACGCGAAGTAGGCCCCGGCGCACACGAACGGCAAGACCAACGCGGTGAACCGCTGTCGCCGCGTGAGATGGAGCAACTGGGGGCCCAACTCCCGAAGGGCGGGAACGCGGCCAGCCGGGAATCAGATGGCGTCAGGCATGTCGTCCCGCCGCTGCTTTGTCGCGGCATGCGACGCCGCGGGCGATTGGTCGGTACGTCAGGGCCAGACCGACCGCAAAGAGTGCGGCGCCGGCCACAGCCGGGGTCAGGTGAATCGGGTCCGTGTACCCGATCGCGAAGTGCACTCCGATCGCCGGGCCGAACCCCGCGAGCCCCGCGAGCGCGAGGGCCTGCCAGAGCGACCGCGACGGTCGCCCGCACCAGACGCACAGAGCCGCGGCCGACCCGGCCGCGATCAGCGCCCCGCCAAACCCGGCCCGGTCATGGGCGATCAGCGGCACCAGGCGCGGGTTGAGGGCATGCAGGTCCGCCACACTCACGTCGAGGTAGGCCAGGTCCTGTGGGACGAAGACGGCCGTCATGCCCACCGCCAGG
>DATFWZ010000409.1:0-4609 GCA_035258765.1 Gemmataceae bacterium
GCGGCACCGGGCGATTGTCGTGGAACGCCCGGAACTGCGAGTCCGTCTCCAACAGCCGCAGCACGAGCCGCATCTCCCGGAGCTGGGTACGGTACGAGAGCGTTTGCGACAGGTGGGCCAGCCGCACCCCGATTGAGTTCCGGGCCGCCACCCGCCGGATCAAGGCCCGCCCGTCCGTCGCCGCGTCGTGGATTCGCAGGAGCTGGCTGTAGTACCCCGGCGGGTCGTAGTGCTTCAGTGTCGTCGCCAGGTATGGGGCACAATAGAAGGCCAGCGGGAGCTGGCGCAGCACTCGCCCCTCGGCCAGGTACTGGTCGAACAGAGGAGTCCCGCCGTACGGCGTCGGTGTGTTCACGTTCGGCCAGAGGTACGGTAAGCGCCGCAGGAACTCGACCGTCAGGTCGGCCGGCTCTCGGCCCTGGTCGTGGTCGGTTCCGAACAAGAAGTTGGCCTGCAAGCCGCTCACGTAACGGCGGATCTGCCGGAACTTGTCGACCACGTACTCGAGCTTGTCCCGTCCGTGTCTCTCCCCGGCCGCCGCCTTGTTCCCGTAGTCGTACCACGACTCCACCCCGGGGGCGACGAACGCGCAGTTCGTCCGCCGCAGCCGGGCCAACCGGTCCTCCCGGAGGACCGACAGCGAGCAGTTCATCACGTACCGGTTGAACGGCGAGCCAGACGCTTCGATTGCGTCCATCGTCTGGTCAAAGCGCACCGCGAAGTTCGGGTCGTGGTACGCCACCACCGCGTGCGGGAAGTGTCGGCCGATGAACCGCAGGTCGGCCGTCAGCCGGTCTTTGGCCAGCGGGGCATACGGCGTGTTCCACTCCGTGCAGAAGTTGCACGTGTACGGGCAGCCGACGCTGCTCAACAGCGCGAAGACGTGCAGCCCGCGCGGCCGGCCGTTGGTGAAGCTGGCCACCTTCACGTCCGGCAAGCGCTCCTCCACAGGCGGGAAGTCGGTCGGCCGGCGGGCGGCTCGGACGATGGAGCCGGGCCCGATGTGCCCGCCCAGGATATTGCCGACCAGCTCCTGGTCGCACGGGCCGACCACAACCACGTCGAAGAACCGGGCGCTGTCCGCCGGGAAGCACTTGGCGTGCGGCCCGCCGAGGACCGTCAGCACGTTCCGGCGCCGATAGACTCTGGCGAGCGCGTACGCCAGCGCGCTCGCCTGGGTGGCCGACGAGATGATGACGGCGTCGAGGTCGTCTGGCAGCAGCATCCGCGGGTCGGCCTGGCCGTAGTAGGTGGCGTAGTGGACGCGGTGCCCGAAACGGCGGGCCCACGCGGCGACCACCTGGGGCATCACGCTGTACAAGTGCCGACGGAGGCGCGACGCGGCCCACTGTGGCCGCCATTCCGGCGGGACGGTAAACGAGATCAGTTCCAGGACGCCGACGTTCACGGGCGCTCTCCGGGGGAGGGGGCCGGCGCCGCGCGCCAGCCGGGCGGGCCGAACACATACTTCAAGCGGGTCGCGAGCGACCCGGGTCGGGCCAAGTCGCCGGCCATCGCCCGCCACTCGGCCAGGATTACCCGCAGTGGGTTGGCCGGTCCGGGCCAGCCGAATCGAACCTCTTCCGTTTCCGGGACGAAGGTGCCGAACAGCCGGTCCCACACGATCAGCACCATGCCGAGGTTCTTGTCCCGGTAGGCGGGGTTGATCCCGTGGTGCACTCGGTGATGCGATGGAGTGCACAGAAACCATTCGAGCGGCCCCAGTCGGCCGACGTACCGGGTGTGGACCAGCACTCCGTAGAGCTGGGTGACCGAGTACATGAGCAGCACGTCCTCCGGCCGGAACCCGATGACGGGGAGCGGCAGGAACCAGGCGAACCGGTAGACCGGCTGGAGGACGGACGGGCGAAAACCGACGGTCAGGTTGAACTCGCCGGCCGAGTGGTGGGTCGAGTGGACGGCCCAGAACAGCCGGCAGGTGTGGTCGACCCGGTGCAGCCAGTAGAAGAGGAAGTCTTGCAGGAGGAGCAGCGCGACCCAGTAGGCCAGTCCGCCGGCGGGATCACAGGAGTGGAACTGGTATCCCCAGGCAAGGGCGGCGAACCAGAACCCGCGCATTGCCAGGTCGAGGCCGATGTTGACGGCCGCGAGACCGACGTTCGTCGCCGTCCCCTTGAGTGTGTAGTAGGGCCGCCCGTGGACGTGGCTGACGACGACTTCCAGCCAGATCAGGACGAGGTACGCCGGCAGGGTGACCGCGAGAATGAACGAGTCTTTGAACAGTTCCATAGCGTCACCCGGCGGCCGTCGGACGGCAGCTAGCTACTTCGCAGACGGCTGGTAGTCAGCCCTGTCGGTCAGCAGGCGGAACTTGACGGGCCCAACACCGTTCCCGGCCACCCTGAGGAAGGCGAAGAGCATCTCGTCGGTCGTCCCCTCGCCGCGACGGACGTCCTTAGGCGGGCTCGACGGGTTGAGCGGATTCTTCGCGCTGTTGTCGTACTCGGCCTCCACCGTGAGCACGGTGCCGGCCTTGAGCGGCAGCGGGTCGACGAGCTGGTAGTTCTCCTGCCAGCCGTAGTCCCACTGGTCAACGACGACGATCGACCGTTCCCACCCGCCGGGCGCGCTCGCCGTCACGCGGATCTTCGTCCCGAGCATGTGCATGTGCGGGAGAACCGAGTACACGTCGCAGTCTTCCTCCAGCAAGACCTTCCCGGCCACCCGGTGAGCCGACCGGTCAGCGGGGATCACGTCGAAGGGCCGGTGGCCGTCGGACTCGGACACCAGGCCGGGGACAGCGAGCACTCGCAACTGCTTCAGGTTCTTCTCCTTCGCGAAGTAGAGGCCGATCCGCGTCCGGTCGGTTTCCGACATACCCGTCCGGTGGTAGTGGATCTGCAAGACGACGTCCGACCCCTTCGGCAGGAGGAGCCCGGTCCCCGCGTGGGCCTTGACCCCGCGCATGCCGGGCGTCCAGCCGCCCATTCCGCCGACAGCCTCCGGGTCGTCTGGCGTGAACCCGATCCCCATGGGCGACTCGTACCCCGGCCCGCGATCGTCGCCGGTCGCCTCCGCCTCGCGGGCCATCTTCCGCGCCGACCCGGTTGTGTCGAAGTAGCCGATCACGTGGTGCACAACCTTCGAGTTCCCCGGCCGGACCTCGAACGCGACAACGAATCGGTCCTCGGCCAGCCCGGTCGGCAGCACGACGCACTGGAAGCGGTCCGGCCCGTTGCCCGCCAGCCGCATGTCGTCCATGGTCAGCACCAGGTCTGGCTCCCCGAGCGACCAGCCGGTGGCGAAGGTTCGGGCTGGTGGGGCGTCCTTCGGCTCGCCGGCCGGCTTGCCGCAATCGACCCACTCGGCCAGCGTTTTGATTTCGTGGGCCGGCAGCCGACGGTCGTGCTGGAACGGCAACCCATCGTTGGCCTTCCACGGCGGCATCTTCCGGCTCGCCGTGTATTCCTTGATGTCTTCGGCCCGGGTAAAGGCTTCCTTGTACGTCATTAGGCTGAATGGCCCGACCTCGCCCTTCCGGTGGCACTCCTGGCAGCGGGCCTGGAGGATCGGCAGCACGTCGCGGTAGTACGTGACCGGGCCGTCGGTTGCCTTTGACTGGTCGAGGGCTGGGATCGGGCAGCCGACGGGCGTGGTCACTGGAGTCTCGACTGGCTTGCCGGTCAGAACGGCGTCGATCGCCTCTTTCAGGTCGTGTCGGGTCACGCGGGCGTTCGGCTTCAGCCGGGCCCCGTACCGGTCGTCCACCCGTCCGCGGTAACGCAACAGGCCGTCGCCGTCGAGGACGAAGACCTCGGGCGTGTGCCCGGCTTGCAACGCGGCGACGGCCTCGTGTCGGCGGTCTGCAAGGATCTGGAAAGTCGCTCCGAACTCCCGAACGTGCCGGGCGAACTCGGCCGGCGGGTCGTCCGTCGGGACGAAACCGACAAACGTGACCTTCGACCCGCGGTCGGAAGCCATCCGGGACAGAACGCCGACGTAGTCGCGGGCCACCGGGCAGTCAAAGGAGAGGAAGGCGACGACCACCGGCTTACCGGCGGGAAGCTCGACCTTCTTGCCGTCCGAGTCCTGGAGGGGCGGCAGGTCCACCTTCTCGCCGAGCCGGTGGCGGGACGGCAAGTCGCCGGCACGGGTGACCTCGGGCCCAGCCGCGATAATCACGTCGGAGGATGGGATGGGCCGTCGAGACTGAAAAAGTAAGCTGGTGGCCCCGGCCCCAGTCGCGATAATCACGAATGAGGCGAATGCGGCGACGCGATATTGCAACGGCGACATGACCGGCTCCAGGTCGGGGATTCCATAGGGCTTGCCGGGCGGTTACAACCCGGTCCGTACCCTACCAGCGAGACCCGCGGAACAAATCCGACACCGGTCCGGCAACTTTCTTGGGCACTCGGCGTGGCCGACGACCTGCGGACAACTGAACTGCGCGACCTGCTCGGGCGAGTGGTGGCCCGCGACGGGGCGGCCCGCGACGAGCTTGTCCGCCGAACGGCCGCCAACCTGGAGCGGCTGGCCCACAAGATGATGGCCGACTATCCGGGCGTCCGCCGGTGGGAGCAGACCGACGACGTGCTCCAGCGCGCGCTCGTGCGTCTGTTCCGGGCACTCGAGCAGGTCACCCCGG
>DATFWZ010000410.1:0-4767 GCA_035258765.1 Gemmataceae bacterium
ATCCAGGCCGGGGAGATGATTCCCGCCGATGGCGAAGTCATCGAAGGTGTCGCCTCCGTGGACGAGAGCGCCATCACCGGCGAGAGTGCCCCGGTCATCCGCGAAAGCGGCGGCGACCGCAGCAGCGTGACCGGCGGCACACGGGTGCTTTCCGACTGGCTAGTCGTCCGCGTCACCGCTAACCCGGGCGAAACGTTTCTGGATCGGATGATCGCGCTGGTTGAAGGGGCCAAGCGGCAGAAGACGCCGAACGAGATCGCGCTTGACATCCTCCTCGCGGCGATGACGATCATCTTCCTCATCGTCTGCGTCACACTCCTGCCGTTCTCGGCCTACAGCGTACAGGCGGCCGGCCAGGGGACGCCGGTCAGCGTCACGGTCCTGGTCGCGCTTCTGGTCTGTCTGATCCCGACCACGATCGGCGGCCTGCTGTCGGCCATTGGCATCGCCGGGATGGACCGGATGATCCAGGCGAACGTGATCGCCATGTCCGGCCGGGCGGTCGAGGCCGCGGGTGACGTGGACGTGCTGCTCTTGGACAAGACCGGCACGATTACGCTGGGCAACCGGCAAGCAGTGGAGTTCATCCCTGCCAACGGCGTGCAGCTCCCGGCGCTCGCCGATGCCGCCCAGCTCGCTTCGCTGGCCGACGAGACGCCGGAGGGGCGCAGCATCGTCGTCTTGGCCAAGGAGAAGTACGGCCTCCGCGGCCGCAACGTTCAGGACCTGCACGCGAACTTCATTCCGTTCTCGGCCCAGACGCGGATCAGCGGTGTGGACATGAACGGCCGGAAAGTCCGCAAGGGGGCGGGCGACGCCGTCGAAACTTTCGTCCGCGGCCAGGGCGGAAGCATGCCCGCGGAAGTTCAGCGCAGCGTCGAGGAGATCGCCCGCCGCGGCGGCACCCCGCTGGTCGTCGCGGAGGGCCCGCGGGCGCTTGGTGTCATTTATCTCAAGGACATCGTCAAGGGCGGGATCAAGGAACGCTTCTCCGAACTGCGACGCATGGGCATCAAGACCGTGATGATCACGGGCGACAACCCGCTCACAGCCGCGGCCATCGCCGCGGAGGCCGGCGTGGACGACTTTCTCGCCCAGGCGACGCCGGAAGCGAAGCTCAAGATGATCCGCGAATACCAGGGCGGCGGGCGGCTGGTCGCCATGACTGGCGACGGCACCAACGACTCGCCGGCGCTGGCCCAGGCCGACGTCGCGGTCGCCATGAACTCCGGCACCCAGGCGGCCAAGGAAGCCGGCAACATGGTCGATCTCGATTCGAACCCGACCAAGCTCATCGAGGTGGTCGAGATCGGCAAGCAGCTCCTGATCACGCGCGGGGCGCTGACGACGTTCAGCATTGCCAACGACGTGGCGAAGTATTTCGCGATCATCCCGGCCGCGTTCGCCAGCACGTACCCGGTCCTTGATCGGCTCAATCTGATGCACCTGGCGACCCCGGCGAGCGCCATCTTGTCGGCGGTCATCTTCAATGCCCTGGTTATCGTGGCGCTGATCCCCCTGGCTCTGCGCGGCGTCAAGTACCGGCCGGTGGGGGCCTCGCGATTGCTGCGAAACAACATGCTGATCTATGGCCTGGGCGGGCTGATCGTGCCGTTTGTCGGCATCAAGCTGATCGACTGGCTGCTCGTGTTGCTGGGGTTGGCCTAAGGAGGTGTGTCATGAAATCGCAATTGCGTCCTGCGATCGTCATATTCGTGCTCCTGACGTTGGTAACTGGCGTTGCTTACCCGCTGCTCATCACATTGGTCGGACAGGGACTGTTCCCGCATGCCGCCAACGGGAGCCTGATCCGGGATAAAGAAGGCAAGCCGGTCGGGTCCGAGTTGATCGCGCAGCCGTTCGACGCGCCGCACTACTTCTGGGGCCGGCCGTCGGCGACATCGCCGTTTGGCAACAATGCCGCCTCTTCGACCGGCTCAAACCTCGGGCCTACCAACCCGGACCAGCTCAAAGCGATCGCCGACCATGTGGAAACAGTCCGTAAGGCGCACCCGGACCAGACAGGCCCGGTGCCGGCCGATCTAGTGACCGCGTCGGCCAGCGGAATCGACCCGCACATCAGCCCCGCGGCGGCCGAGTACCAGGTTACGCGCGTGGCCACAGAGCGCAAGGCCAACGTCGATGAAATCCGCAAGCTGGTGGCCGCCCACACCGACGGGCGCACCCTCGGCGTACTTGGCGAGGCGCGCGTCAACGTCCTGACTCTCAACCGGGACCTGGACGCAAAGTTCCCGGTCCCGCAACCTGCCGCCCCTTGATCGGGCGGCCGATCCATGTCGAACGACGACGAACTGTTTGAGCGCGAGGTCGGCGGGCCTCCGAGTGAAGATCAATACGCGCTCGCCTGGGAATGGCGTGTGTTCGCGGTGGCCCTCTTTTGGATTTTGCCGGGGTTTATGACCGCGGCGCTAGTGTGTCTGGTCGTCCCTTCCGAATATCGGTTAAGCTGTCTCGTGGCAGGCGGACTTCTCGGGTTCGCGGCCGGCGGGCTGCTTGAGGCCGATTATTGGGGATGACAGGGAGGCTTGGAATCCCCGACACAATGGTGCGCCAATGTTTGAGAAGCTCCTGAACGAACTGAGCGGCCGGGGCGTCGGGATCGTGATCGGCATGATCCTGGGCGGGCTGGTCAGCTTCTTGATCGCGCGGTGGCGGCGATTGCGCGAGCGCTTGGCCGTGCTCACGGGAGATGCCCGCGACACCGTCGTCATCAGCCTACACCTCCTTGAGACCACGGAAGTCTCGGCCGCGGACGGGCGCGGCGTGCGCCGTGTGCCGACTCGATTGCGCATCCGGTCACTCGGGCAGTCGGAGCTGAGCCGCGTGGTCCCGAACGGGCACCTCGCGGCCGTCCTGGTCCGTCGCGCGTTCCGAGTGACGCCGCGCGAGACCTTGATCTCCATGGAAGGCGCGGAAGGGTCGTACCTGCTGGAAACTTTGACCAATTTCGTCTGCGACCGGGTCGCGAACTCCCCGTTCGAACACGACCTGTACGTGATGGCCCCGTGTTGCGAGCCGGCCGCCCTCGCGCAACATCAGCCGATCACAATTGTGGTTATCTCGCGGGCCGACCTGGTATTGCTCGATGACTGGACGGCATCGCGGAACGCGCAGGTGGAGCACGGCTCGGATGGGGCGCGGGTATTGACACTCATGGAGTTGGCACGCCGATTCAAGGCCGAGCAGGAGCACATGGCCAAGCTGCGTGCCGCCGGGAAGCGGACGACCTTTGTCGAGACCATGTATATCCTCGACCTGGCGCTCGACCGGCGGACCGCCCCCGTGCCGACCAAACCGATCCCGTGGGGTCGGTTCGAGTCCGTGCTGAAGGAACTGAACGTCGAATAGCTCGGTGTCGTACCGCCCCGCACCGTGCTATTGCCGACGTCGAGGACAGGCTGCCGATGGCGTTGCTCAACTGGTTGTTTGGCTGGCCGCTGGCCACAGCCGAGGAGGAACGGCACCGCGTCGGCACTATCGCCGGGATTCCGACGCTCGGGCTCGACGCCCTGGCGTCGGCGGCCTACGGCCCCGAGGCCGCCCTGACCATCCTTCTCGTCTTGGGGACGGCCGGGCTCGGGTATATCGGGCCGATCACCCTGTTGATCGTTGGCCTGCTCTTCATCGTGTACCTGTCGTACCGGCAGACGATCGCCGCCTACCCGAGCGGCGGTGGGTCGTACACCGTGGCGAAGGACAACCTCGGGATCCGCTCTGGGTTGCTGGCCGCGGCCGCCCTCATGATTGATTACGTGTTGGTGGTCGCGGTCGGAATCTCCGCCGGCGTCGGGGCCCTCGTCTCGGCGGTCCCGAACCTTCAGCCGTACACTCTGATCCTTTGTCTCGTCATCCTTGGGGTCATTGCCGCGGTCAATTTGCGCGGGACGCGGGAGTCCGGCCTGGCGTTCGCGCTGCCGACCTACCTGTTCATTATCTCCCTGCTCGGCATCTTGGCGGTTGGACTGTGGAAGGTAATCGCGACCAGCGGACACCCGGTGCCCGTGGACTCGCCCCCGGCCATGCCACCAGGAACCGAGGCCGTCGGTCTCTGGGTTCTAGCCAAGGCATTCGCGAGCGGTTGTACCGCGATGACAGGCGTTGAAGCAGTCAGCAACGGGGTGGCCGCGTTTCGCGAACCGCCCGTCAAGTTCGCCCGTCGCACGCTGACCGCCATCATTCTGATCCTGGGCGTGCTCCTGATCGGCATCGCCTACCTGTGCCGGGCATACGGGATCGGGGCCACCGAACCGGGCAAGGAAGGATACGAGAGCGTCCTGTCCCAGCTGGTCGCGGCGGTCGCCGGCCGCGGCGTCGTGTATTACGTGACAATCGGGGGAGTGCTTGCCGTGTTGGCCCTGTCGGCGAACACCGGGTTCGCCGATTTCCCCCGGCTGTGTCGGGCGGTCGCCCAGGACGGGTTCCTGCCGAGCGGGTTCGCCCACCGCGGCCGGCGGCTGGTTTACACCCGCGGAATTCTGCTCATCACCGTGCTGGCCGGCGGACTTTTGATCGCGTTCGGTGGCCTCACGGACAACTTGATTCCCCTGTTCGCCGTCGGCGCGTTCCTCGCCTTCACCCTTTCGCAAGCCGGGATGGTCGCCCACTGGTTGCGGGTTGGCGGTCGCGGCTCCCGTGTGGCAGCGGTGGTCAACGGGGCAGGGGCGGTCGGCACCGCGGCCGCCCTAGCCGTCGTCCTGGTGGCCAAGTTCGCTGACGGGGCATGGGTGACGGTGGCACTCCTGGCCG
>DATFWZ010000411.1:0-8786 GCA_035258765.1 Gemmataceae bacterium
CCCGCCGCGACCGCTCACCGGCCCGGCCGTGAGCTGGCAGGTGAAGCGGAATCCGTTCGACGTCTTCTCCATCTGGTAGGCCGTGACGCCGGCAGCGTCGAGCTTGCGCTCGACGAGGGCCCAGTCGAGAGGTTCGTCACCGGTCACGAGCTTGCGAGTGCCGAGCCCCAGCTCTTCCGGGGTCGGGATCCGTAGCGTGGTCGTGGAGTTGTCGTCGCTCTGACCGCGGGCGATCGGTTGTGTCTTCGGGGCCAGCGCCCGCGAGGATTCGAGCTTGGGCGGAACGTATCGCGGCGCGGTGGGTTGGACAGTCGGGATCGGCGCACCGCCGATTGATGAGGGGCATGGCGCCCCCACGGCTCAGGGGCCCGCACCGGCCCGCGGCGGCCCGGCGAGAAGCCAATAGGTTGTCCCAACAAAAACAAGAAAAATCCGCAAGGCGTCCCTGCGCATGCGGACAACTCCGCAAGAGGAAATCAGACCTTCGGGAATCCGTTCCCGAAGTGGGCGGCGGGGGATAGCAACCTCGCGCACTTTGCGGAAGGGCAAAAGCAGGTCGCGGCTGCCCAGCGGAACCTGAACTAACGAATCCGACACTTCAGTTGCTGCCAGTGGCTGCGACGGTCCCGCCCGGACGGCGCGACCCACTGAGCGCCTCCGCGTGCTTTCGGTGCATGTCAGAAGAAAACTCTGGACAGCGGGACGGATTTCGCCTAAGCTAATATGGTTTATTAGGTGAGCCTACGGACAAAATACGATCATGCGAACCATCGCCGTCTTCCTCGCATTGGCAATTTTCGCCGCCCCTGGATGTAGAAAGCTACCCGGTAAACACTCGCGACCCGACTTCGGCGGGAAGCCAGTCAGGGTCTTCGCGACCACCGGGATGATCGCGGACGCGGCTCGCGCCGTGGGCGGCCAGCACGTCGAGGTCGATTGCCTGATGGGGCCGGGGGTCGATCCGCACCGATACGTCCCTTCCCCGAACGATTTGGTGCGAATCAAGAACGCTCACCTGACCCTTTACAATGGCTTGCACCTCGAAGGGAAGATGACCGACATCTTCGAGGTACGGGCACAAAACACATGGACGGTGGCCGTTGCCGAAGACCTGCCCGATCTGCGCGCGGCCGAGGAGGGGTTTGAGGGAACGAAAGACCCGCACGTCTGGTTCGACGTCCGAATGTGGATGAAGGTGGTCGAGAAGGTCCGGGACACCCTTTGCGACATCGACCCGCCCCACACCGACACCTACCAGGCAAATGCGAGTACCTACCTGCGCCAGCTCGAATCCCTCGACAACGAGGTTCGCCTGAAGCTCTCGAAGGTCCCGGAGTCGCGGCGGGTCTTGATCACGGCCCACGACGCGTTCGGATATTTCGGCCGGGCGTACGGCTTTGAGGTCCGCGGCCTGCAAGGCGTGAGCACGGCGGGCGACACGAGCGGCCGCGACGTTCAGGACCTGGCCGACCTGATCGGCACGCGGAAGATCAAGGCCGTGTTCACCGAGACTTCGGTCCCCGACAAGGGAATGAGGGCGGTGCAGGAGGCCGTGCGCTCGAAGTACAAGGGTTTCATGGTTCGCGTCGCCGAGGACCAGCTCTACTCGGACGCCCTCGGCGAGCCGGGGACGCCGGGCGAGACGTACGTCGGAATGGTCCGCCACAACGTGGACGCGATGGTGCGGGCGCTCGGGGATTAGGTGTCGAATCGTTGACGTGAGCCTGTCGATGGCTGGTCCCGTTGCCGATTACGCTGAGCCCCCACCTCGTCAACCAATCGACTCCCCCGTCGTCCAGGTCGAGGACCTGACCGTCGCGTACCGCGACAAGCCCGTCCTGTGGGACATCGATCTCACCGTCCCCCAGGGCGTCCTCATGGCCGTCGTCGGCCCGAACGGGGCCGGCAAGACGACCCTTCTCAAGTCGATTCTCGGGCTCGTGCGCCCGGTCGCCGGGACCGTGTCGATTCTCGGCCGTCCGTACCGCGAACAGCGCAAGCAAGTCGGCTACGTCCCGCAGCGGGGGACCGTGGACTGGGATTTCCCGACGACCGTCAAGGATGTGGTGCTGATGGGCACCTACGGCCAACTCGGCTGGCTCCGCCGCCCGGGGAAGGAGCAGCGGGACGCGGCCATGTACGCCCTGGCGCGCGTTGGCATGGCCGACTTCGCGGACCGGCAGATCAGCCAACTCTCCGGGGGTCAACAGCAGCGCGTCTTCCTCGCCCGGGCCCTGGTCCAGGACGCCCGCGTGTACTTCATGGACGAGCCGCTCCAGGGCGTGGACGCGGTCACGGAGAAGGCCGTGATCGGAATACTCCAGGACCTGCGGGCGACCGGGCGGACCGTCTTCGTCGTCCACCACGACTTGACCACAGTACCGGAGTATTTCGACTGGGTGACCCTGTTAAACGTTCGGCTCATCGCCAGTGGGCCCGTACGGGAGGCGTTCACCCAGGCGAACATCGCGGCCGCGTACGGCCCGCGGCCCGCCGCGGCCGCCGCTTGAATCTCACTCGCCTTTCATCCGCTCCGTATCTTTGGCCCCCGGCGGCTTGACGACAGCCGTCCCGCCGGATCACAATGCGGTCCGCCCGTCCGGAAGACGCGGATCGACCGCGTCTCGCATCCCCCTTCACACGACGAGACATCAACATGCGAAAGCTCATCGGGCCCGCGCTCGTGACGGCCATCGTGTGCGCCCTCGCGAGCCCCGCACGGGCGGACGACAAGGACGTCACGGCCGTCCTCGACAAGGCGATCAAGGCCCTCGGCGGGGAGGAAAAGCTCGCCGCAGCCAAGGCCGTTACCTGGAAGTCCAAGGGCAAGCTCCGGCGCAAGGACCAGGACAGCGACTTCACCATCCAGATGACCTTCGATGGCCTCGACAAGGTCCACCAGGAGTTCGAGGGCGAGTTCGGCGGCAACAAGGTGAAGGGGGTCGCCGTCCAGAACGGCGACAAGGGCTGGCGGGTGTTCGGCGACATGAAGACCGAACTCGACAAGGACGCGCTCGCCAACCAGAAGCGGACCATGTATCTCCAGGTCGTCGCGGTCACGATCGTGCCGCTCAAGGGGAAGGACTTCAAAACGAAGATGGCCGGCGAGGAGAAGGTGGGCGACAGGCCGGCGGTGGTCATCGAGGTGACCGGGCCCGACGGCAAGGACTTCAAGATGTACTTCGACAAGGAGAGCGGGCTGCCCGTGAAGCAGACGGCCAAGGTGGCCGGGCTCATGGGCGGTGAGTTCGACCAGGAAACGACGTACGGCGACTACAAGGAGTTCGCCGGGATCAAGAAGGCCACGAAGGTCGCGAGCAAGCGCAATGGCGAGCCGTTCATTGACAGCGAGATCACCGACTTCAAGGTGCTCGACAAGGTGGACGCGAAGACGTTCGACGAGCCGAAGTGAGGATGACGGGCCAAGCAGGTCCCGCGGGCCGGGCGGACCTTGCACGCCGACCCGGAGACATCTCTTGACCGGCATCGGGCGCGAAGGTCGTGCCCGGCAGGCAGCACCTACCCGGGCGGCTGCGATTGAGCTGGCGGCTTCAGGAGCCCAAGACGCGTCGCGAAAATCACGGCCGCGGCCAGGCCTCCGCAGACCAGGAACGGCCTGTGCACCAAACTCATGTCGGGATGTTCCGCGGCCCACGACGCCCACAGGTTCGCCAACAGTCCAGCAATCAACCCATGCCAGCCCCAGGCGAGGGGATCCGTAAGCGACCAGCTCTGCCGGGTGATCTGCCGGATCATCTCGCGTCGCGGAATGACGCGGACGGGCTTCTCGTCGGCATCGACCTCGACGGCCGGGTCACTTCGGAAGCACTCCGCGAGTATCGCCACGCCAAAGAGCGAGATTCCGCCCGCCGCGGCCCACCCGAGCGGTCCTCCGATCAGCAAACCGACCTCCGCAAAGACGCCCGCCCCCACGAGGGAAATTGCGAACGCCGGGACAAGGCGCACGCGGGCGAAGTACTGCCTCATGACGGAGCTGCACAGGCCGATCAACAGCCCGAGCACACCACCGAGCACGAGGTCTGCCGCCGGAGCGAACGGACTGAGAAGTGCAAGTGACGCGCTCCCGGCCGCGATACCGCCGAAGAGCGCTAGGGTAATCGGGGTGTGCTCGGACTGTTTACCCAAACCGATGGTGAGGACGGCGAACATGGCAAGGGCCAATCCGATCGCCCCGCCGACCGTCGCGGCGCCCGGCAATGGAACCATGCTGCCGACGGCCGTTCCGAACCCCCAACCGAGTCCACCGGCCAGGGTCCAATGGAGTGAGTTGAGGATGCGAAACACAACCCAGCCGACGACGAACGCCCCGGTTCGGGGACGGCTTTCGGCCGCCACTTGGATGGGCTCGTCGGGCATTCCCTCCGCCCCGGGATGTGGTGAAGTGACTGGACACGAGGGCGTGCGGAAGCAGTGTCGCGCGCCGCGGCGTGCCGAGCAAGCGGCCCGCGATCAATCGGGCATTGGCAGCGTCCGCGGCCGGGCGGAAATGGTCGGCGGGTCCGGCCGGTCGGTGAGCTGTCGGAGTTGCTGCTCCGCGGCATCGAGGCGGCGGGCCAGAGTCACGGTTGTCCCGAGGCTGGCGATTGTGCAGGCGATGAGGATCACGTTCAGCAGGTTCTGACGGTTCACGCTGGCGACTCCGCGGGCCTTGCAGGGTGGTTCGCCGGCCGGCGGCCGGATTTTCAAAGAATCCGGAAGTGTTGGGGTCGACGGCCAATTATTTCCACTTCGGTAATCCGATCCGCCTCACGCGGATTCGGTAGGCGCACACCGCGACCCCGGGGACACGCCACGGTGGTCGGGCGGGCCCCCTTTGCAGATCCCCCGGCGTAGGCGACCCAGGCCGATTTGTCGTCGGGGTTCGTGCGGTATCGGGACGGATTGTGCGGTAAGATCGCTCGGTCCAGAACGGGCATCAGCGCGTGTCAGGTTCGCCGTCCGACTGGTAGTACTTTTGGCTCCGCTCCCACAGCAGAGACATGCCCACGGCGATGGTCGTGGCCGCAGCCAGGTTCGTGGCCAGGCGATCCCACTTCTGATTGTGGACGTATGACTGCCAGTCTTGCAGGAGCCCGTTCAGGGAGTCAGCCACCTTGTTCCACACCTCGCCCGGGCCGGCCGCCACGATCGCCTCATGCAGCGGAACCAACGGGTTCGGGGCGACCTTCCGGCGGTCGTCCGTCGGTGCCGAAGTGGCCGTTGGGATTGGGACGACCTTCCGGCGGTCGCCCGTCGGTGGCGAAGTCGGTGGCGTAGTCGGCGGCGAAGTGGTCACTGCTCGATCCTCCTCAGTGAGGGGTTCGGCCGGTCGCCCGTCACAAGCGGGCCCGGCAGTTTTCGTTAGGCGAATCCCGCCGGGCCGGAGTCGAACCGGCCCCACCACCGCGGCGGGTCACTTCCAGATCCGCTCGACCCCGTTCAGGGCCGCCAGCCAGAATGGCCCGGCCGACCGTCCGGTTCTCAGGTCGTTCGGCGGGCGCGAGCCAAAGACTATTCCAGCATAGATCACTGCCAACTGGCATGCCGAGCAATCACGCGAAGCCCGGGTCGGCGACGATCCGGCGGACCACGGCGGCGTTCTGGCCGGCGTGGTCCAAATCCCCCGCCCGGGTGTGGCTACACCCGCGTACAAGATCTGAAGCGAGTGGCCCATCTGAACGACCGAGGACCCATGACTCAAGGTGAAGAGGAAGACGCCCTCTTTCAAGCGATCGCCGGGAATCCGGAGGACGACGCGCCGAAGTGCGCCCACGCCGATCAACTCAGAGAGCGTGGAGCCGAAGCAGCCGCATTCGCGTTGGAATGGGCTATCGAGTGGTCACAGATGCCCCGCCGAACAGACGACGCGACCCACCCCTGGGAGTGGATCGAAGAAGCTACGGGCGAACTGCTGATCACGGCCGTATTTGCCCGCGGTTTTGGCTCCGTTCTCAAATCCGATCTGTTCGACGCCCTACCGGCTCTCGGCAATGCTCGCTTAATTCCCGGCCCCCCCGGGGCTGCAGCGCAAAGCCTGCACATGATTGCGAAATGATGTTCTGGCGCTCGCATTCGCACTTCCACAGGTTTCGCCCCGCGGCCGCCTGAAATAGCTCAGCAGAAGAAGCAATGGGGCCGGAGGATTTCTCCCCCGGCCCCGGATGCCCGCCGTCGTCAGTGGTCACGCCGACAGGGCCTCCGGCCAGGATTCCGCGGCTCGGTTCCCTTGCGCGGTGAGCGGGGGAACCTTTCCTGCCGTGTACGTGTCGAGATAATGACCAGGGCTCCGGATTCGGATCGGTCATCTCCTAGCAAGTACATCGACGGCGCTTATCAGGCTAAGATTTGACCGCTCGGGTGTGGTAACGGATGTAGTTGCTGTACCCCTCATTCGACCGGAGGCCTAGAATCTGCGGAAAAAATAGCCGTGGCCCCGTAGCTCAGCTGGACAGAGCAGCGGATTTCTAATCCGCCGGTCGCGTGTTCGAATCACGCCGGGGCTACCTCGTCACCCTGCACCGGGATGCACCCCGCGGAATTTCGCTGAATTTCGCTGGGGAGCTTCACGTCCGTGCACGTCGGTGCCGTCCCATGCCGCAGCGCATTCTGCAGCGCCTGCGTCGTCGCCCGGGCGAAGTGCTCCTCTTGCACTTGGAGGTAGTGGCCCCGGGCCGTCTTCTCCGTGTGCCCCGCCCAGGAGGCCGCCACGTGGGCCGGGAAACGTTCATGCAGGTCGATGTCGAACGACGCCCGCAGGTTCTGGAACGTCCGCTCCCACGGCACCAGGCCGGCCCGCTCGATCAGCCGGCGCATCGGCGTCCGCAGGTTCCCCGACCGCACCCGGGACAGCTTCGGGCAGACCAGGGCCTCTCTCGCTACGGCCGCGTCGAACAGGGCCTCCAGATGCGGCTTCAGCTCCGGAAAGATCGGGACGACCCGGACGCCGCCGGACGCGGAGTGCTCAAGCTTTGGGGAGCGGACGACAATCCGCCGCGTCTCCACGTTCACGTCGGCCCACGTCAGTCCGACCAGCTCGGACGGGATTCGCAGGCCGGCGAACCGGGCCAGAGCGATCACCGCCCGCCACTCGGGGCCGGGGGCGACGTCGAGCACCTGGGCGATCTCGGCCGCGGTCACGTACCGCAGCCGCTTCGGGTTGCTCATGCCGCCGGGCACGATCCCGTCGAACGGGTTGGCCGGGACCGCCTCGTCCTTGACGGCCCGGGCGTACACTTGTTTGATCCGCTTGAGGGTCCGGGCAGCCGTCGCCTGCGCGTATTTCGACCGGAGCCAGTCCGCGAACCGCTCGGCGTCGCCGGCGAGGACCTCGGCCAGGAGCCTCCCGGGCCCGAAGAACTTTTCGGCCCGGGCGAGGACTTGGTCCATCGCGACGCGCGACCGCGGCTTCAGCTTCTTGCCGGCCACGAACTCGGCCCAATACGCGGCCAGCGTGACGGCCCCCGACCGGGCCCGCGACTCAACCAGGCCGGCAGCGGCCAGCCGGGCGTGTAGGACGTCGCCGGTCCCGGCGACCCACGCGGCAGTCTCGGCGTCAGGGGACGTGTTGCCGGTCCGGGCCGCGTTCAGCAGCTCGACGCGCCGCCTAATCTCGCGGGCGTCCTTCATCGGCACCTTGCCGAGGCGGACGGTTCGCCGGCCGCCGTTGCCGTCGGCGAACTGGATCTCGCGCGAGCCGTTCGGGCGGGTGGAGATGGACGCCAAAGGCGGGGCCTCCTTGAGAAAGGCCCACCCCGCGGCGGGCCCGGTCTGTTATCGGCCAGGTTACGACCTGGTCTGTCGAGCCCGTTGCAGATCCTGCTCGACGTGGTCCATGAAAGTTGGGATGGGACACCCGAAGACCACCCGGTGCTGCGGGTCCCACCAGCTCTGAATCGCAATGGTGTGGTATGCCCACTGCCCTTCGGGGTTGCGCCGGAACCCGAAAATCGGGCCGCCGCTCATCCCCTTCATGCTGAACGGCACGGAAACCCGGCCCATGAACCAGGTGGCCGGCGGTGGACGCATCCCGTCGGGCACTTGGTCGATCCGGTCGATCCACACCAGGACCTGGGCGACATAGCATCCCACCTGGGGGCCGCGGTCACCGTCCCGGGCGCCGGGGTCGATAAACTCCGAGGGGAACCCGATCATGGCGAAGTGATCGAACTCCATCCGGTCCGTTCCGGCCCAATTGCGACGGGTGATCGGCTCGACGCCGTTTGCGTCTAAGGACGCCATGTAGAAGTCGCGCAGCGCCACGAGCGCGAAGTCGAGGCCGAGGACCTGGTCGTCGACGTACCACTTCTCCGCCCCGTCGAGGTCGAAGGGAAGAGGATTGCGGACCACCGGGGCGGCCCCAAAATAGTCCGCCAGCCCGAACCGGTTGATCCGGACCAGGCCGCGCTCGACGTACCCGTAGACCTGTTCGCGCAAGACGTGGCCGGCGGTCGTATAGCACCAACCGGCAGGCGACTCGATCACGCACCCCGAGTAGCAAAAGGCCCGCTCGTCACCCTGCGCAACCCCGTCTGAAAGGAAGTGGTAGGTCCCGAACAGGGCGACCAGGTGACGACACATGAATCGGAGGAAGGGCTCCGTGAGTTCCCGAGGAAGGTCGTAGTTGAGATTGCGGTGTGTGTTCACGGAGGTGGCCTTCCTGAGAACGGCCCGGGCCGGCGGCCGTGCGGTTCTCAGGACGCACGGCCGCCGGCCGAGGAGCCAAAGGCGAAGGGAGTTTACCGCGAACACCAGGCCCGCCCAAGGTTGGATGGTCCGGAATTCACACC
>DATFWZ010000412.1:0-9905 GCA_035258765.1 Gemmataceae bacterium
GCCCTCCCGCTCGAGCACGCCGCCGCCGGCAACGATCTTGCCGTTCTGCCGGGCATCCTCCAGGAAACCCTTGACCTTCTCGAACTGCGCCTGGTTCTGGATCGGGCCCATCTGCGTACTTTGCTCCAAGCCGTCGCCGACAACCGTCTCCCGCGCCAGCCGGCCCAACTCGTTGCAGACAGCGTCGTGGATCGAATCGTGGAGGTAGAGCCGCTTGATGGCGACACACGTCTGGCCGGCGTTAAACATGGCAGCGCCATAGAGCTTTGGTGCCACGTCCTTCGCGTCGATGTCCCGGAGCGCGATCGCCGGGGTCATTGCCGCCGAGTTCCAGGGTCAGGCGCTTCAACGTCTCGGCGGCGCTCGCCATCACCTTCTTGCCGGTTGCGGTGGAGCCGGTGAACGCGACCTTGGCTACGTTGGGGTGGCTGGTGAGGGCGGTTCCCAGGTCGTTCCGGTCGACGATGACGTTGACGACGCCTGCCGGCAGGACCCGGGCACAGAGCTCGCCAAACCGGAGCGTTGTCAGCGGCGTGGTCGGGGCCGGCTT
Source organism: Gemmataceae bacterium (assembly GCA_035258765.1). Taxonomy (GTDB): domain Bacteria; phylum Planctomycetota; class Planctomycetia; order Gemmatales; family Gemmataceae; genus SIAJ01. The sequence goes on from DATFWZ010000412.1 coordinate 551, forward strand.
GGCCACGACCGTGTTCCCGGCGAGCAGGGCCGGCGCGACCTTGAAGATCAGGAGGACCAGCGGGAAGTTCCACGGCGTGATGGCCGCGACGACGCCGAGGGGCTTGTGCTGTCGGATCACCTTCTGCGTGGCATCCTCCTTGAGCACCTCGGTCGGCAGGTCCAGCGTGGCGAAGTAGCGGAGCGTGCCGATCGCCCAGTCGATCTCCCACGGCGCCTGCGGCAGCGGCTTGCCCTGCTCCTGGGTCAGGAGACGGGCGAATGCGCCCTGCGCGGCTTCGAACGCGTCGGCCAGCTTGACCAGCAGCGCCGCCCGTTGCCGGAGCAGTGTCGCCGACCAGATCGGGAACGCGGTTTTCGCTGCGGCCACCGCCTGATCGAGCTGGGCCTGATCCGCCCGGGGCGCAGCCGTCAACGTTCGCCCGGTCGCAGGATTGATCACGTCCAGGGCGCCGGCCCCGTTGACCAGCCTTCCGTTGATTAACAACCTGAAGTCGCTCATGACATACTTCTCGCAAAGGGTGTGGGTGATCGGTCGGCGCGCGGATTGATCAGGAACAGTTCCAAGAAGGGCCTGAAAAGGTGTCCGGGGAGAAGCGAATTCTGTCCCCGTGGCTCCGTGAAGTGCCGGGGGCCGTGATGGCGCCCGCCAGACATCCACACCACTCGCCCCCGACCATTGCTGAATGGTACGGGGGGTCGCTTTGGGGCATCTTGATGGGGCTTGTGGCGGTTAGGCGGTTCTTGTGTGCATCCGGAACCGCCCCGGGGTGAGGCCGACCAGGCGCTTGAAGTGGCGGCAGAAGGCGCTCTGGTCCGGGAACCCGGCGCGCGCCGCAATCTCGGCCAGGGAGAGATCGCCATCGCGCAGGAGTTGCTGCGCCCGCTCGACGCGGCGCATGATGACGTACTGGTAAGGCGGCAGCCCGGTCGCCCGCTTGAACTGATGCGCGAAGTGGTAGGTGCTGAGGCGGGCGACCGCGGCCATCTGCTCCAGGCTCGGTCCGGCGGCGAGGTGGTCCTCAATGTACTCGACGACAACCCGGAGCCGCCCGCGCGGCATCGCCCCATCCGACCTGCGCAGCCGGCGGGGCGTCAAGACGTGCCGGATTATGTGAACGGCCAGGACGTTGGCCAGCGCCTCGGCTGCTAACCGCCCACCGGCTGCACCAGCCGTCAGTTCGGCGCCCACCGCACCCATCGCGACCCGGAGATGCGGGAGGTTCAGGCCGTCGAACGGGGCGACCACGAGCCGCGCCGGGTCGAGGTCGAACGCCTCGGCCGCCAACCGCCCGACCAGACCCGGCTCCAGGAAGACGTGCAGCTCGTCCTTGCATCCGCTCGATCGCACGCCTGCCTGGCCGCCGGCCGGCAGCAGCGAGATCGATCCGGCGGCGGGCGGCACGTTCCGCTTCACCCCCTCATACCGCATATCCAGTTCTTCCGGCGGTCGGGCGAACAGGATGAGCCGGTGGTGGGTCAGGGCGGGCAGGTCGAGTTCAAAGGCCGGCGTCGCGCGGCAGCGCGCCGCTTCCAGACCGACCCACCCGAGCCGGTCGCTCGACGCGGCCGCTTCGTGCGGGAGGAGCCTGAGATAGTCCAGGGGCCCGATCGGGCCGCCGCCTGCCAACTCATGGTGTCGCATGAACGGCTGCCCCGTAGTGGCGGGCGATCTCGTGAATCTCTATTTGCTCGTACCGCGAGGCCGAACCGAACTTACAAGCGCATGGTCGCGGGTCGCCGCAACGACCGGAGCAGACGGCCCCCGATGGCGTGTACAGCTGACCGGCCTGATCGGGCAACTTTCATTGCGGCCACCCGAGGGTTCCTCGCAGCGGGTTCGCGGCGACGCGACGGGCGCGACAAGTTGACGAGCGGGCAGGGCCGCGACGTGCTCGTCGGCGGGGTCGAAGCAGACCAGTTGGACGGCGGGGCCGCCTGGGATACGTTCCGGGACAACGTGGACCAGTCGAGCCCGTTCGGCCTGGGGCAGTCGATCACCGACGTCAACCAGGAGGCCTCGCCGACGTGTCAGACGTTGTGCAACATCGCGGCGGCGCGCCGGCAGGGGCACAACTTCGGCCAGCAGATCTCCGGCCTGGGCAACAACTGGTACCGGGTGCGGCTGTACGCGAACGGGAAGCCGACCGACGTGAACGTGCTCGTCGACGGCACCTGGACCGACAACGACGCCTGGACCGGGGACGCCCGCGGGGGCGACGTCAGCGATTACTGGGTGATCCTGCTCCAGCGGGCCCGCCTCCAGCTCCTCGGCATCAAATGGAACGACTCGATGTACGGGGGGTCGAGCTGGGACTACGTCAACATCCGGCACGGCGGCCGGCTGAAGGACGCGAGCGACGCCCTGCAGACACTGACCGGCCGGGCCGCGACCGACCACCGTGGGGCAGCTACGTCACGCTGACGTGGGAGGACTTCGCGCCCGGCTTCGACGGCGCGGTTTCCGCGTAGTGGCCAGTTGCGGCAAGCTTGTAGTCCGGTCACTTCGTGACCGGACTCGACCTCCGCCTGGGAGGGGCGTTGCCCCAGAGCCCGAGGCCGGTCCGGTCACGTGCCGGCCACCAGCCCGCCGTCGGTCCGACACATCGCGGGGGAAATGCGGACGATGACGATGGCGCTGTCTGAGACCGCCCCGCCGGACGGGGAACGTCGACCCTGAGCTGAGGGCTTCGGCGAAAAGGCTCAGGGGCCGGTGAAGGGGCTCGGACCTTCGATCCGAATGAAGTCGCCGACGGTCGTTGATGCCCCGGCGCCGAGCGTCGTGCCGGTGTCGATCCTCTCATACACGTTAGCTACCCCCCGCGGGGTTTCGATCGTGATCCAGTTGAGCGACCAATTCCAGGTGCCGGCACTGGTGAATCGCGACCACCTGCCGAACTGCCAGACCCCGATCGGTTTCGAGGTGGTGAACGAGTTCCAGGGCCCGTGCGTGGTGGCGGAGACCTTCGGCGTGAAGGATAGCCCCACACCGAGGCCAAGTCCGACGTACACGTAGATGCAACTCAGATTGTTCGTGGTGTCCCAGACAATGAAGAAGATCGCATCTACGGCCACGCCGCGCGCGACTTTGCCCCTGAGAAACTTGGCGATCTTGGCGCTTTGGGACACCGAGATGCCCGTCAGCATGGCCAGTTTGAAGTGCCGGCTGACCTTTGGTCTGGGCGGGACCCGCCGCGGCGGCGGCTTCGGATCATCCTTGAACTTCGGATACACCCACAGCAAAACCGAGCGATCGCGCTCGTCGTCTTCGGCGTGCGTGGCGGCCCCCTCTTCGCCGATCGCGTCCGGCTGGACCTGGTCGACTGAAACCCCATTATCGTACAGATACGCTTGCACCCTCGACGCGCGGGTCATCGAGGTTTCCATGTTCCAGGCATTGGTCCCGATCCGGCTGGCCCGCCCTTGTAGCCAGATCGCGCTGCGATCATTCGCCAGCAGCCCGAGGACTTTTTCATCCAGGAACTTGGTGTGCTCGGCCTTTAGCGGGCGGAACTGTCGGCCGATGAAGTCGTCAAAGTCGAAATTGTAGAGCAGTGCTTCAAGGCTCCCCGCCCCGTTGTCAAGAATCACCTGGACTTTTCCAGCACCAGTTGCGCGGAACATTGGAACCTCACTATTGGTGAAGCAAACGGTGGCCTAAAGATGCGCGATTGTCTCCCGCACGACGGTATGGCATTGCCGGACCACTCCTGTGGGCAAGCGCGTACTTGCGCATCGGGTTCTTCCGTGCCATCGACAGGGTTGGCGCCCATTCGCCGGCACTGGAGCCTCGAAAACCCGAGCCCCGGAACGCCGGAGCAACCGGTGCGCGCGGGGTTGACCACATCCCTGGGATGCGTCGGTGGCGCGCGGCTGGCTTGCCCAAGGGACCGGCTCGGCCGGACGCGCTCCCGGGCCGCGCTCGCTCCAGCGTTGTGGACACGGCTCCGTTGACTTGCCCGACAAACGAATCTGGAATGGGGGAAAAGCCGGCCAACAATTCCCAAACGGGACCAGACTCTTCTTTCCGATTCCCGTCTGCGCGCTTCGTGGCCGGCTCGGGCGATGGCCCTATTATGGTTGAGGCTTCAGCGCCCCACGCCGCTTGCCACGCCTCGCACGACCCGGGTCCCGGCCCGGCTCGTTGCGGCAATCCCTGATACTCGGCTGTGTCCGTACAACTCCGGTATGAGTAACCGCTTTCGCGTCGTCGTCACCGATTTCATTGCCGGCGACCTGGGCCCGGAGCGGCAGATCCTCAGCGAGGTCGCCGATCTCGTCGCCCTCGATGCATATTCGGAGGACGACCTCCGCGGTCGGGTCGAGGACGCCGACGCGCTCATGCTCTATCACAATGTCGAAATCCGGCAGCCGACCATCGAGCGCCTTTCCCGGTGTAAGTTGATCGTCCGGTGCGGGGTTGGCTACGACAACGTGGACCACCAGTTCGCGCGCTCGCGCGGCATCCCGGTGGCGAACGTACCCGACTACGGTACCGAGGAAGTCGCCGACAGCGCCATCGGACTGGCGCTAGCGCTAACCCGCGGGATTCACCTGTTCAATTCCCTGTACCGGTCCGACACCCGCGAGGGCTGGACCTTTCTCGCCGGGGCACCCCTGTTCCGGCTTCGCGGGCGCCTCTTTGGCGTTATCGGCCTCGGTCGCATCGGGTCGGCGACCGCCCTCCGGGCCCGGGCCCTGGGCATGGACGTGGTCTTCCACGACCCGTACAAGCCAGACGGGTTCGACAAGGCGCTCGGCATCCGCCGTGTCGATACATTGGACGAACTCTTAAGGCAGGCCTTCGTTGTCAGCCTGCACACGCCGCTCACGCAGGAGACTCGCGGATTGATTGATGCGAACGCGATCTCTCGGATGCCTCGCGGCTCGTTCCTTGTGAACACCGCCCGGGGGGCGGTCGTGGACACGGCCGCGATCCCACCGGCTATCGCCTCCGGCCACCTGGCCGGGGCCGGGATCGACGTCCTTCCGATCGAGCCGCCGCGGGCCGACGACCCGCTCATCCGCGCGTGGCGCGACCCCTCCCACCCGGCGCACCACCGCGTCATCGTCAACCCGCACTCGGCCTTCTACTCGGAGGAGGGGCTGCTCGACATGCGGATCAAAGGGGCGAAGGCCGTCCGCAACGCCCTCCTCGGTCGCCCGCTGCTGAACGTGGTGAACTGAGTCAGGCCCGGAACTCAGAGGGAATCCGATGCAAGACGCGGCCAAGACCGGTTGGGTGATCGAGGTCGGGGACGCCGACTTCGAGGCAGAAGTGCTGCAGCGGTCCCGCCAGGTGCCGGTAGTGGTCGACTTCTGGGCCGATTGGTGCGGCCCGTGCCGGCAGCTCGGCCCGATGCTGGAGAACATGGCGGCCGACCGAAAGGGCAAGTTCGTCCTGGCCAAGGTCAACGTGGACGAGGCCCAGCGGCTGGCCATGTATTTCCGAATCGAGAGCATTCCGGCCGTGCTCGCGTTCAAGGACGGGCAGGCGGTGAACGGGTTCGTCGGACTACTCCCGGAACCGGAGTTGAAGCAATTCATCGACGACCTCGCTGGCCCGGCCGCGGGCGACCCGCTCGTCCAAGCCGCGGCCCTCGAAAGTTCCGACCCGGCCCGCGCCGAGAAGATCTACCGCGACGTGCTCGCCGCCGATGACAACAACCCGCCGGCTCGCCTCGGACTGGCCCGGGTCCTCATCGCCCGCAACCGGGACGACGAGGCGCTCAAGATGCTGGAACCGATTCCTGACAGCGGGGACTTCGGACAAGAGGCAGTGAAATTGCGGCGTACCGTCGAGATGCGGAAGGCCGCCGCGACCGCGCCTGACGAGGCCGAAGTCAAGAAGAAGATCGCCGCCGACCCAAACAACGCCCAACTGTACTTGGAGTTGGGGAACGTGTTGGCGACCAAGGGTCAGTACGAGGCGGCCCTGGAGGCGTTGCTCAAGGCTGCGGAACTGGACCGCGAACTCGGCCGGGGACCGGTGCGCGAGTTAATGGTCAAGATCTTCGAGATTGTGGGAGTCCGAAGTGATCTCGCGGACCGGTACCGGGACAAGCTTCGGGGCTTGCTTTACTAGTTTATCGCGAATCAAACTTCCCAATGTGCCCGGGCCAGCAAGTCAGAAAGCCCTAGCGTCGCCGCCCACTGGTCGAGGTAGGCGGTATCCAGCCGGTCTGTTTGCGTTCGAAGGACTCCAAGGACGTCGTTCCATTGCTGCTCCGAGACCTCTCCGCCTAGCCGAAACCACTGCAGCTTGAAGAGAATCACGTCCTCCGCCGCGTAACACGCCACAGGCTGGTCCGGTTCGTCGGCAAGCGTCAGAAAGATTCGCCGCTGGAAGGCCGACCGGGGATACGGCTCATCCTTTAGAACGTAGACGTCGATCTTGAAGCCAGACTCCGGGTGAAGGATACTGAACAAAAACCGGTCTCGCACCGCCTCGCGAACGGCATCCTGGGAGAGGTAATAGGCGTCGGGGTCGAATGCCGCGACGAACTCCGTCTCGCGCCCTGCGAACGGCTCGACCGACACATCGGCATCGCGAGACATGCGCCCGATTCCGTGAATCGAGCTGGCGATCGACCCGCCGAGGGCGTATCCGATGCCGAGTCGGTCAAAGATCCCCAGCACGCTCCGCAGCACTGGGGAAAAGGGTAGGGGAGTCATTTCGGTGTTCGGGACGGGCATGGGGCCGGGTGTACCGATCGTCTGGCGGAGCCAATCGGCCCGAATATCGGCGGCGGTCGCGGCCGGGTTACGGTGACGGAACCCGGCGGTGTGCAGGAGGCGCGCCGTCACCCAGTCCTCGCCTAGGTTCTGCCATTTCCGGTCCGGCGACATGAGACGGTAGGCCTCGACCATCCGTCGCTGCACGTCCGAGGAGGTGTCAGACAGCCGATTCATTCAGCACCTCGCCGACGCTTCGCTCGAGAACGGCGAGCATCTCGTCCAGTTGCTCATTCGCGACGTTGAGCGCCGGACCGAAGGCCAGCCAGTGCGGGTCGAACCGGCAAAGGAGGCCGTTCTCCAGCGCCCTTCGCCCGACCCGGATGCCGAAGCCCGGATTCGCCGGGAAACGCTCCTTCGTCCGGACGTCCTTGACGAACTCAACCCCCTGGAGCAGCCCCTTGCCGCGGATGTCGCCGATCACACCGAACTTGGTCGCAAGCCGCTCGAAGCCGGCCCGGAGCCTTTGGCCTTGCTTGCGGGCATTGGTACACAGGTCGTTCTCGAGGATTTCGCGCAAGACCGCGATCCCGGCGGCGCAGGCCACCGGGTGACCTTCGAACGTGTGTCCCTCAACGAAACCGGGGTTCGTCTCGATTGGCCCCCAGAACGCGTCGGCAATCGGTTTGCGGCAGATAAGCGCCGACAGCGGGGCGTAGCCGCCGCTGAGTCCTTTACCAGTGCAGATCAGGTCGGGCAGCACATCGAACGTCTCCGCGGCGAACAATTGCCCGGTCCGGCCCATGCCGGTAATGATCTCGTCGAAAATCAACAGGACATTGTGACGGTCGCACACGTCCCGGAGGATTCGGAGGTATTCCGGCGGCGGGTCGATAATCCCGCCGGTGTGGCCAATCGGCTCGACCATCACGGCGGCCACCGTGGCGGGATCTTCCATTTCGATCACATCGTTGACCAGCGTCGCGCAGGTGATTTCGCACGACGGGTAGGTCTTTCCGAATGGACACCGGTAGCACGTCGGCGGGAAGACGTGGACAAAGCCCGGCGCGAGCGGCTCGTTCACCGTCTTACGGCCCTTCAGCCCGGACGCGGACAAGGACCCGAGGGTCGAGCCATGCCAGGAGAGGTAGCGGCTGATCACCTTGTACTTGCCGGGGTTGCCGGTCAGTCGGTGAAATTGCCGGGCCATCTTGATGGCCGCCTCCGTCACCTCCGAACCGGCCGACTCGAACTTCACCGTGTTGAGGTCGCCGGGCGCCACTTCCGCGATCAGGTTGGCGAGCCGCACGGCCACCGGGTTGGTTCCGTGCATCGGGGGCGAGAAGTGCAGGGTGTCGAGCTGCTGCCGCATCGCCTCGATTACCCGCCGGTTGTTGTGGCCGACGGAGACGGTGTAGATACCGGATAGGGCGTCGAGGTAGCGCTTGCCGTGCACGTCCCAATAAAGGACTCCGTCGGCCTTCGCCATGAGGAGGGGGTTCTTCGACCACTCGGCCATCTGGTCGCGGACGAAGATCTGGCGGAGGAACCGCTCCTCCGAAGTCTGGGCATCGGCGATCAGGTGAAGCATGTGCGAAAGGAATCGGGTTATCAGTTCGGGTCGTCGTGCACTTCCAGGCCGGGGATCGCCTCCCGCAGACGCATCCGCCCGTCTTCGGTCGTCTTCGTCTTGCCAAGGTACACCGACCGAAGGTCCTTGAGCTCCTTGAGATGCTCCAGGCCGGCGTCCGTAATCCCGGTCGTGTGAAGGTACAACTCCCTCAATCGGGTCAACGGGGCGAGGCGTTTGAGCCCATCGTCCGTGACTTTAGTCTCGCCCAGGTAGAGACCGGTGAGGTTCGTCAGGCCCTTCAAGTGGACCAAGCCAGCGTCGGTCACATTGTTTCCGCGGACGCCAACGTATTCGAGTTGCGTCATCCCGGCGATCACCTTCAGCCCTTCGTCCGTCACTCGAGACTCACCCATCGGCAGCCGGCGAAGGTTCGTGAGTCCGGTGAGTTGTTTCAGTCCCTCGTCCCCGATGTTTGATCGGTACAAGTTCAGATCCTGAAGGTTGGGCAGCGCGGCGAGGTGGGCGACCATCGTGTCGTTGAACCGCCGACTTGACAGCGACACATACTCGATTTCGGGGAATTCCTTCAGTACCGGCAAGACCCCCGTGAGGTCGGTCACATCATCCAGATCGACCGCCGTGACCCGGCCGCCCTCCTCGCGGTAGGTCGCGCCCGCGAACACGAGGACGGCGAGCAGGATGTTCCGCCGCCGGTTGAGAATGGCGAGGGCCTCGCGGGCGACTCCGGATTCGCTGTCGGCGAGGCGTCGGAGTTGTCGGCGGGCGGCTGCCTCCGCCTTCGGGTCTTTGCCTTCGGCCATCTCGCCGAGCAGGCGCAGGGCCCTGTCGGCGACCTCGCTCGAGCCGGACCGGGCGGCCTTGGCGAGCACCGGGGCGGCGTCGGCGCCGGCCCCCCGTAGCCGTTGGGCGGCCTGGTCGCGAGTGCGGTAGCTGGAGCTGTCGAGGTCGCGAACCCAGTCGCGGAGCTGCTCCGCGGTCGGGTCCGTCCGGGCCGGGCAGGCCGCGACGAGGAGAACGGCTGTCGCTAGCAGTGCCCGGGGCATGCGGCCCCCTCAGGCGTTCAGGTAGGTCACGGCGGTCAGAGCGT
>DATFWZ010000413.1:0-3799 GCA_035258765.1 Gemmataceae bacterium
CTCATGGGCGTGAGTGCGGCACTTAGCGGCCTATTCGTCGGGCTTGGCGGGGCCTGGCTCTTCACCCGGCGGGGGAGCCCCGCCGAGCCGCAATGATTGTCTCCCCTTCCAATGAACTCGTCACCGCGACACCTGCAACAACTCCCCCCACTCGGTCGTCTCGACGTGGACGTCGCCCAGCTTGCACGGCTCGTCGGCCAGCAGGGCCAGCCCGAGAAGGATCGGCCGCTTCCCGGTCCGCGCCGGGCCGGCCAGCTTAACCCACCGCGACGGCTGCCCGGCCGCGTCCGGCGACTCGACCAGCCGGTGAAACGTCGGGGCGAATCCAGCCACACTCAACTGCGGCGGCCACACCTTGACTCGCGGCTTGTCGGCCTGGACGAACCCGCCCAGCCCGCGGAGCACGTCGTCCAAGAGCTCGGGCACGTCGTCCGGCGTGATCGCGGCCTGCTGCTTGCCCGTCGGCGCCACGACCACCAGCCGCAATCGGACCGACACCCCGTTCGCCTCCAGCCGGCGGCCGCCGGCGGTCGCGGGCGGGGGTGGAAACTCGGCCAGGTCCTCCCGCTGTCCCTTCTCCAGGTCCGGGTGCGGCCTCTTCCGGCTCGTGGCGATCTTCAGCAGGACGACCACGGCAATTAGCACCGCGGCCCCCGCGGCCACGTAAACCCACAGGTTCCCGTCGCCGCGGGCCTTATCTAGCGCCTCGTTCACTTGCGCCCAGAACATCGCCGGCCCTTATGATGAGGGAGTGCTTCGAGTTTCGGGTTTCGCCCTCCGGGTTTCAAGAGACGACCCATGATTCCGCTCGTGCTAGCGCTTTCCCTCGGGGCCGACCCCGAACCGGCGTGGGCCAAGGACGAGGCCGCCCACCTGACCAACATCAAACAGCTCACGAGTGACTTCGTCCGCGCCGGCGAGGGGTACTTCTCCCCGGACGGGACGAAGATCATTTACCAGGCCGAGGAGAAGGACACCGGTAACCCGTTCTACCAGATCTTCATCCAGGATCTGAAAACCGGGAAGTACCACCGGGTCAGCCCCGGCGTCGGGCGGACGACCTGCGCCTACTTCCGGCCGGACGGCAAGTGGGTCATCTTCGCGTCCAGCCACCTCGACCCGGACGCGAAGAAGGTCCAGGAGGCGGAGTACAAGCAGCGCGAGGACGACCGCAAGAAGGGCGTCCGGCGCCGGTACTCGTGGGACTTCGACCCGTACATGGACATCTTCGAGTCCGACCTCGACGGGGGCCACTTGAAGAACCTGACGAACACGAAGGGGTACGACGCGGAGGGGTCGTACTCGGCTGACGGGAAGCATATCGTCTTCTGCTCGAACCGCGGCGGCGACCTGCAGCTCTACGTCATGGACGCGGACGGGACCAACGTGCGACAGCTCACCAAGGCGCCCAACTGCTACAACGGCGGGCCGTTCTTCGCGCCCGACGGGACCAAGGTGGTGTTCCGCAGCGACCGCAAGGAGAAGGACCGGTTGCAGCTCTACGTCATCAATGCCGACGGGACCGGGGAGAAGGCGCTGACGGACAACGACAAGTGGGTGTACTGGGCCCCGTATTGGTACAAGGACGGCAAGCACATCATCTACACCGCGGCCGACCACTCCGACCCGACGGCGCGACCGAACTATGACTTGTATTGGATGAACATCGAGACGGGCAAGACAGTCCGGCTCACGTACGCCCCCGGGGCGGACGTGCTGCCGGTCTTCAGCCCGGACGGGACGAAGGTGATGTGGACGTCGAGCCGCGACGGCCGGTCGCCGACGCAGTTGTACATCGCCGACTTCACGCTGCCGAAGGACAAGTGAGAGGCGCCCCATGGCGCTCGCCTACGCCCTCGCGGGCGCTGTTTTGGTGCTGGCCATCCTGGGCGAGGCGTTCGAGGCCCTCGTCCTCCCGCGGCGAGTCACCCGCCGGTTCCGGTTCGCCCGCTATTACTACCGGGTCGCGTGGCGGGCCTGGACCGCGGCCGCCGACCTTCTCCCGCCCGGGCACCGCCGGGAGACGGTACTCAGCGTTTTCGGCCCGCTCTCCCTCCTGTGCCTGTTCGCGCTTTGGGCCGCCGGGCTCATCCTCGGATTCGGACTGCTGCACCACGCCGCGGCCCCCCGCGACGGCGGGTTGGCCGAATCGGTCTATTTCAGCGGCGTGACGTTCACCACCATCGGGTACGGGGACATTGCCCCGGCCGGCTGGATGTCCCGGACTCTGGCCATTGTCGAGGGGGGCACCGGGTTCGGATTCTTCGCGGTCGTCATCAGTTATCTGCCGGTGCTGTACCAGGCGTTCAGCCGGCGGGAATCCTTGATCGGCGTGATGGACGCCCGCGCCGGGTCGCCGCCGTCGGCCGCGCGGATCCTGCTCCGGCTGCCCCCGGGGCCGGGCGACGGCGCGATTATCGGCCGGCTCCTGGAGGACGCCGAGCGATGGGCGGCGGAGGTGTTGGAGGCGCAACTGTCATTCCCGGTCCTCGGGTACTACCGATCGCAGCACGACAACCAAAGCTGGCTCGCCGCGATGGTCTGCACGTTGGACTTGAGTGCCCTGCTACTGACCGTCGCGGACGGCGTAGACCGGCGGCAGTCCCGGCTGACGTTCGCCATGTGCCGGCACACGCTGGTGGACCTGTCGCTGGTCCTGTGGCAGCCACCGCGCGAAGGGACCCTGGACCGGCTCTCGGAGGCTCGGCTGCGGGAACTCCTCGGCGCGCTGCGGGCGGCCGGAGTGGCGGTCCGCGACGACCCGGGGGCGGCGGCCAAGCTGACGGAGTTGCGGGGCCTCTATGAGCCGTTCGCGGCCGCCCTGGCGGCCTACTTCCGGCTGACCGTCCCTGACGTCTGGCCGGACGGGGACCGGCCGGACAACTGGCAGACAAGCGCCTGGATGCGGCGTGCGGGACCGCTCACGGCCCTCGGGGCCGACCGGCCGGACGATCACTTCACGTGACCACGGTGGGGCCCATTCTTGTTTGCCGATCGGACGCGCGGGTATGGTACTCAGTTCTTCTTCGGCGCTGGCGGCCCGAGCGCTCCGCCGTCCCATTCGATCCGGCACTTCGGCTTGGCCGCCGCGAGCTTTTTCACGCCCGCGTCCGTCACCTTCGTCTTGACCACGACCAGCCAGTCGAGGGCCGGGAACTCGGCAAGCTGTTCCAGGCCGGCGTCCGTCACCGCGGTTCCGTCCAGGTGAAGGATGTGCAACTCCGGCAGACGGGCGAGGTGTTTCAGGCCGGCGTCTGTCACCTTCGATCGCGGTAGGCCCAGGGCCGTTAGCTTCTTCAACTCGACGAGCCCGGCCAGCCCGGCGTCCGTGACCGGCGTCGTGTCGAGGACGAGGAAAGTCAGCCTCTTGAGCCGCCCGAGCGGTCGCACGACGCCGTCGTCGAACCGGTCTCCGGCCAGCCACAACTGGGTCAGCCGCGCGAGCGGCTCGAGTTTGCGGGCGTCCGAGTCCCCGAAATAGGCCTGCGGCGGAACGCCGATGGCCACGATGGCGAACTCGCCCGTCGGCAACTCCCCCGGCCGGGTCACCTGCGTCTCCTTATCGCCCTGGGCGACCCGGATCTGGACGCCCGACTTGGCGAGCAACCAGTCGGCCGCCCGCCGGTCGGGACTGAGCGGCGGCTCCTTCTTCACCGGCTCTTTCGGCTTCTCCACCCACACCCGAATCACCGGCCGGCTGTTCCGCTCGATCGTGAATTTGTCCGGGCTCAGTCGAAGCCCGGCCCTCTTTTCGGCCGGCTCGATCGTGTAGTCGCCCGTCTTGAGTTCGATCTCCCGG
>DATFWZ010000414.1:0-2619 GCA_035258765.1 Gemmataceae bacterium
CGCCGCCGGCCCGATCGACTGGGCCGCGGCCCGCCGGCACTGGGCGTTCCAGCCTGTCCGCCAACAGGGATCAGGGGACAGGACCCAGGGGTCAGAAGACAACCCGATTGACGACCTAGTGCTGGAGAAGCTCAAGGCGGCCGGGCTCTCGTTCTCGCCGCCCGCGGACCGGCGGACGCTTCTGCGACGAGTCTACTTCGACCTCGTCGGCTTGCCGCCGACCTGGGCCGAGGTCGAGGCGTTCGAGGCGGACCGATCGCCGGACGCGTTCGCCAAGGTGGTCGATCGGCTGCTGTCGTCGCCGCGATACGGTGAACGGTGGGGCCGGCACTGGCTCGACGTCGCCCGGTTCGCGGACACCAAGGACGGCGTCCTCATGTACGGCGACGACCGAATCCGACCCTACGCCTACACCTACCGCGACTACGTCATCCGGTCCTTCAACGACGACCTGCCGTTCGATCGGTTCGTCCACGAGCAGCTCGCGGCCGACCTGATCGAGCCGAAGGTCGAGCCGTCGCGGCTGGCGGCCCTGGGCTTCCTCACCCTGGGGCGGATGTTCGACAACAACATCCACGACATCCTCGACGACAAGATCGACACCACGTCGCGGGCCCTCCTCGCACTGACCGTGTCGTGCGCCCGGTGCCACGACCACAAATACGACCCGGTCCCGATGGCCGACTATTACTCGCTCTACGGGGTGTTCGCGAGCAGCGAGGCCCCGCTCGTCCCGCCGCTTCTAGACCCGGGTTGCCGCGGGCCGGAGGACTTCGAGAAGAAGTACGCGGCCAAGCAGCGGGAAGTGCAGGAGATGCTCGACAAGCAGTACGTGCTGCAGACCGAGGCGGCCCGCGGCCGAGTCGGGGACTACCTGGTACACGTCGTGACCACCCAGCCGGACCCGCTGGAGTCGGCCATCTACTTCCTGTCGCTGGCGCCGGAGGACCTGCGGCCGCCGATCGTCGCCCGGTGGCGGAATTACCTGGTGCAACGGGCGACTGCGGACGACGTGGTGTTCGGCCCGTGGCACGACCTGTTCGCCCTCCCGGCCGAGCGCCTCGCCGCGGAGGCCCCCGGGGTCATCGAACGCTGGAAACGCCCCCCGTCGGGCCAAGTAAACCCGCTCGTCCTCGAGGCGCTGGCGAAGGCTACGCTCAACACGCGACTGGACGTGGCCCGGACCTACGGGGACTTGTTGAAGCGGGTCTACGAGGAGTCGAAGGCGATGGGGCCCAAGCCGGACCCGGCCCGCGAACAGTTGCTCGCCATCGTCACGGGCCCGGACAGCCCCGCCTATTTCCCCAAGAGCCATACCTGGAAATACATGTCGCGCGCGGAAAAGGACGCCTTCGGCGGCAAGCAGCAGGAATTGGACCGGCTCGCGGTGAAGGAGCCGAACGCCCCGCCGCGGGCGATGGCGCTTGCCGACAGCCCGGAGCTGTACGACCCGAGGGTGTTCGTCCGCGGCAACCCGACCCGGCCGGCGGACGCGGTCCCCCGACGGTTCCTGGCCGTGCTCGCCGGCGTGGACCGCAAGCCGTTCTCGCACGGCAGCGGCCGGCTCGACATGGCGAAGGCGATCACCGATCCCGCGAATCCGCTCACGGCCCGCGTCATCGCCAACCGGGTCTGGATGCACCACTTCGGCGAGCCGCTGGTGGAGACGCCAAACGACTTCGGCCTGCGCTGCCCTCCACCGGCCCAGCTCGCCCTTCTCGACCACCTGGCCGCGTGCCTGGTGGCCGACGGCTGGTCGCTCAAGAAGCTGCACCGCCAGATCGTGCTGTCGCGGGCCTACCGGCAGGCGAGCTTCAACCGGCCGGACGCTCGGAAACTTGACCCGGACAACAAGCTCTACTGGCGGATGAACCGCCGGCGACTGGACCTGGAGGCGATGCGCGACGGGATGCTGGCCGCGGCCGGGCGTCTCGAGGAGAGGCTCTACGGCCGGCCGGTGGACGCGCTGGATGCGCGGAACCAGCGGCGGACGGTCTACGGCCTCGTGGACCGGCAGAGCCTGCCGGGCCTGTTCCGGACGTTCGATTTCGCCAGCCCGGACCAGTCGGCCGAGCGCCGGCCGCTGACGACGGTCCCGCAACAGGCCCTGTTCGCGATGAACGCCCCATTCGTCCACGAGCAGGCGAGGGCCCTGGCCGCCCGGTGCGCCGACCCGGACCCCGCCGCGCGTGTGTCGAGGCTTTACCGCACCCTCCTGCTCCGCGACCCGGACCCGAACGAGATGCAAGTCGGGCTGGCGTTCGTCGAGGCAGCGGTCGCGGCGAAAGAGAAGTCCCCGCTGGGGGCTTGGGACCAGTACGCCCAGGTGTTATTGTTGACGAACGAGTTCATGTTCGTGGATTGAGGGGTTTGATGCAGTCGCTCTCGCGCCGCGAATGGCTGTTACGCACCGGCACCGGGCTCGGAATGCTCGGGTTGGCCGGCGTGTTGGCCGACTCCCGCCTCCTTTCCGCCGGACCGGTCGTCAATCCGCTCGCGCCCAAGAAACCGCATTTCCCGGCCCGGGCCAGGCACATCATTCACGTCTACCTGAACGGCGGGCCGAGTCAGATCGACACGTTTGACCCCAAGCCGGAGCTGAAGAAGTACGACGGCAAG
>DATFWZ010000415.1:0-37996 GCA_035258765.1 Gemmataceae bacterium
GCCGGGAGACTTCATTGCACCAGAACCCACTCCCGAGATGCACCTCGAGGATGGCGACGAACTCGGTGGAGCTAACGCCGGCTTTCACAGGACCGACACGACGGATTTCGGGGTCGTTCTCTCCGGCAACCTGGCACTCCAGCTCGACGATGGCGCGGAAGTGTCGCTGTCTCCCGGCGATGTCCTGATTGAGAACGGAACTCGCCACCGTTGGCGCGTGGTTGGGAACGTGCCGGCCACCATGGCTTCTTTCATCATCGGAGCCCAGCGCCGTGAGGATCCGGCCTGCACGTGAGGATCGACACGGATATATCTAATCAAAAGTCAAAAGGAGTGACGACAATGGGTAGACTAGCGAACAAGAATATCCTTATCACCGGCGGCAACAGCGGGATCGGGCTGGCCGCAGCGCAGGAATTCGACAGAGAGGGCGCGCGCGTCGCCATCTGCGGCTTGAGTGAGAAGACGCTGAAGGCGACTCAAGAGACGCTTGGCGCCGGAAGTCTTGCCGTTCGCGCGGATGTCAGCAATCTCGCGGACCTCGACGCGCTGTTCACCACGATCAAACGGGAGTTCGGTCACCTGGACGGCATCTTCGTCAATGCAGGCCACAGCGAATTCCTGCCGTTCGAAGAGGTGACGGAGCAAAGCTTCGGCCGCGTGATAGGCTCCAACTTTAAGGGGGCCTACTTCACGATTCAAAAAGCCTTGCCGCTACTCAGGCAAGACAGCCATCGTCACCTGAGCTTCGCAGGGGATCGGCGCGGGAATCGTGAAGGCGTTCGCCGAACGGGGCTTCAACGTCGTTGCCAATTCCCGGAAGATGACCCAATCCACCGAGGTCGCGGCTTCCAACCACGCCGCGCTGGTGGACTGACTTGACTCGATTGCGCGGAAACGCGATCCGGCTGGCGTGCCTCGGCTGGAGCGCTTGGTCGATCTTTGCGTCGATCGCGCCCCGAGGTCTACCGAGTTCCTACAAGCGTCGCAGCACCTGGCTGACCGTGGCCCGGCTGACGCCGAGGTAGCGGGCGAGCGCGGCGCGGTTCTCGAACTGGCCGGAGTCGAGGGGCGATTGGTAGTACCGCGCGAGTTTGAGCGGATCGCGGGGTTCCTTGGTAGCAGGCTTTGGCTCCGGTTTCCCGGGGAAAGGCGCATCCCAGAGAAACATTGCGATGACGGCTGCTCGACGTAACCTATTGGCCTGCAAGGTTCCCCGCTCTACAAAACATGAATTGAGTTGAGACAGCGTCGGGGAGCGGATCGCAACAGTTTCGAATCTGCCAACAAATGAGTTAGCGCCGACCGCTCGGGCCGAGAGGTCCGGGCGGTTGGTCATTTTGTACTGTCTTCCCATTGTCCTTGCACGCGCGGGCCGTCTGCATCGACTCTCGAACGGGCTTGCACTGGACTGCCTATTCGAGCCCAATACTCAGGCTTGCCCTCGGACCCAGGCTGCAACCGTTCACAATCGTCTCCGGCTCTGCGAGCAATTTGCAGCTCGGCAAAGACCCGCAGCAAGTTGAACGCGGCGCCGCCTGGCGGGAGCTTGCGGAGTCGCTTGGCCCCCGGTATGCTCCGGCCATGTCGGACGTAACGCGCCTGCTGGACGCCGCAGCGGCCGGGGAGCCGCACGCCGCGGCCGACTTGCTGCCGCTCGTTTACGCCGAGCTGCGCGGACTCGCCGCCGCCCGGATGGCCGGCGAACGCCCGGACCACACCCTTAACCCGACCGCCCTCGTCCACGAGGCGTACCTCCGCCTGGTCGGGGGCGACACCCCGCGAAACTGGGACGGCCGGGGGCATTTCTTCGCGGCCGCCGCCGAGGCCATGCGCCGCATCCTCGTCGAGGCGGCCCGCCGGCGGAGCCGCCTGAAGCACGGGGGCGGTCTCCGGCGCGTGGACTGGCTGGACGAGGAGGTGGCGGCGGCTCCGCAAGACGACGAGCAACTGTTGCTCTTGGACGAGGCCCTGACCCGGCTGGCCGCGGCCCGGCCGCAGGCGGCCCGGCTGGTCCAGCTCCGGTTCTTCTCCGGGCTGACGGCCGAGGAGGCCGCCCCGGTGGTCGGGCTGGCGCCGCGGTCGGCCCGCCGCCTTTGGGCCTACGCCCGGGCCTGGCTGCGCCGGGACATGGGGCGGGCAGCGGACCCGCCGCCTTGAGCCGGTTTTCGGGCCAGAGAACTCCAGAAAATCCTTGGCCGCTTTCGACCGCCTGCGTCGCATGGAATGGTAACGCCGTGCGCGCCCGGCGGCCGATAGCGGGGGGTCGCACCGATGACCGAGCCGCTCCTACCCGAGGAGTCGATCTTCGCCCGCGCCTTGGAGGTGCCGGCCGGCGAGCGGGCCGCCTTCCTGGACCGGGAGTGCGGGGCCGACTCCCTGCTCCGGGCGGAGGTTGAGTCCCTGCTCCGGGCCGACCGGACCGGCGACTTGCTCGACCTGCCGGACGCGCCAGCCGCGACGCGCGGCGACCCCGGCCCGGCGCCGGGGACGGTGATCGCCGGTCGGTACAAGTTGCTGGAGGAGATCGGGGAGGGCGGTTTCGGGGTGGTGTACCTGGCCGAGCAGACCCGGCCGGTCTGCCGGAAGGTGGCCCTGAAAGTGCTCAAGCCGGGGATGGACACCCGGCAGGTGGTGGCCCGGTTCCTGGCCGAGCGCCAGGCCCTAGCCCTCATGGACCACCCGCACATCGCCCAGGTATTCGACGGCGGGACCACCCGGGAGGGCCGACCGTATTTCGTCATGGAACTGGTCCGCGGCATTCCCATCACCGACTACTGCGACCAAAATCGCTTGGCACTCCCGGCCCGGCTCGAGTTGTTCGCCCGCGTGTGCCAGGCGGTGCAGCACGCCCATCAGAAGGGGGTCATCCACCGCGACCTGAAGCCCTCCAATGTGATGGTGACCTTGCACGACGGGGCAGCGGTCCCCAAGGTGATCGACTTCGGCGTGGCCAAGGCCCTCGGCCGGCGGCTGACCGACCGAACGCTGTTCACCGGCCTCGCCCAGATGGTCGGCACGCCACTGTACATGTCTCCCGAGCAGGCCGAGCCGACCGGGCTGGACGTGGACACCCGCAGCGACATCTACTCCCTGGGCGTGCTCCTCTACGAGCTCTTAACCGGTACGACCCCGTTCGACGGGGACCGCTTGCGGACGGTCGGGTACGACGAGCTGCGACGAATCATCCGGGAAGAGGAGCCGGCCCGCCCGAGCAGCCGGGTGAGCACGCTCGACCTGGCGGCCACCACGCTGTCCGCGAACCGGCGGCAGGACCCGCGGCGCCTCCGCCGGGCGCTGCGCGGGGAGCTGGACTGGGTGGTCATGAAGTGCCTGGAAAAGGACCGGTCCCGCCGGTACGAGACGGCCGACGCTCTGGCCAAGGACGTGGAGCGGTACCTGGCCGACGAGCCCGTCCAGGCTTGCCCGCCGTCAGCCGGCTACCGTCTGCGCAAGTTCGCCCGACGAAACAAGCGGGCGCTGTCGGCGGTGACCGTCATGGCCCTGGCGATGCTGCTCGCCGTTGGCGGCATCGGCTGGGCGGTGCGCGACCGGGCAGCGCGGAAGGCCGAGGAGGATCGCGAGGTAGATCGCATGTTGCAGGACGCGGCCCGCCTGCGGGACGCGCGCAAGTGGGTCGAGGCCCGTGAGGCGGTCAAGCGGATTGAATGGCTGGTCGCCGACGGACGGCGCGAGCCCGAGCGTCAACGCCTGCGAGCCATTGCCGCCGACCTGGAACTGGTAACCGCCCTGGAAGAAATCCGGCTGCGACCCACAACCTCCGACTGGCCTCGAGGGTATGCGAAGGTCATTGACCGGGACTATGCCGCCGCCTTCCGAGACTACGGGATTGACGTGGAGACCCTCGATCCCGCCGAGGCCGCGCGACGCATCCGCGATGCCGCCATCCGGGAGGATCTGATCAATGCTTTGGACGCCTGGAGTTGGGTCAGGCATCGGTATGTACACGCCCTCGTTTCATCACCGGAGGAGATGTCGGCGTTCAAGTCGAAGGAACACCCCCGTGGGGAAGCCCGATTGACCGTCGTTGTCACCCTAGCGGACCCCGACGATTGGCGTACCCAACTCCGCGACTCGGCCGCCCTTGGCGACCGAAGCGCGCTGGAGAAGCTGGCAAACCGGCCCGAGGCCGGCGTTCAGGGGCCGTCCACCCTGCTGTTGCTGGTTCGAGCCCTCAAAAACGCGGGCGCCCAGGACAAGGCGCTGGAAGCACTTTACGGGGCGCAGCGGCGGTACCCGACCGATGTCACGCTGAACCTCGACCTGGCCGACCATCTCTCTTACGTCAGCCGGCCCTCGCGGTGCGAAGAGGCGATCGGCTTCGTCCGCGCGGCGCTGTCGGCGCTACCGCAACACCCCAACCTGCACATACGACTGGGTGATTTGCTGAGGATTGCCGGACGTCCCGATCAAGCTGCCGCCGCCTACCAGAGCGCACTGCAACACGCGTCGGCCTACCCGCGCGTCCAAGCCCAGACCCACCAGCGCCTGGGCGTCCTCTTGGTCGCTCAAGGGGCCTGGAGGGATGCGGAAGCCGCGTACCGTCGAGCAATCAGTCTCGACCCGGGCCAGGCCACTTGGCGCGTTGGTCTGGCGAACGTCTATCGCGGCACCCGCGAGTGGGACAAGGCCGTCGCGGCCCTTGAAGAGGAACTCCGCCTTGGGCCGGACCGCGGGGATGGCAGGTACGAGCTAGCCTGGCTCCTGACCAACCGCCCTGATGTCGAACACCGCGACTTCGACCGAGCGATCGAACTGGCCAGTTGGTTGACGGCGAAATGGCCCAACAGCTTCGATGGTTGGCACGCGCTGGGCGTAGCCCGGTTGCGCGCCGGCGACCTGTCGGGCGCCATCACCGCCCTGGAAAAGGCGAACCACCTCTCCGGCGGGGGCGGCCCCTACGAGTGGTTCTTCCAGGCCATGGCCCACTGGCACCTCAACGACCCGTTGAAGGCCCGCCACTGGTACGACCGCGCCGCCCGGTGGATGACGGACAATCCGAAGTGGTTAGTAGACAATCCAGTAAAGAAGGAAGAGCTGCAACGCTTTCAGGCCGAAGCGGCTACCCTGCTCGGCGTCGACGACTCGCCCCGCCCGGCGACCGAAGCAGGGCCGTCGAAGAAGCCCTAGCTCCGCGGTGAAGGCGAAACGCCGTCGGCAGGTCTAGATCCAGTCCGCGCGGGTCAATAACCTTCCCGGCATTCCCCAGGCCGCGAGACCCATGCCGTCCACCCGGTGCCGGTAACAAGCTCCGGACTTAGCCGCGGCGTCCGACACTTCATGATCCGCCGATTCGCCAAGGCATTTCCACGGAATCCTTGGCCACTTTTAACCGCTCGCGTCGCATTGTGACGCGGACGGGGACAACTTGGACGCCGGTAGCGATCCGAGTTGTTCGCCAACAAGTGCCGCGAGGTGATTTTTGCCATGAAGACGGCCGCGTGGCTAGCTGCCTCCATCATGTTTTGTGGACTCGCCTGCTCGCTCCGGCAGCGCGGCACGGTGAGCGCGGACGAGAAGGGACCGAAGGACAGATTCGTCCCGCTCTTCGAGTTACCAACGTGGAAGCTCCATCAGGGAACGACCACTACTTGGGCATTTACCGACGACGGCACAATCGTCGCCCACGAGCGCGGGTGGTTGATGACGAAGAGGGAGTACCGCGACTTTGAGTTACGTCTGGAAATCAAGTTGGAGCGCGACGCGGACGCGGCCATCGCCATCCGAAGTTCGGCCGATCCGGACACGGACAACGAAGGGCTGCAGATTCAATTCGTTGACGAGTGCCCCTCCGGGCACTCGCCGCGGACAGATCGTCGTCACTGGCTCAGGGACATCCCACCACTACGGGATGACAAAGTGACCAGGGATGTGGGGGAGTGGACCAAGGTCCACATCATCGCCAAAGATCGTGGAGTGAAAATCAGCATCAATAATGTACTCGCGTTCGACTCTAATCTTGTCGACCGTGAGGGCATAGCTGAACGAACGGGAATGGCCAAGCACGAAAACATGAGCCTGTTGCGAGAGAAAGGGCACATTGCCCTGCAGGCGCGGAATGGGCGGATCGAGTTTCGGAACGTCGAAATCAAGGAGTTGGATTAGTCCCGAGCCGGGTCCGGGCCGCGCGTCAACGCGCTTCAAAACAAATCCCCGTCAAACTCTCGCGATCTCGGCGCGTTGTGGGCCAATTACCAGGCGCGAGGTGAGCATCTTCCCCCCGCGGGGCGATGCTTGCAGTGCGTCTCTCGCGGGAGTATCCTCGCCGGGGATGTCCGATGTGACTCGCCTATTGGACGCCGCCGCGGCCGGGGACACTCGGGCCGCGGCCGACCTCCTGCCGCTCGTGTACGGCTAATTGCGCCGCTTGGCCGCCGCTCGAATGGCGGCCGAATCCCCGCTCACACGCTCCAGGCCACCGCCTCGGTTCACGAGGCGTACCTCCGACTCGTCGGCGCGAATCCGCCCCGGACCTGGGAAAGCCGCGGACACTTCTTCGCCGCGGCCGCCGAGGCGATGCGCCGCATCCTCATCAACTGCGCCCGGGATAAGGGGAGAGACAAGCGCAGCGGCATCCGGCGGCGCTTAGACCAGGCGATCGTCGAGTATCGCATAGGCTTCGCCATCGACCCGAAGGCCAAATGGTCCACAAGCCTCGTCGAAGCCCTCGAAGTCAAGGGGTACTTGGATGAGGCCCTGGCCGTATACGAGCGCCACGCCGCCCTGAATCCGACAGACGGCTTCGCGCGTTACGCGTTGGGCTGTCAATATGCCCGCCGGAGTCGCTGGGGCCAAGCCGCCGCCGCCTTTCAAGAGGGAACTCGGTTGGCATCGACGCTCCACTTCGACGCCTGGTGCCACCGCGAACTCGCATGGCTCCACGCCACCTGTTCAGATGCCGAACTGCGGGATCCGACGCGGGCGTTGCAGAGTGCCGAAGTCGTCGTCCGTATGGGGCCCAAGGAGGGGCGGGACTGGAACGCGGTCGGAGCGGCCCGGTACCGAGCCGGCGACCCAGCGAGCGCCGTAGCCGCCCTGCTAGATGGAAACCGGGTGTCGAGCGGCGGCGGCGGGGCGAGCTGGTTGATCCTCGCGTTGGCGCACCTCAAGCTGGAGAAGAAAGAGGACGCCCGCAAATGGTACGACGCAGCCGTTCGCTTGTCCGAGGACAATAAGCGGGCCGAAAACACACTGACGGCCAAGGGGTCGAAGGACAAGTGGCGGACCGTGGAACCACCGGCGGTCAAGGAGACCTTCGACCGGCTCCGCGCCGAGGCGGCCGAGGTACTCGACATCGCGGACTCGCCGGGCCAGGCGGCCAAGGAAGCACCACCAAAGAAGAAACCCTAGGGCGCCCGACTATCGGGCTTGACCCGACTTGTTAGCTCAATCGACGATCGAGACGGACAAAAGCGGCCGGCGGGGATCTTGCCGCCAAGCGAAGCCCCCGCCGGCCCGGCACCGCCCGGGCGCCCGGTCTGCGCGCCTCGAGCGATGTCACTTCATCCTACTGCAGACCGACAGAGCGCTCCACAGCGAGCGCTCGTGACCGGAGTGACGGTGGTCGGTCCCGGATGGGCCGAGTTTTCGCGGCCCTTCGTGCGCAGTGACTAGTCAACAACACGGGTCGACAAGTGGCCGGCGGGGATCTTGCCGTCAGCTAAGCCCCTGTCGGCCCGACACTCTCGGCGCGCCAGGACCCGGGTGACGCGCCTGACGCCGCCCGGTCAAGGCCGCCTGGCCCGCCCGGCCAACAGGCTTCGCAAAAGCGTGACCTTGCCCAGGTGGTAGCTCTCGTGCTCGGCGATGTGGCCGATCGCCCAAGCGTACGTGTGCGACGATCGGCCGGCGGCGTCGAGGGGGCGTTCGAAGTCCGCGGGCGTTTGAGCGGCCAGAAACGCCCGGTATGCGGGGCGGACCTTTCGGTGGTAAGCGGCAATGGCTTGCAGGTCGCGGAAGCGGCCATCGTCCTGGCTGGCCCTCCGCATCGTCACCAGCGGTCCCGGCTGGACCTGTGGCCCGCGATCGAACACGTGAGTCAAGTAATGGTCGAGCATCTCGGCCAGGTGCTGCAGGTTCCACCCCACCGACGCCACCTGCGGGATCGGCTGCCAGCCGACCTCCTCCGGGCGCAGCTCCTTCGCCGCCCACTTCCAGACACTCCAGTAATTGCCGTCGAGGTAGTCCCAGAGGTCGAGCCAGGGTTTGATGGCGGGGTCCATGATGGCTTCTGCGAAATGCCAGGGGGCGAGCTGGACTTCGAGTATACCGCAAACGAGGAAAATAGCGTCCCCGGCCAACTTCCACGCGGAGGCCGACTTGGGGCGGGTTTTGGCGACAGCTCCGTTCGACCGCCGCTTGGGGACGCATCCCCGCCCACGCACGAAGGTCTGGGAGGTGAATAGGGGCTAAGTATGAGGGACAAGACGGGACGTGAGGCTCGTGTCCACGGTGACCCGACTCCGAGAATGATCATCGGGGACGGCGTCCCCTTCGGCGCCCGATCGCGATCAATTATCTACTGGCCTCGGCGGGGGGTGCCTTGTCGCGCTACCTCCCCCGCAACACGGCTTGATTACCAGGTCCGCGAACCGCTCCATCTCCTCCAGTTGCGGACTGCACTGCAGCAATAGCAGATCGACGCCCGCCTGCTCGAACGCGGCCACGCGGTCGATCACCTGGGCCGGCGTCCCCACCAGGCCGGCTCGCAGTCCGCGATTCGACACCGAGTAGTCCTCCAGTGAAACCCGTTGCTCCAGTTGCGTCCCCGCGAGCCACTGCTGATAGTTCTTGTACCCGGCCGCTGATGCCTTCACGTCCGTGATCCGGGCGACCTCCGCCTTGGCCTCCGCCTCGGTCGGCCGGACGATCGCGTACGCCGCGACGCCGTAGATCATTGGGCCAAGGCCGAACGACTCGCGGCGGGCCTTCATGTCGCTGACCTTGGCCGCGATCCGGTCCGGCGGATCGCCATGCATCACGTAGGCGTCGCACTTTTTCGCGATGAGGTTCTTCGCCGCCTCCGACTCGCCTCCTGCGTAGATCGTCGGCCGCGGGCGCGTGAGCGGCTTTGGCTGCAGGATTGAATCCTGCACGCGGTAATATCGGCCCTCGTAGCTGGTATGGTCGCCGGTCCAGAGCTGGTCCACAACGTCGAGCCACTCAGACGTCCGGGCGTATCGGTCGTCGTGTTGCTCAAAGGTCACCCCGTACTTGAGCGCCTCATCCTTCCACCACGATGAAACGACGTTGAGCGACAGCCGACCGCCGCCGCCGACGTGGTCGATGTTTGCAGCCTGCTTCGCGAGGAGGGCGGGGTTGTGAAACGTAGGCCGGACCGCGACCATCAGCTCCAGCCGCTCGGTGACCGCGGTGAGTGCCGCCGCGGTCGACCACGCGTCGAGGGAGGGTGCGTCCTCTCCCTTGATGTCGTTCAGGTTCAGCTCGGCGACGAGCGTCAGGCCGTAGCCGATCTGCTCGCTCCGCCGGGCGAGACGCTTGTTGTATTCCCAGGTCGCGGCCATCCCCTCGTCCTCGACGTTCCGCAGCCAGCCGCCAAAGACGGGGAGCCAGTAGCCGTAGCGCATGGCCGGACTCGCACTCGGGTCAGGGGGTTGTGTGCCGGACGTCCGCGTCCGGGACGGAGGGGTCACATTGCTTCGGCCGCGACGTCCACCCGGCGAGTGACCTCTGCTCCAGGTAGTCCACGAGCCGTACAAACGGGTCAAACCCGACGACGTTCACCGCGTCGGCGACGAAATTCGACAGGGCGTTGATGTCGTAGTAGAGCAGCCGGCCGTCGCGGTCATCAATCAAGTATTCGATGCCGCCGACGTCGATCTGGGCCTCGCACATGATCCGCTCGCAAGCCCGGATCACCTCGGCCGGCGGCGTGTAGCCCTCGACGGTGACCCCGGTCTTCGGCGCGTCCACGGGGCACGCGGTCCGCGTCAACGCGACCCCGTCGGTCCGCCGACAAATGTCGCCCGGGCAGAGGTTGAACGTATCGCCGGGCGTGAAGACCTTGATGGCGTACAGATAGCGACCGCCGAGCACTTCGACGCGGGTGATGTGTCCGCCGCGACCGGGGATGAACTCTTGAACGAGGGCCGTGTGATCGACGCCGAAGTCGAGCCGGCCCTCGGCGGCCGCCCGGGCGAGGTCGTTTTGTGAATCAAAGCGGACGATGCCGGCCCCGCTGCCGCCGACGTTGGCTTTGACCACGACGGGGAAGCGCAAGCCGTCGGCGGCCGATGCCGCGCGGGATGCGTGATTGATGACCCGCGCCTGCGGGTAGGGTAGGTTGAGCGATTGCAGCAACGTTAGCTGCCGAGCTTTGGATGTTTCGATCGTGAACGCGCAAAGGCCGTTGACGACCGGTACGCGCAGCCGCTCAAGATGGGAGAGGAATCCCAGGGTGTAGAACGTGGCCTGGACTCCTCCACGGAGGTAAGCCGACGGGCTCATCCGGTTGAACACGAGCGAGTAGGGCGACGACTTCTCGGCGGGGTCGTAGCTATGGGCGCGCGGGTCGAGGCGGACATAGGGGATCCCGCGCCGCTCGAGCTCGGCGAAGACTGGACGGAACCAGTGCGGGTGTTCGTGGTAGATCGCGATCGGCTTGCGGTCGGAACGGGTCACAACTTTGGCCCGGCGCGGTGCGGGAGAACGTTACTTGTTCAGTCAACGTTATCGCCTTTTGGTCTCGAAGCCAACCAAACTCGGGGCTGGGCGAGTCGCGGGGTACCGGGCAGCCGGTGTCCCCGGGCGTCTCGTGTACCGCCACCGCTTACTTGATGGCGGGCCACGCGTGTGGCGCCGGGCGACTTGAGGGGCGGCTACCGCCCTCCGGCCGGGCGCGAAAGTGCGCCCCTCGTCCGGGGGTCGATTCTCAGGCCGCCAATTGCGACGTTCTTCCGCCTGACGAATGACACTTAAGTGCTTACATGGGGGCTACATCCCCCAGGCCGCCTCAGGCCGCCACACATGCACACCGAGTGGCGGCCTGAGGAATTCTGGACACTTTCCGGGGGATCCGACCTTGACAACCAGGCCCGCAGTTTTCCCAGCGCGTCTGTCCGCCCTGCACGGTCGAGTTGTAGCGGAACACTAGAATCGCCCGTCGCGTGACTCGAACTTCGTCGGCTTCCCCAGCGTTCTACCACCCCGAGCGACCCACCGGGCCACACCCTCGATCAACTCCTCCGCTGTGACCCGCGGCGATCCCAACACGCCAATCCCGCGCCGCGCGTCCGCCAGCAGCGCCGTGTCGGATTCGCGGCCGACGAATCGGACTGCCCGGCCCATCAATTGGCCGTAGTCCTCGCACACCGCTCGGACCGAGAGCACTTCCGGACCGGTGACGTTCACGACCCATGGGGGTGTCGAAGCATGATCGAGGGCCCGGAGGGCCATCGCGTTCGCGTCGGCTTGCCAGATCGTATTGAATTGGCCCATGGCCAGGTCGATCGGCTCAGCGCGCCAGACGCGGGTCGCGAGGTCCACCAGGACGCCGTAGCGCAGGTCACAGGCGTAGTTGAGTCGGAGCATCACGACCCGGGTACCCGCCGAGCGACTGAAGTACTCGAATACGCGCTCGCGGCCGAGGCAGCTCATCGCGTATTCCCCGACCGGACGCGGTTCCGAATCTTCCGTCGAGCCTCCGCCCGCGACCGGTGTGAGTCCGTAGACGTTGCCGGTGGAAAAGGCGACAATCCGGCTCGAGCGGAATCTGTGAGCAACGATGCCCGGAAGGTAACTGTTCGTTGCCCAGGTCGTCGGCTTGTCAATGGTTGTTCCGAATTTCGTCCCGGCGAGGAAGAGCACGTTCGGGGCTTCCGGCAGCTGGTCGATGGCATTCCGGTCGTGTAGATTGCAGCGGATCGTCTCGATCCCGTGATGCGCGAAGGCGTCGTCACCACCTGACGAAAATCGAGAGACGCCGATCACGCGCCGGCACGTCCCGGCAGCGTCGGAGGCGCGGCGGGCCATCCGCGCCAGCGAGAAGCCCATCTTCCCGCCTACTCCGAGAAGTAGGATGTCGCCCGGCAACCGCGCGAGGGAGTTGACGACCTCCGGCGTGGGCTCGCTCAGAACGTTCTCCAACTCTTCCTCGGTTTCAATTCCCATCAGGACGCTCATTCACTCCCCCACTTCCGCACAACCGTTACGACCGCACCCCAGCCCCGGCCAAACGACCCAGCATTCGCCGGAACCGCTTTGAAGAGCGGGTTTTGTGACGTAATCCTTGAATGCTGCGGGCGCGGATCATTACGGTCCGGCCCACCGATGTCGGCCCGCGCGCCGGATCGGACAAGTTCGACCGGACCCACCCTGCGGTCTCCCCGGTCGCGACCGCCGCCCATTCTCGCGGCGGGATCCGTCCGCACCGCCAGTCGCCCCTCCCGTCACGCCGCGACTCACCCGGAGGCGCCCATGCGCAAGCGAAACGCCTTGTCACAATCTGCCCCGGAGCGTATTCGCCTGCACTGCGAGGCCCTGGAATCGCGGGAGGCGCCCGCGGCCAACTTGATGGGCATCAACCTGAGCGGCGTCGAGGACTGGTCCTACGACCGGATGTTCGCCGACGCGATCAAGTCCGCCCGCCGGCCGAGCAACTTCGGGTCGCACGAGGGCACGCCGCCGCTCGACTCCCACGGCTGGGCGATGACCGACTTCAGCATCGTCCTCTGGCACGGAATCGCCAACATGCATGGCACGTACAAGCTGTCATTTACCGGGCAGGCGGACCTGTCGAGCTACTGGGGCGCCGCGACGATCGCCAACAAAACGTACAACGCGGCCACCAATACCACGACCGCCGACCTGACTTATTGGCCCCATGACGGGTCGGGCCTGTTGCTCAACTTCGCGAACACGCGCCGCGAACCGGGCGGCCCCACCAACACCGGCGTGACCAATGTCCGGCTCATGCGCCCGATCGCGCCGGGGTCCACAATCAGCTACGATCCGTCGATCACATTCACGCAGCCGCTGAAGGACCTGGTCAGCCATTTCTCTGTCGTCCGCATGATGGACAACACCGGGTCCAATGGCGGGACGGCGCTCAATGGCGTCTGGGCCAACCGGCGGACGACCGACTACGCCTCGCAGGCCTCCACCGCGGTGGCCAAGGGCATGGCGTGGGAGTACGCGATTCAGTTCTGGAACGAGACGGACACCGACGCCTGGGTCAATATCCCCTTCCCCGCGGACGACGACTACGTAACCCAGCTCGCCACGCTGCTCAAGAACAATCTGGAGCCGGGGCGGAAGATCTACGTCGAGTACAGCAACGAGCTGTGGAACACGTGGGGGCCGTTCCCGGGCAACGCCAACCGGGATGCCGCGGTGGCCGAGGTCCAGGCCAACCCGAATTCGCCGCTCAACTACGACCACGCGTACCCGACGCTGAGCGGGTCGGAGTGGGGGCTGGCGAATCGACGGATCGCCCTGCGCTCGGTGCAGGTCAGCAACATCTTCCGCCAGGTGTTCGGCGACGCGGCCATGATGACCCGCGTGCGCCCCGTCATGATGACCCAGCTCGGGAACACCGCCTGGCTCGCCGGCGCTTTGGACTTCATGGAAGATTACTTCGACAACCCGGCCTACCAGGCTATCCCCCGTCCGCCCAGTTACTACGTGTATGGGGCCGGCGGGTCGGCGTATGAGGAGCCCGACTGGTCGATCGGCACCGGCATTACCGCCGACCAGGTCCTCGCGACCATGCCGTTCCACTTCGCCGAAGATCTGCAGGCGGACGAGGACTGGGTCGCCGCGTTCGGACTCAAGCGAATCGCCTACGAGGGGGGCCCGTCGCTTGACAACCTGATCAATCACCCCACGATCCCGGACGCCCCGCTCGACGCGGCGTGGGCGGACCCGCGCATGGAGACCGAGGTCGTCGAGAACCACAACGCGTGGAGCGCTAATGGCGGGGACCTGTTCATGTACTTCGCCTCCACCGGCGACCACAAGTGGGGCATGGCACATGACGTCTTTGAGTCGGACACCCCGAAGATGCGCGCGGTGAACGACTTGAATGCGGCCCAGGCCGCAGCCGTGACGTACGGCAAACTCGCCCCGCTCGACCTGGTCGCGGCCGATTTCAAGGTGCCCTACTGGCAAGGCAACATCGGCGACATGCGCGCCGATGCCCTGGACGCGAACTGGAAGGGGGCGACCTTCCGCCTCGACACGCCCGGCTCTTACGGGGTGCGGGCCACTGCTACAGCGAGCGCGGGCGGACGGGTCGAGGTGTTCATTGACGGCCAGTCGGTGGGGACAATCGACGTGCCGCCCAATGGCGACACGGTCACACTCGCCGGCGGCACCCTTCAGCCCGGGTTACATGGGATCGTCCTCCGGGCCCGGGCCGGGTCGTTCGGGCTCTCGAGGGTTTCGGTCGTCGTCTTGACGCCGGCCCCGGACAATCTGACCGCGACGGCGGCGTCCGGCAGCTCGGTGAACCTCGCCTGGGTGGACAACTCCACCAACGAGACCGGTTTCTCGATCGACCGCGCCGCCAACGCGAGTTTCACGGCAGGGTTGACCACAATCAACGTCGGGGCCAATGTCGTCGCGTACACGGACACCGGATTGACCGCGGGAAGCACCTACTACTACCGCGTGCGCGCCACCGCCCCGGGCGGATCGTCGGGCTACTCAAACACGGCCTCGGCGACCACGCCCGGCGGAAACGGCCTCGCGGCCACGTATTTCGACCGGATCGACCTGACCGGCCCCACCGTGACGCGCACCGACCCGACCGTGAACTTCTATTGGCCCGGCTCTCCCGCCACCGGCATCGACGGCGACACCTTCTCCGTCCGGTGGATCGGGCAGGTGCAAGCCGTCGAGTCCGGCTCCTACCAGTTCCGCACGGATTCCGACGACGGCGTGCGCCTTTGGGTCAATGGCCGCCTCGTGATCAACAACTGGACTGACCACGCAAGCACCCTCAACACAAGCGGTAACGTTACATTGACGGCCGGGACCAAGTACGACATCCGGCTCGAGTTCTACGACAACCGGGGCGGAGCGGTCATGCGGCTTTATTGGAAGCGGCCCGGGCAAACGGGCTTCGAGGTCATTCCTCAGGCGCAGCTCTTCCCGGCGCCCGGAGGCGCGGCCCTGTTCGCCGACGGGTTCGACGTCGGAACCAGTCGCTGGACGGTCGTGTCCGGCACGTGGGCGACGAGCGCCCAATCGGTTCGAGACACCGTCTACGCCACGACCGGGGCGAGCTTGGAGGAGTTGAGCCTCGCCGGGAGCGCCTTGTGGACGAACTACTCGGTGGCCGCCTGGGTGAACCTCTCAAGTCTCGGCGGCGGCGTGAGCATTCTGGGCCGCGTCGTTGACCCTACGCACTTCTATCAGCTCGAAATCAAGCGCGACGCTTCCGGCAACGCGGGCTGGTTCCTCATCCGGAGGGACGGCACTGTCTGGACCCGGCTCGCGAGCGGCAGCCTGCAGTACACCCCAGGCGATTGGATCCGGCTCCGCCTGACGCTTGACGGCAGCAACCTGCGGGCCGAGTCTTCGATCGACGGCTCGACCTACTCGACGCTCGGATCGGCAACAGACACGCAATACACCGCGGGCCGCGTCGGACTCAGGGCGTGGTGGTCAGCCGCGTACTTCGATGACGTCCTCGTTCAGTCGATCTGAGCCTGGCTGGATCGGCGTCGGCCACAGCTATGATCGGCGAGCATAATGGGGCAAAATCGATGCCCTTGGCCGCCGCGACGATGCCGGCCCGCACGAGTCCTCACCAACAAGAACTGACTCTTGTTCAAGTGTCCAGGGCCATGCATAAACCGCGTCGCAATAAGTTAGCCGCTGTGGATCTGCGTTCCGGTTTGGTCTGATTCCTGATTTTTCTTCCAATCTTCGCTCGTACGGGCAACTTCATCTCAGGCATCAGGAGCGACCAACTCCGGGCCTGACCTCCCTGCTCCCCCAGTCGGAGGTGAAGGTTCCATGGCAGTTGACGCCGACATCGGGCACG
The DNA here is from genome assembly GCA_035258765.1 of Gemmataceae bacterium. Taxonomy (GTDB): domain Bacteria; phylum Planctomycetota; class Planctomycetia; order Gemmatales; family Gemmataceae; genus SIAJ01. The sequence goes on from DATFWZ010000415.1 coordinate 16,031, forward strand.
AGAACTCCGGGTCCCCCGCGGACGCCTCGGACGACCGCCCGGACAAGAGCAAAGTCTTCTTGCGCTTGTTCTTGCAAAACGAGCGCCGCCTCTACGCCTACGTGCTGACGCTCCTGCCAAACCGGGCCGACGCGGACGACGTGCTTCAGGACGCCAGCCTCGTCATGTGGGACAAGTTCCACCCCGAGAGCCCGCCCGACGACTTCGCGGCCTGGGGATGTCGGATCGCGTACTTCAAAGTGCTTGATTTCTTCAAGAAGGGCCACCGGGCGCGGGTGCGATTCAGCCAGGAGATGTTGGAGCGAGTCGCGGAGACCGCGATCGAGCAGGCCGGCGTCCTGCAACTGGACGCCCGGCGGGACGCGCTGGCCGGTTGCATCGAAAAGCTGCCCGCGCGCGACCGCGATCTGCTCGCCCGGCGGTTCACCCCGGGGGCCACGACAAAGTCCACCTCTGACCAGATCGGGCGCTCGGTGGACGCGGTGTACAAGGCACTTGCCCGAGTCCGGCGGGCGCTTTTCGAATGCGTGCAGCGGGCCCTGGCCCGGGAGGGACGGTCGTGAATCCGTCATTCGAGTCAGACGAGCTCCGCGGCCTGATCGACGCCCTGTGCGAGGAGTCGATCACTCCGGACCAGCTCCATCGGTTGGAAGAGCTGGTTCTCGCGGACCCGCGCGCGGAAGCGTTTTACGTCCAGTACATGAGCCTGCACGCCGACCTGAGCCGGCACTTCGCCGCGCTGCCCGGGCGGGCCGAGCAGTCGGTGCGGCAACGGATCGTCGGCCCGGTTCCGGGAGAAAGTGCGGCCGCTCGCGACGGCCGCGGGTGGCTCCGGCCGCTCGTGGTTCTCGGACTGGCGCTGGCGGCCGGCTTCCTTCTCGTGCTCGGGCTTTGGCCCAAGCCGATCGTGATCTCGCCGCGACCGTCGGACCCCGCGTCGGAGCGAACAGACGACTCGGTGGCCGTCCTCCTGCAAACGCATCACGCGGAATGGGAAGGGACCGGGATGCCGACCCATCCCGGCGCCCCGCTCCCGCCCGGCACGCTGAACCTCAAATCTGGCTACGCCCAGGTCCAGTTCTACAGCGGGGCAACGGTCGTCCTGCAAGGGCCGGCGGAGTTCCGGCTGATCTCGCGGACCCAGGCCTACTGCTCCCGCGGCAAGCTGCGGGCGACCGTCCCGCCGCACGCCCAGGGATTCACCATCGGCTCCCCGACCATGGACCTGGTGGACCGGGGGACCGAGTTCGGCCTCGACGTCGGCGGCGAGAAGACGGACCTGCACGTGTTCCAGGGCAAGGTGGACGTGTACGGCCCCGGGGCGGCCGCGAAGAGCCCGCCGCGTCAGGAAGTGACCACCGGGCAAGGCATCACCGCGAGCGGCGCGGCCGCCCCGACGCCGATACGCACCGACCCGGCGGCCTTCCTGACCGGCCGCGAGCTGGCCGATCGGGCCGCCGAGGAGTTGACCCGATGGCAGGCGCAATGGGAAGTCGACCGACGGGCGCTGCGCGAGGACGCGAGCCTGCTCGTCTACTACCCGTTCCAGACGGATCAGCCGTGGTCGCGGACGCTGCGGGACGAGGGGGGCGGCAAGGCCAAGCCGCTTGACGGGGCGGTGGTTGGCTGTGCGTGGGGGAACGGCCGGTGGCCGGGTAAGCGCGGGCTCGAGCTCAAGCGTGTCAGCGATCGCGTCCGGCTGCACATCCCGGGCGAATTCAACGCCATCACGCTGGCCGCCTGGGTGCGACCGGACGCCCTGCCCAACCAGAACAACTCCCTCTTGATGGCCGACGGTTGGGACCCGGGCGGGCTCCACTGGCAGATCGGGATCGACGGGACCATCATCCTCGCGGTCAGGGCGCCGCCCGAGCTCGAGGGGGGGCCATACCAGCGCGGCGCCCACTACCGGGCGTTCGGGGTATTGACCCCGGAACGGTTCGGCCGGTGGGTGCACCTGGCCGTCGTCTACGACCCCGGGGCCGCGGCCGTCACCCACTACGTGGACGGCAAATCGGTCGCGGAGCACCCGATCCTCTTCGACACCCCGCTGCGCATTGGCGACGCCGAGCTCGGCAACTGGAACGTGGCCAAATACCGGAACCGGACGCCCGTGCGCAACTTCAACGGCTGCATTGACGAGTTCATGCTGTTCAACCGCCCCTTGAGTGGCGACGAGGTGGGCAGGCTGTACACCCAGGGCCGGCCGCCCGGGTGATCTGAGGTGAAACGGAATGAAGTGATTTCGGTCGTCCGTCGGTCGGCACGGTCCCGGATTTGAGGCGCGCCGACGACCACCAGGAGCGTCCCATGCGGTTTCGGTTCGGTCTCATTGTCGTCGGCGTCGCGGCCGTCCTCCTGCCCGGGTGCGGCGGGCCAAAGATGGCCCCCGTAAAGGGCCGGGTGATGTTCAACGGCCAGCCGGTCAAGGAGGCGTATGTGACCTTTTCTCCAATGGGGGCGCCCGATCAGCTGGAGACCGGCAAGCCCGGCACCGCACAGACCGACGGGAACGGGTACTTCGAGCTGAGCACCTTCAAGGAATACGACGGGGCCATCGTCGGGACGCACAGCGTCCAGGTGTCGCTTGACGAAACCAACCCGGCCAAGTGCCAGCGCAGCAAGGGCCTGATCCTGGAGGTCAAGCCCGGGCCCAACGAGTTCACCATCGAGATGGACCCGAAGTAGTCGCTCCCCCGAGGGCCCGACCGACGGCCCGCGTCATCTTTCTCTCACCATTTTCGCGCAGGTGCGGACATGAGAATCGATCGGAGTCTATCGCGTGGGTTCACGCTGATCGAGCTGTTGGTCGTGATCGCGATCATCTCGATCCTGATCGGGCTGTTACTCCCGGCCGTCCAGAAGGTCCGTGAGGCGGCCAACCGGATGAGCTGTCAGAACAACCTGAAGCAGCTCATGCTGGGGATGCACAATTACGAGTCGGCTAACGGGGCCCTGCCGCCAAGCGTGATCAAGCGGGCCATTCAGGACCCCAACACCGAGCCGCTCATCAACCAGCCGTGGCCCAACTACTGCGCGGGCTACCACTGGTCGTTCCTGATCGCCCCGTACGTCGAGCTGAACAACGTGTACAACCTGATCCCGTTCGCCCCGCCCCCGACTCCGCCGACCTGGCAGTCCGGCCCCTTTCTGGACCTGTTGCAGACCAAGGCGAAGATCATGCGCTGCCCGTCCACCAGCGACCGGCCGGAGTACGACGACAACTCCCGGGGGATCCTCATCCCAAGGCGAGCGGCGGCCAGCTACGTGGTGATCATCTCCAACAACATCGACGTCAACAACTACAACGACGACGGCAAGGCCGGTGGCCCGAACCCGCCGTTTGGCTTCAACTCACTCAACTCAGGCAGCCAGAACCGGACCATCAACGGCGTCACCGTCCGAGTCCAGCGACTGAACGGGCCGTTCGCCCAGAACGAGCCCTTACCCTTCGCCGCGGTCACCGACGGGCTGAGTAACACCGCCGGGATCAGCGAGCGGTACCGGTATAACAACGGGCCGGGAAGCGAGGGGAGCCCCGGGCATGGCGGGTGGGGAGTCTTCGCCTTCGCCTCGCCCCACGGCCAGAACGGGCACAACCTGTTCAGCGGATCGACCTATCCATCGTTCAACCCAGTCATCCCGAATCCGGCGTCCAACACCCAGCACCTGATCGCGTTAAGTAGCCGTCACCCGGGCGGGGTGAACGTCGCGTTCCTGGACGGCAGCGTCCGCTTCCTCAGCGACAGCACGTCCCAGGCTGCCCGGTTCGCGATGGGCAGTCACAACGGCGGGGAGGTCTTTGACCTGAATTAGTGGGAAGGTCTCGGCGAGCCGGGAGCGTGTGCGACCGGAGTGCCCTTCCTCCGGTCGCTCACACTCCTGGCTCGCCGGCCTTGGAGTAAACTCCCGGAGACCGCGTACCCAGACACCGCCTGGACCACGCCATGCGCCTCCTCTGCGCCGGCTTTCTCCTCACCATCGCTCCCGTAATCCGGGCCGCGGACGATGTCACCGTCGCCGGCCCGGACGGCAACGTTCGGTTTCGGCTTATCGCCTCAGGTGAGGCGGGCCTCCAATACGAGGTCCGCTTCAAGGACCGCCCCGTCATCGAGTCGTCCCGGCTCGGCATGATCGTGGACGGCACCAACGTGACCGTCGGGTCCACGCCTGGAAAGCCCGAGGCGTTCGAGGTCAACGAGAAATACCAGCGGAACGGCACCCACGCCGAGGCCGTGAATCGTAGCAACGACGTGCGGATCCCGCTGCGTCGCGGCGAGGGTGAGGCCGCTTGCACCCTCGAAGTGCGCGCGTTCAACGACGGCGTCGGGTTCCGGTTCGTCGTCCCGGGGCCCGACAAGTCGCGAGTCCCCGAGGAGGCGACCAAATTCACCCCCCCGCCCGGAAGCACGGTCTGGTACCACGACCTTGAGGGGCACTACGAGGCCGTGCATACGAAGAAGGCGGTCGGGGAAGTTCCGGCCGGGCAATGGGCCGCCCCGCCGCTGACGATTCGGCTCCCGGACCGCCTCGGGTACGCCGCGATCACCGAGTCGGCGCTAACGAACTACAGCGGCATGGCCCTCCGGGCCGACGGCAAGGGGGCCTTCGACCTGGTGCTGGGCGACAAGCATCCCCCGTCGTACCCGTTCCGGCTTCGATACGCCGAGGACGTCGAGCGGATGTCGAAACCCGCCGCGGTGACCGGGACGATCGCCACCCCGTGGCGCGTCATCATGGTCGGCGCCGACCTGAACACCCTCGTCAACTCGGACCTGGTAGACAACCTCTGCCCGGCCCCGGACCCGAAGCTCTTTCCCCGCGGAAGTCGCACGGACTGGGTCAAGCCCGGCCGGGCGGTGTGGAAGTATCTCGACGGCGGCCAGAGCACGCTCGACGGCGTCAAGGAGTTCAGCCGACTCGCCGGCGAATTGGGCTTCGAGTACCAGGTGGTCGAAGGCTTCTGGTCGCGTTGGACCGACGAACAGATTAAAGAGGCGGTCGATTATTCCAGGACACAGGGGGTCGGCCTCTGGTTCTGGCGGCACTCCAAGCAGCTCCGCACGCCCGAGGCGCGCGAGGCGTTCTTCAAAAAACTCCATGACGTCGGCGTAGTGGGGGCGAAGATCGACTTCTTCGATCACGAGCACCGCGAGGTTGTGGACCTCTACCAGACGCTCCTCCGCGACGCCGCGAAGTACCGGATCATGGTGAACTTCCACGGGGCCAACAAGCCGACCGGCGAATCGCGGACGTGGCCGAACGAGCTGATCCGCGAGGGCGTCCGCGGGATGGAGGCGAGCCGGCTCCAGGCCCGGGCCCGGCACAACACCACCCTGCCCTTCACCCGTTACCTGGCGGGTCCGGCCGACTACACGCCGGTCCACTTCGGCGCCCGTCGCGGCGACACCTCCTGGGCTCACCAGCTGGCCACCGCGGTTGTGTTCAACGAGCCGCTTCTGACCTACGGGGCACACCCGAAGTCGCTGCTTGAAAACCCGGCAGTTGAGATCATCAAGAGTATCCCGAGCGTGTGGGACGAGACGGTCGCCCTGCCGGTGTGCGAGGTCGGGGAGCTGGCCGCGTTCGCCCGCCGTTCGGGACAAACGTGGTTCCTCGGCGTCCTGAACGGGCCGACGGAACGCGAGCTAAAGATCCCGCTAACGTTCCTGGGCACCTCGAAGTACCAGGTGCTCGAAGCCCGGGACAAACCGGAGAACTCCGCGGCAATCGGAATGAAAAAAAATGTGGCGGTCCGGGGCGATTCGGTTACGATCAATCTCCCGGCCGGCGGCGGTTTCGTCGGCCGGTTCACGCCTGCCCGGTAGCCCGCCCGCGTCCCACCTGCCCGCCGCATTGTGTCGAGGAATTGATGCGCTTCCATCTGCCTCTAGTTACGGTCCTCGCGGTGGGCATGTGGGCGACGCTGTGCGCCAGCGCGGCCGACCCCAAGTCAGACCCGGCGCAGCTTGAGTTCTTCGAAAAGCAGGTCCGCCCGCTCCTTGTCGAGAAGTGCCAGGAGTGCCACGGTTCGCAAAAGCAGAAAGGCGGCCTGCGCCTGGACTCGCGGGCTGCCGTACTGGCCGGGGGGTCTTCCGGGCCGGTTGTCGTTGCGGGCGATCCCGCCAAGAGCCGGCTCGTCGAGGCGATCGGTTACGCCGACACGCTGCGCATGCCGCCCAAGGGCAGGCTCTCGACCGACCAGGTTGCGACGTTGACGTCGTGGGTCAAGATGGGGCTCCCGTGGCCCGAGACGGCCGGGGCCCGTCCGGCGACTACAGGCTCGACGCTCAAGGTGACGGCCAAGGACCGCGAATTCTGGTCGTTCCGCCCCGTCCGCGAGCCGCCATTGCCAACCGTTAAGAATCAAGACTTGGCCCGGTCGGCCGTTGACAGGTTCATCCTCGCAAAACTCGAAGAGAAGGGGCTGCGGCCAGTTGTCGTGGCCGACAAGCGGGCGCTGATCCGCCGGGCGACGTTCGACTTGATCGGCCTGCCGCCCACGCCGGACGAGATCGACGCGTTCCTCGCCGACGAATCGCCTGAGGCGTTCGCCCGCGTCGTGGACCGGCTCCTTGCGTCACCACACTACGGCGAACGCTGGGCCCGTCACTGGCTCGACATCGCCCGGTACGGCGAGGACCAGGCGCACACCTTCCAGGCCCGCAAGTACCCGGACGGGTTCCGCTACCGCGACTGGGTGGTGAAAGCGTTCAACACGGACATGCCGTACGACCGCTTCGTCACCGAGCAGATCGCCGGCGACCTGCTCGACGGCCCGGACCGCGTTGACCGGCTTGCCGCCACCGGCTACTTCGCCCTTGGACCGGTCTATTACGGCCGCGCCACCGCCGACGAACTGGACGACCGCGTCGATACCCTCACCCGGGGGTTCTTGGGTCTGACCGTCGCGTGCGCCCGGTGTCACGACCACAAGTTCGACCCGATCCCGACGACGGATTACTACTCCCTGGCCGGCATTTTCTCCAGCTCCGACTACAAGGAGCACGTCCTGACCCCGGAGGGGGGCATTGACGAGAAGGCGGTCCAGGAGCCGACCGACAAGATGGCCAAGGACAAGAAGAAGGACCCGCGCAAGCCGGTGATCCACTCGCTCGCGGAAGGCGCCAAGACGGCCGACCTCAAGGTACACATCCGCGGCAATCCGGCGACGCTCGGCGAAGACGCGCCGCGACGGTTCCTCACGGTCCTGGCCGGCGACGATCCGCCGCGATTCGCGAAAGGCAGCGGCCGGCTGGAACTGGCACGAGCGGTCGCCAGCAAGGACAACCCGCTCATTGCTCGCGTCATTGTGAACCGCCTCTGGGCCTGGCACTTCGGCCGCGGCATCGTCGGCACCCCGTCCAACTTCGGTGCCCTCGGCGAACGGCCGACGCACCCGGAATTGCTCGACTACCTCGCCGCCCGATTCATGGCCGAGGGCTGGTCGATCAAGACTCTGCACCGCGAGATCATGCTGTCGGCGACGTACCAGCTTGGGACCAAGTACGACACCCGGAGCGCTGCCGTCGATCCGGATAACAAGCTCCTCTGGCGGATGAACCGCCGCCGGCTTGAGGTGGAGCCGTGGCGCGACTCCATGCTCGCCGTGGCCGGCAATCTCGATCCGACAACCGGCGGCCCGCCCGCGGACCTCTCATCGCCGGACAATCGCCGGCGAACGCTATACGGGTCGGTCAGCCGGCACAACCTGGACCCCCAGCTCCGCCTGTTCGACTTTCCCGATCCGAACCTGACCAGTGACCGCCGACCGGTCACGAGTGTGCCGCTACAGCAGTTGTTCGTGCTCAACAGCGAGTTCATGGCCCGGCAGGCGAAGTCGCTCGCGGCGCGAGTCATGGCCGCCGAGCCGGTCGATTCGACCCGCATCCGCCAGGCCTTCCTGCTCACGTACGGCCGGCCGCCCAATGACCGCGAACTCCGGCTCGGGGAGGAGTTCCTGTCCGTCGGCGGGGCCGACGCGTGGGAGAAATATGCCCACGTGCTCTTGAGTGCCAACGAGTTCGCCTTCGTGGACTGACCCGAACGGAGAGACTGCCTTGTCTTCCGACCAATTACTTCGCCCGGTCACCCGTCGCGAAATGCTCTGCCGCCTGGGCGGCGGATTCGGCACCCTCGGCCTTGCCAGTGTCCTGGCCTGCGAAACGCCGGCCGCGGCCGGCCCACTCACCCCGCACAACGGGCACTTCCCACCCCGGGCTAAGCGCATCATTTACCTCTTCATGAACGGCGGGCCGAGCCACGTGGACACCTTCGACCCCAAGCCGGACCTGGAGAAGTTCGACGGCACCGACCCGCCCCAAGGGGCGTCAAAGAAGGGCAAGCTGATGAAGTCCCCGTTCGCGTTCCGCAAGGCCGGGCGGAGCGGGATCGAGGTGAGCGAGCTGTACCCCGAGTTGTCCAAGTGCATCGACGACATCTGCGTCGTCCGATCGATGCACCACGAGACACCGGCCCACGAGCGGGCCCTCCTGCTCATGAACTCCGGCAACGTCCAGCCGATCCGGCCCAGCCTCGGGTCGTGGCTGACGTACGGCCTCGGCACCGAGAACCAGAACCTGCCCGGGTTCATCGTCCTCTGCCCCGGCAAGCCGGTCGTCGGGCCGCAGCTCTGGAGCAACAGCTTCCTCCCGGCCGTCTACCAGGGCACCCACATCAACAACTCGTCGATCGACCCGAAGACGGTCATCCGGTACCTGCAGAACCGCGAGCCCGCGCCCGAGCAGCGCCGCCAGCTCGACCTGCTGAAGGCGATGAACGACATTCACCTCGCCGAGCGCGGCCCGGACACGCAGCTCGACGCCCGGATTGAGTCGCTGGAGATGGCGTACCGAATGCAGTTCGAGGCGCTTGACGTTTTTGACCTTCGCAAGGAGTCAACGCCAGTTCGTGAGCGGTACGGCCCCGGCCAGTTCGCCGACGCGTGCCTCATCGCCCGGCGCCTCGTCGAGAAGGGGGTCCGGGTAGTCCAGATCTATTTCGGCAACGACCAGCCGTGGGACGACCACAAGGACATCACCAACCACCGCCAGCACGCCGGCAAGAGCGACCGGCCGATCGCCGCTCTGCTCCAGGACCTGAAGGCCCGTGGGCTCTGGGACGACACGCTGGTCCTCTGGGGCGGGGAGTTCGGACGCACGCCGACGAGCGAGGGGGCCAAGGGCCGCGACCACCACAGCCGGGGGTTCTCGATGTGGCTCGCCGGCGGCGGGGTGAAGGGCGGGCACGTCCACGGGGCGACCGACGAGCTGGGGATGGACGCGGTGAAGGATCGCGTCCACGTCCACGACCTGCACGCGACGATACTGCACCTCCTGGGACTCGACCACGAGAAGCTGACGTTCCGTTACAGCGGCCGCGACTTCCGCCTCACGGACGTGCACGGGCAGGTTGTGAAGGGATTCCTCGCCTGACCGAGGTATTCCGAAGCAAGGAGACTATCGGCGAGCCGGGAGCGTGAGCGACCGGAGTACGAAGCTCCGGTCGCTCACGCTCCCGGCTTGCCTGGCCCCCCGGCTTGCCTCGCGCGTCGCTCAGAGCTTTCTCATCGATTTGCCATTGTGTCTCGATTAAACTCCGTGCGTCCATTGGCCCGCGATTCGCCGGTGAATTCGGGCCAAAGTCGCCCGGTGGCCGGCCGCCCTCTCCCGGTCACGAAGCCACATCTTCGGGGGATCACATATGCCCGCAGTGAAACAACTTCACGTGAACGGGGCCCGGCGGGAAATCGACGCCGACCCGGAACGCAGCCTGCTCAGCGTCCTGCGCGACGACCTCGGGCTGACCGGGTGCAAGTATGGCTGCGGCGAGGGCGAGTGCGGGGCGTGTACCGTCCTCGTGGACGGCCACCGCGTCCGATCCTGCAAGACGGAGGTCGGCAGCGTCGGCGACAAGCCGATCCGCACCATCGAGAGCCTCGCGACTGGCGACAAGCTGCACCCGGTCCAGGAGGCGTTCCTGGAAGTGGGCGCCATGCAGTGTGGGTACTGCATCCCCGGAATGATCATGTCGGCCGTCGGACTGCTGGAGACCAAGGGGGAATGCTCGCGGGACGACATCGTCCGCGGCATGAACGGCAACGTCTGCCGGTGCGGGACGTACACGCGGATCATCGCGGCCGTCGAGAAGGCCGCGAAGGCGATGAAGGAGGGTGTGAAATGAACCGCCAACTCCTTCCCGAGATCGAGGTCGAGCGCTACGAGTTGTTCGAGGCGATCGAGAACCTGGAAACGAACCGCCGCGAGTTCTTCCGCATCGCGGGGGGCGGTATTATTGTCGCGCTTTTGCTCGGCGAGGAGGCGTCCGCCCAGCGTCCCGGCGGCCGCCAAGGCGGACCGCAAGAAATCGGCGCCTGGATCCACATCGGCGAGGACAGCGCCGTCACGGTCTACACCGGCAAGGTGGAGATCGGCCAGAACATCCGTACTTCTCTTTCGCAAGTTGTCGCTGAGGAGCTGCGGCTGCCGATGAAGAGCATCCGGATGGTAATGGCCGACACGTCGGTGGTCCCTTACGACGCCGGGACGTTCGGCAGCCAGTCAACGCCCGGGATGGTCCCGCGCCTCCGCCGGGCCGCGGCCGCGGCCCGCGAGGCGCTCATCGACCTGGCCGCCGAAAGGGGCAAGGTCGAGCGAACGTCACTTTCCGTCGCCGATGCCAAGGTCGCTGGCCTCGACGGGAAGCCGTCATTTGCATTCGGCGAGCTGACCAAGGGCCAGAAGTTGATGAAAGTGATCGGCACCGCGCCGACGGCCAAGGCCGAGAAGTGGACGATCGCCGGCACGTCCGTGCCCAAGGTGGAAGGGCGGGCAATCGTCACCGGCAGCCACGAGTACGCATCGGACATCCGGCTGCCGGGAATGTTGTTCGGCAAAGTGCTACGGCCGCCCGCGTTCAAGGCGACGCTGAAGTCAGTCGATGTGAAACCGGCAGAGGCCAAGGCGGGAGTCACCGTCGTTCGGGACGGCGACTTCGTCGGCGTCGTCGCTCCGACCGACCACGCCGCGTCGGTGGCCCTGGCCGCGATCAAGGCCGAATGGCAGACGACGCCGCAGGTCTCGGCCAAGGACTTGTTCAAGCACTTCAAGGAAAAGGCAGGACGCGGGGGCGGAAAAGGTGGCTTCGGCGGCGGTGGTGGGAAAGGTGGCTTCGGCGGCGGCGGTGGCGGGACGCAAGGGTCAATCGAGGACGGCCTGAAGGCCGCCGACCAGACCGTGAATTCGACTTACACGGTCGCTTACATCGCCCACTTCCCGCTGGAGCCGCGGGCCGCCGCTGCCGATTGGACCGACGACAAGCTCACCGTCTGGACCGGGACGCAAGCGCCGTTTCGGGTGCGAGACACTCTCGTCGGAGCCTTCGGCCTGAGTGCCGACAAGGTCCGCGTGATCGTCCCCGACATGGGATCGGGGTACGGCGGCAAGCACACCGTCGCGGCGGCGACGGAGGCCGCCCGCATGGCCAAAGCGGTTGGCAAGCCGGTCAAGGTCGTTTGGACGCGTGAGGAGGAGTTCACCTGGGCGTATTTCCGTCCGGCCGGGTTGATCGAAGTAACAGCCGGGGTCAAGAAGGACGGCACCCTGACGGCGTGGGAGTTCCACAATTACAACTCCGGCGGCTCGGCGATCCGCACGCCGTACACCGTCCCGAACTTGAAAGTCGAATTCCACTCGACCGATTCCCCCCTCAGCCAGGGGTCCTATCGGGCCCTGGCTGCGACCGCCAATCACTTCGCCCGCGAGTCGGTCATGGACGAACTGGCACACGCCGTCCAGATCGACACCCTCGAATTCCGGTTGACGAACCTCAAAGAGCCACGGATGCGGGCCGTGCTCGAGGCCGCGGCCAAGAAGTTCGGGTGGGGGAAGGAGAAGCCCGCTGTCGGACACGGGTTCGGCCTGGCCGTCGGTACCGAGAAGGGTAGCTATGTCTCGACGTGTGCCGAAGTGGCCGTGGACAAGGACAAGGTCCAGGTCGTCCGGGCGGTAACCGCGTTCGAGTGTGGCGCCATCCTCAACCCCGACCATCTGACCAACCAGATCGAGGGGGCCGTGATCATGGGTCTCGGCGGCGCCCTGTACGAGCAGATCGAGTTCGAGAACGGGCAGATTCTGAACCCGGCCCTGTCCGCGTACCGCGTACCGCGGTTCCGCGACGCCCCAGTCCTGGAGACGGTGCTCCTGGATCGGAGAGACCTCGATTCGGCAGGCGCCGGAGAGACTCCGATTGTGTGCATTGCACCCGCGGTCGGGAACGCGATCTTCCAGGCCGCGGGCGTTCGACTCCGGTCGATGCCGATGGTGCCAAAGGGTCTGCCGCCGAAGGCGGGATAGGGGGCATTGTGCCGGAGCCCGGCACGAGGACGTTCGCCGTCATTCCCGCCGCGGGCCACAGCACGCGCATGGGCCGACCGAAGCTGTCGCTTCCCGTCGGCGGCCGGACCGTGATTGAGTGTACCCTCGCGGCCCTCCGGTCCGGCGGCGTCGGCCATGTGCTCGTCGTGGTCGGGCCGCATGTGCCGGAACTGGTCCCCCTCGCCGCGGCCGCGGGCGCCGACGTTTGCCTCCTGCCGCAACCCACTGCCGACATGAGATCGACGGCGGAGCATGGGCTGCGCTGGATCGAGCAGATGTACCGCCCGCGGCCGGACGAGTGGTGGATACTTGCCCCGGCCGATCACCCCGTGCTCGAGCCGTCCGTGATCCGGCAGCTGATCGCGGTGGCACGCTCGCCGCATTCCATCGCCGTTCCGGTCCATTCCGGGCGGCGCGGCCATCCGACCGCGATCGCGTGGCGGCATGTCGGTGGAATCCGGGCCTTGGCGGCGGGCGAGGGCATCAACGCGTATTTGCGCGCTCACGGGCCGGAGACAATCGAGGTGGCAGTGGATAGTGACGGGATATTCGCAGACCTGGACACACCCGACGATTATGAACGATTGCTTTCATTGGCGAATCGCGGTGAATGCACGTAAGATAAGTGAGCCCCACACCCGGGCCGCTTGCCGCGGCGGCCGCACCAACCGATTACGAACGCACTTATGTCCGCCTCACTCTCCCGCGGCGCCGGCATTTGCCTGTTCGCCCTCGCGGCGGGGTGCGCAAAATCGCCGCCACCGCCCGGCCCACCGGCCGCGGCGCCCGTGACCGTGGCACAGGCCCGCGTCCGGACTGTGCCGGTGCAACTCCGGGCCATTGGCACCGTGCGTGTGTATGCGACGGTCGCCGTCCGCCCGCGCGTCGGCGGTGAGTTGACCGCCGTTCACTTTACCGAGGGCGAATACGTCAAGAAGGGCGACAAGCTCTTCACCGTCGACCCGCGCCCGTACCAGACCGCCCTCGACCAGTCCAAGGCCCAGCTCGATCGCGACCTGGCACTGCTTCGGGGGGCCGAGCTGGTCCTGGACCGGGCCAGACAGCTGACGGGGACCGCCGCGATCACCGCCGACGAACTGGACAAGTTGCGGACCGAGGTCGCGAGTGCCGGTGGCACCGTCGCCGCCGACCGGGCCGCGGTCCGCACCGCGGAGCTCCAACTCGGGTTCACTACTATCGTTTCCCCGATCGACGGGCGGACGGGAAACCTCCTGGTCGCAGCCGGCAACCTCGTCAGCGCCAACGAGGTGACGCCCCTCGTCGTCATCAACCAGATCACGCCGATCTCGGTCGCCTTCTCCGTCCCCGAGCAGAACCTCGCCGCCATCGGCGAGAACCTGCGGAAGCACGGCGGCAAGCTGCCGGTCGCCGCGGCGCTCCGCGACGGGACGCCGGCGGTGCCCGGGGAGCTGACGTTCGTCGATAACAGCGTCGATCCGACGACCGGAATGGTTCAGCTCAAGGCCACCTTCGCAAACCAGGACCGCCGGCTCTGGCCGGGCCAGTTCGTGGACGTGGTCCTCATTCTGGCCGACCGGCCCCACAGCGTGACCGTCCCGTCAACCGCGGTCCAGGACGGGCAGGACGGGGCCTACGTCTTTGTCGTCGGCGCTGATAACAAGGCCGAATACCGGCCGGTGGAAGTAGCGTTCGTCGCGGCCGATGGGGATGCAGTGGTCGCAGAGGGGTTGGCCGCGGGCGAGACGGTCGTTACCGACGGCCACTTGCGCGTCACCCCTGGCGGGAAGGTCGCAATCAAGGGGCCCGCCGCGGCCGGGGCCCAACCGTGAACGTCTCGGCCCCGTTCGTGCGTCGGAAAGTGATGACCACCCTGCTCATGGTGTTCATCACGGGGGTCGGCCTCCTCGGCTACCAGGCCCTGCCCGTTAGCGACCTGCCCAACGTCGATTTCCCGACGATCTCCGTAACCGCTCGACTCCCGGGCGCCAACCCGGACACCATGGCCGCGGCCGTGGCCACGCCGCTGGAGAAGCAATTCTCCGCGGTGCCCGGCCTGGACGGGATGAGCTCGGTCAGCGGGTTCGGGATCACGCAGATCACCCTTCAGTTTGCTCTCGACCGCGACATTGACGGAGCCGCCCTCGACGTCCAATCGGCCATTTCCCAGGCCCAGGGTCTATTGCCACCGGACATGCCGAGCCCCCCGTCGTTTCGAAAGACGAACCCGGCAGATTACCCGATTCTCCTCCTGGCCCTGACGTCGAACACGCTCCCGATGTACCGCGTGGACGAGTACGCGCAGACGACGGTCGGCCAGCGGCTTTCAACGGTGAGCGGGGTCGCCCAGGTGACGACGTTCGGGTCGCAGAAATACGCCGTCCGCGTTCAGGCCGACCCCCGGGTGCTCGCGGCTCGCGGCGTCGGCATCGACCAGGTCGCCGAGGCGCTGCGCCAGGCCAACACGAACTTGCCGACCGGTTCGCTCCAGGGGAAGGAACAGGCATTCACGATTCGATCAACCGGGCAACTCACGGAGGCGGCCTCGTACCGGCCGGTCATCGTCACCTATCGCAACGGCAGCCCGGTACGCCTGAGCGAGCTCGGCCGCGTCATCGACGGCGTCGAGAACGAGGAGGTCGCGGCCTGGTTCGTGCGCCCCGGGTCCGACGGCCAGCCGCTCGACCCGGAGCGCGCGATTGTCCTGGCCGTCTACAAGCAGCCAGGGTCAAACACGGTCGGGGTGGCGGAAGAGGTGAAGGCCATTCTGCCAACCCTGCGCGCCCAACTACCGCCGTCGGTCGGGTTGGACGTCCTCATCGACCGCTCCGGGCCGACCCGCGAATCAATCCGCGACGTCCAAGTGACTCTCCTGATCGCCTTCGGACTCGTCGTGCTGGTGATTTTCCTCTTCCTCCGCAATCTGCGGGCGACCCTCATCCCGAGTCTGGCACTGCCGGTGTCGGTCGTGGCTACGTTCGCGGTCATGTGGCTCTTGAATTACAGTCTCGACAACCTGTCGCTGCTGGCCTTGACGCTGGCCGTCGGTTTCGTCGTTGATGATGCCATTGTGATGCTGGAGAACATCGTCCGCCACCTGGACATGGGCAAGGACCCGCGGCGCGCGGCCCTCGACGGGTCGGCGGAGGTCGGCTTCACAATCGTCTCGATGACCGTGTCGCTCGTTGCGGTCTTTATTCCCGTACTGTTCATGAGCGGGATCGTCGGCAGGCTGTTGCGCGAGTTCGCGGTCACCATCAGCGTCGCGATCGTCGTTTCCGGGGTGGTATCCGTCACCCTCACGCCGATGCTTTGTGGCCTTCTGCTCCGCAGGCACGGGCGGGCGCACGGCCGGGCGTATCGGTGGTCGGAGGGCGCATTCAACTTCACGACCCGCTTTTATGACCGCACCCTTCGGATCGCGCTCCGGCACAAGTTCTCGACACTGCTACTGACCCTAGCCATGGTCGCCGGGACCGCGTACTACCTGGTGATCTTGCCGAAGGGCTTCCTTCCCAGCGAGGACACCGGGCAAATCTACATCAACACCGAAGGGGCCCAGGGCATTTCGTTCGAGCAGCTCGTGGCCGCCCAGCGACAGGTCGCGGAGATCGTTCGGCAGGACGAAAACGTGGAGGCGTTCACGTCGTCTGTGGGCATCTCGGGCCCGACGCTGACGGGGAACGCCGGGCGACTGTTCATCCGCCTGAAACCGCGAAATGAGCGAAAGCTGTCCGCCGAAGAGGTGGCGGCGCAACTCCGGCCGAAGCTGGCGACGGTCCCGGGACTGCGGGTCTTCCTGCAGGTGCCGCCGCCGATCCGGTTGGAGCGGCGCATCAGCAAGAGTCCCTACCAGATCACTTTGTCCGGACCCGACACGACCGAGCTGTACAAGGCCGCGCCGCTCCTCGAACAAAAGCTCCGCGAATTGCCGGATCTTCGCGACGTGACCAGCGACTTGCTGCTGAACAACCCGCAGGTGACGGTGCGGATCGATCGCGACCAGGCCACGCGCCTCGGCGTGAGCGCCCGGTCGATCGAGGACGCCCTGGCCAACGCCTACGGGACCAGGCAGGTATCCACGATTTATGCTCCGAACAACGAATACCAGGTGATCCTGGAGCTGGCCGGTCAGTACCGCCGGGACCCGGAGGCTATGCGATTGCTCTACGTTCGCGGGTCCGGGGGTCAGCTCGTCTCGCTCGACACCATCGTCAAGCTCAACCGTGGGGTCGGCCCGCTGCAGGTGAACCACACGGGGCAGCTCCCGTCCGTCACCCTGTCATTTGCCCTGCGTCCGGGCGCTTCTCTCGGTGACAACCTCGCCCAGGTGGACGCCGCGGCCCACGAGACGCTCCCGGCGACGATTACCACCAGCTTCCAGGGGACGGCCCAGGCCTTCCAGGCATCTGCCAAGGGGCTGGGATTGTTGCTCATCGCCGCGGTGGTCGTGATCTACCTGGTGATGGGCATGCTCTACGAGAGCTTCATTCATCCAATCACGATTCTGTCCGGGCTGCCGTCCGCGGGGATCGGCGCTCTCGTCACGCTTCAGCTGTTCGGGTCGGAGCTGAATCTATACTCATCAGTCGGGCTGGTACTCCTGATCGGCATCGTCAAGAAGAACGCGATCATGATGGTGGATTTCGCGCTCGACGCGGAGCGGACTGGCGGCAAGACCGCGGCCGTCGCCATTCACGAGGCCGCGCTGGTTCGCTTCCGGCCGATCATGATGACGACCATGGCGGCCCTCCTCGGCGGGTTGCCGATTGCACTCGGCCTCGGGGCCGGGTCGGAATCGCGCCGCCCGCTGGGCCTCGCCGTTGTCGGCGGGCTGATTGTGTCGCAGTTCCTGACCCTGTACATCACGCCGGTGATCTACATCTACCTGGACAAGCTCCGGCACCTCGGCACCGCGGCCGCGCCGACGCCTGTTGTGGCATCGGAAGAAGACTCGGAGCTCGTATCATTCAACGGCAAGACCGGACACCCGTTGGCCGCGGAAACCGACTCCAGCAAAGTCAGCTACTGATCGGGACACGCCCGCCGCACCCCGGGAGATTCGCGATGCGGTCGATATTTCTCCTTCTGATCCTCGCGGCGCCGGCCGTAACTGCGGACCCGCCTCGGCGATTCAAGGCGACAACCGAGAAAGACGCCGTCGCCTGGCAAGAGGAGTCGCGGAAGTTCCTGACCGAAGCCCTCAAGCTGGAGGGGCTGCCCGGCGACAAGTCGGTCGCCGCGGTCCCTTTTGCCGAGAAGGTGCTAAGCACGAGCAAGCTCGAGGAATTCACGCTCTACGAACTGGAGCTGAACGCGAGTCGCGGCCGGCGGATGAAAGCGGTGTTCACGGTCCCGCTCGCGGAGGACGGTAAGAAGAAGTTCCCGGCGGTTGTGTGCATCCACGGGCACGGTGGGCACCGGTTCATTGTTTACGACCCGCTGTCGCTCTATCGCGGGTTCGCCACCGATCTCGCCCGTCGGGGGTACGTCACCATCTCGGTGGACGTCGGTCAGCACAACGTCTACGAAGAGGGCCGGACGTTGATGGGCGAGCGGCTCTGGGACCTCGTGCGGTGTGTCAATTACCTCGTCACACGCAAGGAAGTAGACGCGGAGCGACTCGGGTGTGCGGGGCTCTCCCTGGGCGGGGAAATGGCCATGTGGCTCGGGGCGATGGACCCGCGAATCAAGGCGACCGTGAGTTCGGGTTTTCTGACGACCGTCGCCAACATGCGCATGGGTCACTGTCCATGCTGGGAGTTCAAAGGGTTTTCCGAGAACTTCGATTTCGCGGACGTATATGGGCTGATCGCCCCGCGGGCCCTGCTCTGCCAGATCGGCCGTGAGGAGCGAGCGCCCGGCGGGTTCCCGGTGGATGTGGCCGAGTCGGCGATGGTCGATGTCCGCAAGGTGTACGCGGCGTTTGGGAAGAAAGACAAGCCTGTCCTCGACTTGCACCCCGGCGGGCACGTGTATGTCAACAAGACAACGATTCAGTTCCTGGACTCGGAATTGAAGCCGTGACGGCGCGTAACCCGGGCCGGGCCGAGCCTTGACACCGGCCCCACGGCCCGGGATGATTTCCTCTAGCGACCCCCACCGCCCGAATCCCAAGGCACCCGGGAAATTGGCCATGTCGCCGCACCAGTACGCGTGCCCGCGTTGCGGTGTCACCTTGCAATCGGCCACGGACGTCACCGGAAAGCAGGTCCGGTGCCTGGGGTGTCGCGCCGTCTTTACGGCAACCCGGGCCGCCCCCGCGCCCGTGCCGCGCCCTCAACGGGCCACCAGCCCCCCCGCACCCGCGCGCTCTGAACCGCCGAGAAGCCCGGAACCGCGGAACAACGGCCCCGCGCGCCCGGCGAACCGAGTTCGGAAAGTCCGCCCGGAGCTCGCCGAGGCCCCAACGCTCCCCCCAATCCCCAAGAAGAGGAGCGGCCTTGGCGTATTGGTGGTCTTGCTCCTGGCGATGTCGCTGGCCGGCGGCGGGACATTCGTTCTGATCAAGAAGCTCAAGGTCAGGAACGAGGAGCCGGCCCCGGTCGTCGCGAAGG
This sequence comes from Gemmataceae bacterium, assembly GCA_035258765.1. Taxonomy (GTDB): domain Bacteria; phylum Planctomycetota; class Planctomycetia; order Gemmatales; family Gemmataceae; genus SIAJ01. The sequence continues at coordinate 34,941 of DATFWZ010000415.1, forward strand.
CCCCGTCCCCGCCGAAAGTGGACCTCCCCGCACCGCCGGCCGAGCCCGAATTACCTCTGACGTCCACGTCGTCGCCGCGACGCGAGGAAGAAGAGGACGTCCCGGTCGGCCCCGGCACTACGCAATCCGGCACCAAGCCCAAGAACCCCAAGGAGACCGACCCAGCTCTTCCGGATCCGACCAAGCCCATCGTGAAAGGCCCAGAAGAGAAGCCCAAGGAGCCAGCCCCGCCTGTTGCCGTCGCACCGAAGGAGCCCGAACCAGTCACGCCACCACCGGCCCCACCGGTCACCAAGAAGGAGACCCCGCCCGATCCGGCAGAGCCTGCGACCGCGGCGGACGGTCAGATTCCGGCCTCGTTACTTGCCAAATTGAAGGCCGCCACCGCCTTCATCAAGGTTCATGCCCCCACATATGGCGCGACCGGGTCCGGATTTGTTCTCCGCGTGGACGGAGACACCGCCCTGATCGTCACCAACGATCACGTCGTCGTCGAGCGGGGCAAGTCCGGAATTCCCGACGTCCGGGACACGCAATACGAGGTCGTCTTTCACAGCGGGCAGCGCAAGGAGTTCGTCCGCCGCGGCGAGGTGATCGCGACCGACCGCGACCACGACCTCGCCATCGTCCGCGTTCACGGCGTCCGCGAAATGGCCGACTTCCCGGCCCCACTCAACACCACGGACAAGGTGGCCGTGTCGGAAACGATGCCAATCTACATCATCGGCTTCCCATTCGGCGAGAAGCTGTCCGCGTCGAGGGGCAACCCGTCCGTGAGCATCAACAAGGGGACCGTCTCGAGTGTGCGCGACGACGACGCGGGCGACACGGCTTACATCCAGATCGACGGCGACATCAATCCAGGCAACTCGGGTGGCCCGGTCGTGGACTCGCGCGGCCGCCTGGTCGGCGTGACGCGGGCCAAGTTCAGGGGGTCGAACATCGGCATGGCCATCCCGTCCGTGGAAGTCTCGCGCTTGCTGGCCGGGCGGGTCGGCAACCTGGATTTCCGGCTCGGGCGGACCCTCGGGACCACGATCGAAGTAGAAGTTTACGGCAACTTGATCGACCCGCTCAATCGCGTGTCGTCGGCCTCGATCCGCCTGGTCAGGGCCGACTCGCTGGAGAAAAAGCCGAAGGTCGGGTCCGACGGCAAGTGGTCGCCCCTGCCAAAGTCCGAGAAAACTCCGCTCAAGGTGGACGGCAAGAAAGTGACCGCGATGGTGACGCTACCACTGACTCAGCGCGATCGCGGTCAGATCGACTTCCTGTTCCAGCCCGCGTGCGTGGACCGGGACGGCAAGACGAATTACTTCGCACCGGTGACGCAGACGCTCGTCCTCGTCCCCGGCGGCGGTGAAGGTGTCCCCGGCGGGCCGGGGGGCCCAGGAGGGCCGCGCGGTCCTGGCGGTGGACCGGGTGGACCTCCCGGCGCTGGGCCCGGCGGGCCCGGGTTCCCTGGCGGACCGCCCGGTGGCGGTCCCGGATTCCCCGGCGGACCGGGCGGACCCGGCGGGGCGCCCGGCGGCCCCGGTGGAGCGCCAGGCGGCCCCGGCGGGCCCGGTTTCCCCGGCGGCCCAGGGTTTCCGGGCGGCAAGGGCGGGCCGGGCGCCCTGACGCCGCCGATGGCTCCCGGCGCACCGGGCGGCCCCGGACGGCCCGGCGGGCCGGGTAAGGACTGAGTTCCCGCCGCCTTCCAGCCGTCTCAAATCTGCAATTCGGACGGCAAACCGCAATGGCCCCCGCGCGGTCAGGTCGCCAGGCCCCAGGGGGCGAGTTGGCGCCCTTACCCCCGCACCGATCCACCGTCATAGGCTGCGAACCCACTCATCGTCCATCGACCGTTTCACTTGAGGGCCGCGAGGTGCCAGGTGTGAACTTGCAACGAAATCGACCGGGTCACGGCTCCGAGCTCGCGGCCAGGGCCGGCGTAGTCGTCGTGGACGTCTCAGCCGGGGCACACGCCTTCACCCGGAGGACCTCTGCCTGGGCCCGCAGATCGGCCAGGACCTCTTCCGCGTCCGCGATCTGGGCTTCCAGCCGGGCGAGCTGCTTCTCGGGGGTGTCGCCCGTCAGCCGGGCAACGACGCGCAGCACCAACACCGCCCGCCAGCCCTTCATGACCAGCCCGCGGAGACGGTACATCTGGCCCATCCGCGCAAGCTGCTCCGGCGCCACCGCCCGGCTCAGCCGCAGCAGCCGGGCCAGCGGGGCGATGTCCACGAGCTGCGTCAGCGCGAACTCGAGCATCGGCAGGACGACGATCGCGAGGTCGAGCCAGCGCTCCTTCGTGTACGCCAGCGGCCGCCGGGCCGCCGACACGCGCACCGCGAACTCGGTCGCGAACGCCACCCAGATGACGCTCACCCCAATGTGCACGGCCAGGGCCAGCGACGGACTCGAGTGGATCTGCTCCGCCCGCACCAGCTCCAGGGCCAGAACCGGCAGGATGAGGACGGCGAAGACGAGCATCGGCTTGTAGAACGCACGCTCCAGCCGGTCCTCCAGGGCCTTGCAGCGGTCACACCAACCCCACGTCGGCAGCCAGAGCCGGCCGGTGAAGGGGCACGGCATCCCCATCCGCAGCGGCGGCAGTGCCGTAATCCAAATGGCCCGAACGAAGGTTGATCCGCGAGGCCGGACGGCCCGGTTGCGAATCAGAAAGGCCAGCCACGTCTCGATCGCGATCAACGGCGATAGGACGAGGAGCCCGTACGCCATGATCGCGATTTCGCCCCGCGTCGCCTCCGGATGATTGGCCCGGTGGACGACGCCCGCGAGCAAGAGCAGGTCGGCGAACGCGAGCCAGAACATGACCCGGGCGAGCGGGTAGGTTCTGGCGGCCGGTGGTGCGAAGTCGGTGCTCATGTTCGGGCTCCCGGCGGGTGGGACCGGGGCAAGTCTCCTTCCATCTTATCTCATCAAGTATTTCGCCCAGCGGCTGGCGTGGTTACCGCCAATCGGGGCAACTCCTAACTCATTTCTGCAGCAAGGGATTGGAACCATCGAGGCATCGGCTTATCATGGGCCGACTCCGAGTCGGTCCCGAGCGCTGC
>DATFWZ010000416.1:0-5171 GCA_035258765.1 Gemmataceae bacterium
CCCGGGCGCGCCGGAAGACGGCCGGTCGGTAACGTCGTACGGCGAGCCGGCGGCCGATGCCGCCGGCTCGCCATTTACCCCTGACGCTTGAAGAACTGCACCGCCCGCTCGTGCTTCTGCGCGGCTTCGCGCGTGCCGAACGTGCCCAGGTTCCGGCGCTTGCCGGTCTTCGGGTCTACCTTCCGCGAGTACAGGCGATACTCGCCCGATTTCAGCTTGCGGATCATTTGCCTCTCCTGGAGGGTCAAGCCCGCTCTTCCGGTCTTGTGACGTCGGGGACCTCCCAGCCGAGGGCCGTTGCCAGTTCGATCTGGTGGTCCTGCTCCTGCACCAGAATCTGCCGAATCTGCTCGGCGAGGGCGTACTCGCCGAGTGCCTCACACTGGCGTACCCGCTCCCGGTAGTTGCGGATCGTCTCGTTCTCCGCGGTCAGGTCGAACTCGAGCATCGCCCGGGCGTCCTTGGACGTGCGGACCGGCTTGGGCTCGACGATCGGCTGGCCGCCCAGGTAGTCAATTTGCTTCGCGACGATGAAGGCGTGCGCCAGCTCTTCCCTGGCATGCTCCTCGAGCACCTGGGCGATGTGCATGTACTGCGCGCCCTTGATCACCTGGGAATACACGACGTAGCCGATGACCGCCTGGTACTCTCGAGCCAGGTCGTCGTTCAAAAGCGTAATGAGCTGCTCCCGGGAGACCTCTTGCCCGCCGGCACGTTGAGCCGCCATCGCAACCTCCCCTCGCGTGTGAGTAACGGATGGATGCGACGAGCAGTGCAAACGCCGGGCCACAACCGGGCCGGTTGAGAGCTTATCCCCCGGCGGCCTTTCGCGGCGCGGAGTTCCGGTCCGGCGGTTCGATGCCTTGCAGATGCCGCACGAAAAAGTCCTGCAGCCGCCGCTGCCCATACGTCCCACCCATCCCGTGCCCGGCCCCGGGGACCATCACGAAGTCGAAATCCTTCCCGGCCTTGATCAGCGCGTCGCACAGCCGGTACGTCGATTCCGGCGGCACGTTGTTGTCCATCTCGCCGACGATCAGGAGCAGCTTCCCCTTCAGCCGGTGCGCGTTGTCGATGTTCGAGCAGGCCGCGTACTGCGGACCGACCGGGTACCCCATCCACTGCTCGTTCCAGCTCGCTTTGTCCATCCGGTTGTCGTGGCACCCACACCCGGAGACGGCGACCTTGTAGAAGTCGGGGTGGAACAGCACCGCGGCCGTGGCGTTTTGCCCGCCGGCCGAACTGCCGTAAATGCCCACGCGGGAGATGTCGTAGTACGGGTACTTCTTCGCGACCGCCTGGTGCCAGAGGATCCGGTCCGGGAAGCCCGCATCCTTCAAGTTCTTCCAGCACACGTCGTGGAACGCCTTCGACCGGTTCGCGGTCCCCATCCCGTCGATTTGGACGACGACGAATCCCAGGTCGGTCAGGTTCGAGAACCGCCGGAACGGGCTGAACGACTTCGGGACGAATGACCCCTGCGGGCCGGCATAGATCTGCTCGATGACCGGGTACTTCTTGTTCGGGTCGAAGTTCCGCGGGCGGCAGATGATGCCCCAGATTTCGGTCTTGCCGTCGCGGCCCTTGGCGGTGAACACTTCCGGCGGCTCCCACCCGCCCGCCTTCAAGTCGGAGATGTCGGCCTCTTCCAACTTGCACACCAGCCCGCCGTCGGAGCAGCGCCGCAGCTCGTGGATCGTGGCCAAGTCCACACGCGAGTAGGAATCGACGAAGTATTTGCGGGCCGGGGAGTACTGAACCGTGTGCGTGCCGTTGCCCGCGGTCAGGGCCACCAGGTCAGTGCCGTCGAGGTTGACACGGTAGTGGTGGACGAAATACGGATCCTGGTCCGCGTTCCTCCCGCTCGCCCGGAACCACACCTGGCGCTTCTCCTCGTCGATCCGCTCGATCCCGCGGACCACGTACTCCCCCTTGGTGATCGGGTTCTCGATCGAGCCCGTCTTCGTGTCCAAGAGATACAGGTGACGCCAGCCGTCCTTTTCGGTCGCGTAGATGAGCTCATCCGACTTCGTCAGCCAGGTGACCGGGGGGATGTTGACGTTCTCGGCGTGGGCGGTCCAGATGAACGTGTCGGTCTTCTCGTCGATCAGGTTCCGGGCCTTGCCGGTGTGCGCATCGACTTCCACGAGCCGGAACCGCTGGTGCCCGCGATCGACCTTCTCGTAGGTGAAATGGCGGCCGTCCTTGTTCCAGCGCAATCGCGGCCGGCCGAGGTCGATCCGGTCGGTCTCGACCTTGGTAGCGGTCTTGTTGGCGACGTCGAACACCCACGGCTCGTAGGCCGTGAACTTGTCGCCCGGCAGGGCGTACGGCGTGGTCACGAGCTTCGCCCGTCCGCCACCGGCGGGTGACGACTCGATCCGGTAAACGTCTTTGGTCTCCGCCGGCTCGATCCGGAAGGCGACCACGGCCTTGCTGTCCGCGGACCAGGCGAGCATCCCGAACGCGTTCCCCTCGACCCCGGTTTTGCTCAGTTGGATCGCGTCGCCGCCGTCGGTCGGGCGGACGAACACGTTGTAATCCTTGACGATCGCGACCCACTTGCCGTCCGGCGATGAGACGTCCCGCGGCCGGTCGGTTTGGGCCCGGCCCTTGGGTTGCTGGTCGGGCTGCTGCTCGGTGACTTCGGGGGAGTCTTCCGACTCGCGGAGCGAGTCAACCACATTGTGGTCCGCTCGCTCCGCGAGCGGATCCTTCGGCGGCCGCTTGTCCGCCGGTCCGACGGCCGTGCACTCGTAGGTCGCCAGGTCACACGTCCACTTCTTGCCGGCCGCCTCGAACCGGAGCGTCTTGAGCCCGTCGGTGAATTCGATGGTATCGAACGGCAGCCGGTCGCCTTTGAACTCGGCGTTCGCGGCCTTCGACAGACCCGCGGCAAGCTTGGCGTGATCGAACGCCGGCGCCTTCTTGCCGGCTTCGGCATCGACCAGGATGAACTCGCGGATACCGCCCTTCGTGTCGGTGCGGTACCAGAATTTCGTGTCGTCCGCGAACCAGTGGGGGACGACTTCGAGCTTGTTCAATCCGCTGGCGGGGCCGAAGCCCTTCTTCCGCTGCGACGAGTCCTGCGGGACGGCCGGATTGGCGGAGACGACAGCCAGGGCCACGGCAAGGGCGGCGAAGGCGAGATACGGATGGCGAGTCATGGGGTTCCAAGCGTGTTCAAGTTGGCAGATGATGGGCGTCAGGTCTCAGGAGCGAGTCGAGCCGTTTTCAGCCCCGTTCACGGGGCTTCCCGCGGAGCGGTGTAGGCCCGCCGTTCACGGCGGGTGACCGGTCAGCATCAACATAGTGCTGGAGCCCCGTTCACGGGGCTTCTCGATGTTCCGGCTTGAGCCACTGAGCGCCCAACGGCTGAAGCCGAACCACGAGAAGCCCCGTGAACGGGGCTCCCGAAACTCTCGCCCGCCCACGAACCCGCCGTGAACGGCGGGCCTACACCGCTCCGCGGCAAGCCCCGTGAACGGGGCTCAGGAGCGCGGCATCGCGGCTTTCCAATTAAACGCTCATTCGCCGCCATCCCCGATCAATCCTGCGGGATCACCTGCCCATCGTCGCGGCCGACCATGAGCTGCCACGTCGCCAGGTTGACGCTGAACTTCACGGACCGCACCGAGCCATCACCGAAGACGACGTTGAACCCGCTCGAGTGCGCCGAGCCGAAGAAGTCCCACATCCCGCACTCGCGACAGTTCCCCGACGGGTCACGCCAGGGCAGGTTGCGGGCCGTCGCCTCCTGGATTGCCGGGCTGTCCTTCCCCGGCTGGCGCTTCGAGTGCCGCGCGCTGATCCAGGTCGAACCGTTCGCCCAGGAATTGTTGTCGCCCCACTGCCCGCCCCCGTACAGGTCGGTCGAGACGTACTTCTCGCCGACCAGCACAGTGTTTGATGTGCCATCGGTGATCGCGGCGAAGTTGATGACCGGGAGCTGGGTGCACGGACTGGCAAAACAGATCTCGGCGGGAATGACCGTTCCGTTGTAAAGCGTCATGACGTTCGTGGCGTTGGCCTCCCAGGTCAGCCCGGCGGCACCGACATAGTCGGTCAACATGAAATTGTTGTAGATCGTCGGCCGGCGCTTCGACGGGCAGTGATAGATCGGGATCATGCTCCTGCGCACCGTCGGGTTGTCCGTCAGCACGTACAGGTTGTCCTGCTCGACGTAGGGCAGGATCTGGTACATCCAGCACCACCGGGTCCGGAAGAGGCTCCCGTAGTAGTCTTGCCGGCCGCCGTTGGGGAACTTACCGTTGGCGTCGTGATAGTTATGGAACCCCAGGCCGATCTGCTTGAGATTGTTGGTGCATTTCATTCGGTTGGCGGCCTCGCGGACCTTCTGCACCGCGGGCAGAAGCAGCCCAATCAGGATGGCGATGACGACCAGCAATTCAATGAGCGTGAACGCCGTCCGACCCACGGCACGAGAGCGGGACATGGCCAGTCTCCCAGCGGTGAAGAGATTACGGAACCGACGAATGTTGGTTAATCGCGACGGGCCGGGCGAAGCCGGCGAACGGTGCGCAGACGGGCCGCCCGCGGATCACTTCGCTTTTTTCTTGCCCCCGATGAACGTCAATCTGGCAAACTCCTCGTCGCTGACGGTCGTTGCGATCCCGCGCATGTCGGCGACCGACCGCCGGCCGTCCTTGCCGGTCTGCTCGTGGGCGACGATCGACCACATCCCGCGAACCGGGCCGCCCCCGCCCCGGGTCGGGTCGCACCCCCAGAGGACGACGTACGGCTGGCCGTCGTTGGGCGAGACGCGCAGGTCGTCCGGGTTGCCGAATGAGGCCAGGTATGGGCGCAGCTCCTCGAACGACTCGGGGGCCTTGTTCGTCTTCTCGAACGCCTCGCGATACGCCTGGGCGATCGAGCACAGGTCCTGTTCGGCCCGCGGCAGCGGCGTGACGACCGGATCCGGGTGGCTGCACCCGGGCGCGCCGGCCACCACGACCGCTACTAGAAGCGGGCCCGCGCGTTTCCCGGAAGAGATGGGCATTTGTCCCCCTGCCGATGGCTCGCGGGGTCGAGGCGCGGGGCTCGATGCGGGAGTGACCCGTCCGACTAACACTCGTTTCGGGGTTACCAAATGTAACGCCAAAAATGTGCGGCCGATGAAGAGGCGAGCGGAGCGGCGTGGTCGGCGAGCC
>DATFWZ010000417.1:0-8012 GCA_035258765.1 Gemmataceae bacterium
CAGGCCCCGCCCCGCATGTGCCGGTTGATGCCGATCCGCCACGGCTTGGGGCTCACCCGGGCGCGGAAGCACTGCTGGTTGAGGCACATCTGCACGTACACCGGGTCGGCCCTAATGTGCGCAAAGAAACCCAGTACGGCCGGGTCGTTGGGGTCGAACGGCTGGTGGGTCACCAAGAGGCGCAGCCCGGCCGGGGTTCGGTACACGCGCAGGGCCCAGTCCACATGGTCGTCCACGAACCGCCCGACGCGAGTGCGAGCGGCCGCCTCGCGGCCCCCGCGGGACCGCCAGTTCGCCCCACCGATCCAGGCCCCCACGGGGAGCGCCGCCAGGATGGCCACTACTCCCAGCCCGATGGCCCAGCCCGGCGACCCGGCGAGCCATTGGATCACGGCCGCGGCCCCGGCCGCGAGGGCGACGATGGCGCAACCCACGGGCAGCCGGAACGGCGGCGGGAAGTCGATGTCGGCGAACAGGGACCTCGGGGAGTTGAGGCACCGGGCCCCGTACGAGTTGCGGGTGATGATCGTGTCCCCGTACCGGCCGACGATCTCCTCCCGGATCGGGAGGCCCTCGGCCCCGCTGTACGGCACCTTGAGTTCCCGCCGGTCGAGGGGTTCGCCGGACAGGATTTGCTCAAGGGCCTCCGCCGCCCGGGCGTCCGCGATCGCCTGCGCGTCGGCCTGGCTGGCGTCCGACCACCCGAACCGGCGGACCGTCACCTGGCGTGTGTCCCGGCGGCCGCGGGCGCGGCCCTCGGCCCAGAATTCGGGAACGATCATGGTGTAATGCTGCCGCGGGCAAGAAAAACGGGCGGCCCAGGAGCCGCCCGCTCATCGCCCGCCTTCGGCTCGCCGCGAAGCGGCTTGCCGGATTAGTACATGTCGTCGTACCCGCCGCCGCCACCGCCCTTCTTCTTGTCCTCCTCCTTCGGGGCGTCGGCCACCAGCGCGTCGCTCGTCAGGAGTAGGGTGCTCACGCTCGCGGCGTTCTGTAGGGCGCTCCGCACCACCTTGGCCGGGTCGATGATACCCGCCTGCAGCATGTCCACGTACTGGTCGGTCCGGGCGTCGAAGCCGAAAGTCGTGGTCGAGTTAGCCAGCACCTTCTCGGCGACGATGTTCCCGTCCGCCCCGGCATTCTCCACGATCTGTTTGATCGGCGACCGGCAGGCCCGGACGACGATGTTGTAACCGACCTCCTCGTCGTGCGTCAGCCCCTGCGGCTTCAGGCCGTTCGCGGCCAGGAGTAGCGCCACACCGCCGCCCGGGAGGATCCCCTCCTGGTTCGCGGCCCGGGTGGCGTGCATCGCGTCCTCGACGCGGGCCTTTTTCTCCTTCACCTCGCTCTCGGTCGCCCCGCCGACGTTAATCTTGGCGACGCCCCCTGACAGCTTGGCGATCCGCTCCGACAGCTTCTCCTTGTCGTAGTCGCTCGTTGACTTGTCCAGCTCCTTCTGGATCGACGCGATCCGGGCCTTGATAGCGTCCTTCGACCCCTGACCCTCGATGATCGTCGTGTTATCCTTGTCGATCTTGACCTTCTTGGCCCGGCCGAGGTCGCTGACCTTCACGTTCTCGAGCTTGACCCCGAGGTCCTCGAAAATCGCCTGACCGCCCGTCAGGATCGCGATGTCCTGGAGCATGGCCTTGCGCCGGTCGCCGTACCCGGGGGCCTTCACGGCCGCGACCTTGAACACGCCCGGCTGTCGCAGCTTGTTGACGACCAGCGTCGCGAGGGCGTCGCCCTCGATGTCCTCACAGATGATCAGGAGCGGCTTGCCCTGTCGGAGGACCTCCTCCAGGATCGGGGCCAGGTCGCGGATGGACGTGATCTTCTTCTCGTAGATGAGGATGTACGCGTCCTCGAGCTCGACCTCCATCGTCTCCGGGTTGGTGATGAAGTACGGCGACACGTACCCGCGATCGAACTGCATACCCTCAACAAACTCGTGGTTTGTTTCCGTTGTCTTCCCCTCCTCGACCGTGAGGACGCCGTCCTTGCCGACGCGGGCCATGGCCTCGGCAATGATCCGGCCGATGGTGTTGTCGTTGTTCGCGGCGATCGTCGCAACGTTCTCCAAGTCCTTCTGGTCCTTGACCGGGATGGACATCCCCTTGATCTTGGCGACGATGTCCTCGACGGCTTTCTCGATGCCCCGCTTCATGAGCATCGGGTTGGTCCCGGCCACCACCGCTCGGAGGCCCTCGTTGTAGATCGCCTCGGCCAGGACGGTGGCGGTCGTGGTGCCGTCGCCGGCGACGTCGGAGGTCTTGGAGGCGACCTCGCGGACCATACGGGCGCCCATATTCTCGTACTTGTCTTCCAGCTCGATCTCGCGGGCGACCGTCACACCGTCCTTGGTGACGGTAGGCGAGCCGAACGACTTCTGGATGATGACGTTTCGCCCTTTGGGGCCGAGCGTGACCCGGACGGCGCGGGCCAGTTTGCCGACCCCGCGCTTCATGGCCTCGCGGGCTTCCTGGTCGAACGCGATCTGCTTGGCGGACATATCCGAAACCTCTTTGGTTGAGTGACTGGTCGGAGGTTGGCGGATAGGACGTATTGGTCCCATGGGTCCTATACGTCCTATCCAAACTCAGTCGATCACCGCCAGGACGTCCTCCTCGCGCATGATCAAGTAGTCCTCGGCGGTCGAGTACTGCTTCTTGACCTCATCCCCCGCCCAGCTGGTGAACAGGATCGTGTCGCCGACCTTCACCTGCATGGGGGCCCGGCCGCCGTCCTTCTTGAGCTTGCCCGGGCCGACCGCCTTCACCTTGCCCTTTTGCGGCTTCTCCTTGGCGGTGTCGGGCAGGAGGATGCCGCCGGCCGTCTTCTCTTCGGATTGAAGGCGCTCGACCAGGATGCGGTCGTCGAGGGGTTGCAGTTTCATCGCGCGTGGCTCCGCCGGGGGGTTCGAGTCGAAGTGGCGACCGGATATGCAACTTGCATGCCCGCCTGGGTTGAGTGCTGTAAGTGATTTAGGATTGGCCATTTGTGATGTGAACTGGTCGGAAAGGTGCGGCCCGATCCTGCCAAGTTGGCTCGCGCCACACTAGCGCGGGCTGTCGCTTTGGCAGGGGGCCGATCCGGCTAATTAACGAGCACGCATCCCGCCAGGGAAGGGCCAAAGCCCATACACTTGCCGCGAATGATGACCGTGTCGCCGGGCTTGAGTCTCATCAGCGCCTCGCGGATGGCCGGATTCTTCGCGAATGAGCAGCCCACCGAGTCAAAGTCCTCCCCGCCCCCGACCAAGAGGACCGCGTACTCGTCTTCGTCCTCGTCCAAGCTCAGGTCGTGGACCGTACCAGTCACCTCCAGCACTTTGTTCTTATAGGTGGCGTCGGCCCGTTTGTCGTTCTGCTCGTACGCCCGGGCGAGCTGCACGGCCGTGATCTGGATAACACCATCCGGGCCCGCAGCCTTGACCTCCCTGGCGGCGGTCGCCACGTCCTTCTTCCGCTTGGCCTCCTCCTTGGCCGCTTGCGCCTCGGCCTCGGCGCCGATCTGCTCGATCTTCTTCTCCACTTTCTTGCCAAGGAACAGCCAGCCGACGGCGATGAGGATGGCCGCTGCACTGATCGAGAGGGCGGTGATCGGCAGCCCGGTCCCCTGCTGGCCGTCGCTTTTCTGGGCGATCACCAGCCCGATGAACCCGACGACGATTCCGATGCCCGCGGGGACCAGCGAGAACGACGCGAGGCACGGCATGAACACCGCGACAACGAGCGCCCCGATGGCGATTACCAGCGCAATCGCGCCGACGACGTTCGTTTGCTTGGGCTTGGACTTTCGCTGCTTACGCGGGCGCGGGGCGTCCTCGTAGTCGTCCTCGTCCTGGTCGCGGCTGGAACTGCGGCGCGAGCGGGGACGGTCATCATCGTCATCGTCGTCGTTATACCGGGGGCGCCGGCGACGGGGGCGGTCGTCGTCATCATCGTCGTCGTCGCGGCGTGCCATGGTGGGACGTCCGGAGGGTTCGAGGAGGAGGCTATCTTGGGGGGGGCCCGCGATGCGCGTCAAGGGTATTCCGACGGCCGGGGGCATCGCGGGAAGACGGTCGAGATTACTTTCCCTGCATCTTTCGCTTGAGTTTTTCAAGCTCCTGCCGCAACCGGGCGGCCTCGGCCTCGGCTAGGGCCCGCGCCTCCCCCGGTGTAGGTACCCGCCGACCGGCAATCGGGTCCCAAAGTCGGAGCTGGTTTCCGTCTTTCTCCAGATGCAACCCGATGACCTCGCACGGGAGTCGGCCGGCTATTGGCTTGATCGCTACGTATCGCCCGCGCCGGAGTCGGAATCCTTGAAACTGTGGGTCGAGATATTCCGCCCGGGGGTCGAATAGAAAGTACTCGGGGACGCGCAAGATCGTCCGGTATAGCTCGGACTTCTGCCGCGAGTCTTCCGTCCGAGTCGTCTTCGACGTCACCTCGATCACCAGGTCCGGCGCCTTACCCTCTTCCCACGCCAGGTAGTTGTCGCGCTGGCGCTTCGGCACACCGCGGACGACCAGCACATCTGGAGACACGTGCCGCCGCTTGTTCCCCGGCTCGTAGAAGAGAAGGATGTTGCCCGAGACATAGGTCTGCGGGTCGGCCGCGAACCAATCCTTGAGCGTCTCGATCAAGTCCACCATCAGATCGCGGTGCAAGTCGGTCTCGGCCATGGGGCGCCCGTCCGAGGTTGGGTAGCCGTTGTCGAGAACGGTCGAAGGTGCTCGGGTCCGTTGAGAATCCATACGTCCGTCCTCCGTCTCGAACCCGTTCAACTTACACCCGCTCCACCACCATCGCCACCGCGTTCCCGCCGCCCAGGCACAGACTCGCGAGCCCATACCGCCGGCCGTAGTAGGCCAGCGCGTGCACAAGCGTCACCAGAACCCGGGCCCCGCTCGCCCCGATCGGGTGCCCCAGCGCCACCGCCCCTCCGTGCACGTTGACCTTCTCCTCGTCCAGCCCTAGCTCGTTCCCGCACGCCAGCATCTGGGCCGCGAACGCCTCGTTCAGCTCGAACAGGCCGATGTCGTCCATCTTCAACCGGGCTTTCTCCAGCGCCATCCGCACGGCCGGCACGGGAGCAAGGAAGATGTCCTTCGGGGCGACGCCGCTTGTCGTGTAGGAGACAACGCGAGCCAATGGCTTCGCCCCCAGCCGCTCCGTCGCCCGGCCGGAAGCGACGACGACCGCCGCGGCCCCGTCGCTCAGTTGCGAGGAGTTCCCGGCCGTCACCGTCCCGTCCGCCTTGAATGCGGGCCGAAGCTTGGCGAGCGACTCCGGCGTGCTCTCCGGGCGAATCCCCTCATCCCGAGATACCGTCTTCGCCTTGGGCCCGCTCCCGACTGTGACCGGGACGACCTCGGCCGCGAACGCCCCGCTCTCCCAGGCCCCGGCCGCCCGCTTGTGGCTCTGGGCCGAGAACCGGTCCTGATCGGCCCGCGTGATCGCACACTTGTCCGCGATGTACTCGGCAGAATCCCCCATCGGGCAGTTCTCGAAGGCGCACCACAGGCCGTCGCGGATCAGGGCATCGACCAGCTTCCCATCGCCGTACTTGAGTCCCGTGCGGGCCCCCTCGACCAGATACGGGGCGCGACTCATGCTCTCCATCCCGCCCGCGGCGACAATCTCCGCGTCCCCGGCCTTAATCGCCTGGGCCGCGAGCATGACCGCCTTGAGCCCGGACCCGCACACCTTGTTGACCGTGTACGCGGCGATCGAGTCCGGCAGCCCGGCGAACAGGGCCGCCTGCCGGGCCGGGTTCTGGCCGACCCCGGCCTGGACCACGTGGCCCATGATCACCTCATCGACCTGGTCAGGCCGGACGCGCGCCCGCTTGAGGGCCTCCCCGAGCGCGACGGCCCCCAGCCGCGGGGCCGGGACCTCGGACAATTCGCCGAGGAACTTGCCGATCGGGGTACGGGCGGCGGAGAGGAGGAAGACGTCCATGGGGGTGGTCCGAAGCGGGGAGTGGGCACCTGCTGTATTCTACCGGTCCTGTAAGGGATCCCGAGGGATGGAGCGTGTGCGTTGGGAACCCCTCTTCCCCCGCTTCGGGGGGAGAGGGGCAGGGGTGAGGGGGTTCGGCGAATGGCCAATGCCCCACCAATGACCAATGACCAAGGCATGACGCAAGGCGAAATGACGATACGGGGAGGCGCGTTCGTTATTTGTCCTTTGGCCTTCGGCATTCCTTGGTCATTAGAGGGGCATTGGTGATTATTCATTGGCCCGACCCCCTCATTACCGAACCGTTTTCTCCTGCATCCGCGGCAAACGCGAACTACAGTTCAGCCGACCCCGGTTGTCCCCTCGCCCCGGTGCGCGCGTATGAATGCCTCCCCCGTCCCAGGTCCCGCCTCCCGCGGGCTGGCCCTGTTCCTCGTCAGCGTCCTCGGGCTGTTCCTGGAAATGGCCCTGATCCGCTGGATCGGGACCGAGGTCCGCATCTTCGCCTACCTCCAAAACACCATCCTGGTTGCCTGCGTCATGGGGCTCGGCATGGGGTGCATGACCAGCACCCGCCCCGCCCGGCTGCGCGACACGCTCTTACCGCTGTGGGTGCTCGTCACTCTGCTGGGCCTGTCGCCGACGCGCCGGGCGCTCGGGAACATCAGCCAACTCCTGAGCGTCTTCGGCGGCCCACACATCTGGGGCGAGGCACCGCCGTCCGAGTACATCTTCGGCTTCCTCGGGCTGGCCCTGACACTGATACTGATCGCCCTCATCTGGAGCATGTTCGTCCCGGTGGGCCGGTGGCTCGGCCGGTTACTCGCCGAGGATCCGCGACCGATCCGGGCCTACTCGATCAACATCGGCGGCAGCCTCATCGGCATCTGGCTGTTCGTGGCCCTCAGCGCCACCTGTCAGGGCCCGGTCGTCTGGATGGCCGTCATCGTCGCCCTGGCCGTCCCGTTCTTGCACGGGACCGGCCGGGACAAGCTGATCGATATTGCGCTGGCCGGGTCGCTCGTCCTCCTCACCTGGCTAGCAGGGCAGAAGTCGCCCGCACTCGAGACTGTCTGGTCGCCGTATCAGAAGCTGTCGCTGCACCTGCGCGAGCCGGCCCGCGACGCTCACGGGGCCGTCATCAGCGGGGCCGCGAAGCAGTACGAGGTGGACGTCAACACCACCAGCTACCAGGGCATGTTCGACTTGCGGCCGGAGGCTGTGAAGGTCGAGCCGCGACGCTTCCCGCCGGAAATGGCGGGGCTGAGCCAGTACGATCTGCCGTGGCGGCTGCACCCGAGCCCGCGCAAGGCGCTGATTGTCGGCGCCGGGTCCGGGAACGACGCGGCCGGGGCCCTGCGCAACGGCGTCACCGACGTGGTCGCGGTCGAGATCGACCCGGTCATCCTCGACTTCGGCCGCCGGCTCCACCCGGAGCGGCCGTACGACCACCCAGGCGTCCGACTCGTGACCGACGACGCCCGATCGTACTTCGCCACGTGCACCGAGAAGTTCGACGTCATTTCGTTCGGCCTGCTCGATTCGCACACGACCACCGCGATGACTAACGCCCGGCTCGACCACTACGTCTACACGCTCGAGAGCCTGCGCCGCGCCAAGGACCTTCTGGCCGACGGCGGGGTGATGGTATTGAGCTTCGAGGCGAAGAAGCCGTGGATCGCGGACCGGATGGCGGGGGCCCTGACGCAGGTGTTCGGGACCGAGCCGCTCAGCTTCCGCATCCCGCTCACCGGGTACGGGTGGGGCGGGGTAATGTTCGTGTGCGGGGACCAGAAGACCATCCAGGGCCGACTCGCCGTCGACGCGCATCTCGCCGGGACGATCCGCGAATGGCAGGCCGCGTCTCCGGTGCCGCGAACCGGCGAGGCCAGGCTCGCCACCGACGACTGGCCGTACATCTACCTCGAGCGGCCCGAGATTCCGCCGCTCTACTACATCCTCGCCGGGCTGCTGTTGGCCCTTTTGATCGGATTCGGGCGTGCGCTCGGCGTGCCGGGCCTGGCCATCGGCCGGTCGCGGGCCAACTGGCACTTCTTCTTCCTC
>DATFWZ010000418.1:0-8199 GCA_035258765.1 Gemmataceae bacterium
CGGGCCGACGCAGACAATGGCGCTCCTGGCCGGCAGCCCGGCTATCGACCACGGGGACAACAACGCGGTCGATCCGGTCACCGGCAAGCCGCTCACGACCGACCAGCGCGGGCCGGGCTTCCCACGTCGCAAGGACGGCAACGGCGACGGGAGGGCCGTCATCGACATCGGCGCCTTCGAGCGGTAGGGGCGGGCACTGGGAGGGGAAAACAAAGGGGACGCAGCTGAATGGCACAAAGATAAGCCGGAAGGTTAGGCTGCGAAGTCAGTTCGGTCGGCCTGCGGGTTGACCTGGGTAGATTCCCAGCCTCCTGCCAGAATGCTGCTGTCACACATCACCCCAGCAGGAGGCCAAGGATGGCCCGCAGTATCTCCGCCGCGGTGCGGCAAATCAAGGCCCAAGTCGCCGACTGGCTGACCCCGACCGCGATCCACAGCGTCTGCTCGGCCGTCGGCCACGTGTGGCGCGAGCGCGTGCTCAACCCGGTCGCCACCGTCCACTGTTCGTCCTGCAGATCCTCCACGGCAACGCGGCGTGCGCCCACCTCCCCCGC
Source organism: Gemmataceae bacterium (assembly GCA_035258765.1). Taxonomy (GTDB): domain Bacteria; phylum Planctomycetota; class Planctomycetia; order Gemmatales; family Gemmataceae; genus SIAJ01. Next base: position 555 of record DATFWZ010000418.1, read on the forward strand.
CCGGGCGGCGTCCGCTGCAGCGGCGAGGCCTACGGCCAGGCCCGCGCCCGTCTGCCGCTGGCCGCCTTCGAGCGCCTACTGCGGGGCGTCGTCGACCGCCTGCGCGGCCGGATCCTGGACGACGGCCGCTGGCGCCGCCACCGCACCTACCTGGTCGACGGCTCCAGCCTGTCGATGCCGGACACGCCCGAACTGCAAAAACCGCCAGTAGGTGTCGGTGGTCAGCTTGAGGGCCGTCGGCGGGTCGCTTGGGCCGCCCAGCTTGATGATCTTCTGCACGCTCCCCTTGCCGTACGAACACTCGCCAATGATCACCGCTCGATGGTTCTGCTGCAGCGCCGCATAAGTCGCTCGGCGTTCGCTGCGGCGCCTGAACTCAAACGGCGTTCGGTTAGTAGCCCAAGAAGCAACCTCGGTTCGAGGAGTGTTGCGAACTGGGCCCGGTCGTAACATCCTCAATCCAGTCTCGGCAGACCGTTGGTCAAGCCGGGTCGCCGAAAACCGGTGTCAAACCCGTCGATCGGATCGCTCGACCAACTGCCAAAGCGCGTCCCCGAAGGAATGGGGTCGAACTTGCGGTTCGAGGACTGTCACGAGCGGGGAGCTGAGTGCAACAGGTTCGAAACTCGCGACCGACGAGTTAACGCAAGAGGCCGGGGCCGAGAGGTTCTGGCCTCCGTGCGTTTTCGGCCTGTTTTCAGGTCATTTCTGGCTTTCGGCCCGACCTGAGCGACTCTCAAACGCCCATCCGTTGCACTCGGGGTCCGAATGTAACCCATTGGGTTGCGGTCGGACCCCGGTCGAAATACTCGTCAAACTCTCTTGCGCGCTGAGAGAGTCTCACCTGCGGGTTAACAGGCGTGAGGGTGAGTGGCGTCGGAACAGCAACCCGCGGTGTGACGGACCGAGGCGCGCCAGACCTAGCGATTCGACGGGGGACGAGTCCGATGAACATGCCAGTCACGACCTTGGGAGGCGCAGCGCGTCGTCAAGTCCATGTATTCTGCTCCGCGGCAATCATTGACCGGCGCGGGCTGCCAATTCCTCCGGCGCGGCGGCCACCCGCCGGCGGCGGGCGACGACGAAGTAGTACGCGAGGCCGACCGCGTACATGATGGCGGCCAGCCTCAGGACAACCGGTTTTTCCTCGTCGTAGTACCAGGCGTAGATGCCGGCCGCGAACATGCTCATTACCAGCACCGCCCCTGGCACCACCGGGTACAGCGGCACCCGGTAGGGCCGTGGCAGGTCCGGGGCCCGCCACCGCAGCACGAACAGGCACACCATCGCCAGCGCGTACCAGATGAGGGCCGTCAGGTTGCAGGTCAGCACCGCGACTTGGACGGCCGCCCCGTTGAAGTACCCCCAGACGACGAATCCAGCGACGACCGCGCTCCAGAAGAAGATGGATGCGTCCGGAGTGCGTCGGGTCGGGTGGACGTGGCCAAGGAACCGGGGCAGGTACCCGGCCCGGCCGAGGGCGAACGACTGCCGGCTGACGGCGTAGATCATCCCGTTGTAGCTGACTACCATGCCGCACAGGGCGGCTACCGAGAAGGCGGTCAGGTGACCCGTACCCGGCCAGACTTCCCCATACACGAATGGGAGCGGGTATGACATGTCGTCGTCCCCGGTCTTCATGTAATCGCTCCCGGCGGCGCAGACGAAGAACCAGGTCAGCAGGACAAGTATTACCAGGGTGACCTGCGCCAGGGTGAGGCCCCGCGGGATGGTTCGATGTGGCTCGCGGGCCTCTTCCGGAGCGAGAGCCACCGTCTCGATCATCACCAGCCACCAGATGGCGTATGGAATGGCCTTGAGCACACCGGACCAACCGGCTGTCAGGACCGGGGTCGTCAGGATGCGATCCAGGCGCACGGCCGGCAAGCACGCGATCCAGAACCAGATCAGGACGACGATCGCCCCGTATGTCATCCACTCCATCAGCCGGGCCTGTCGCCGGCTGCCGACCCATTGCACCGCGGCAAACACTGCCACCGTGGCGAGGCCGGCGAGCATGGTCGTCAGATCCTTGTCCAGCCCGGTCCACAGCAGGTCGATCACGAAGTAGACGTACCCGCCGGTCGCAATGGCGGTGCCGACGGTTGCGAACAGCGCCTCCAGGAACATAGACCAGCCCATCACGAAACCGAACGCCGGGCCGCCCGCCCGCCGGCCATATGCCAGCGGCCCGCCGGCGAACGGCATGGCCACCGACAATTCGCTCAGGGCCAGGACCCAAAGCATGTACAACACGCAGACAAACACGGAGGCAAAAAGCATTCCGACCGGGCCGCCCTCCTTGAGCCCCTGGTTCCACCCGAAATACTCGCCCGTGATTACGACCCCAACACCCAGGGCCCAGATGTGCAACACGCCCAGCGGTTTCTTGAGCGCGTGTTCTTTGAGGTACGCACGCTCTTCGGACCGCAGGGAATCCACCCGTAGGTGGGCTTCACTCACGACCTCGTCAACGACTTGATCCAACTCGGCCGCCGGGTCGGGTTCCCCACCGGCGGAGCGATCAGTGCCCATGCAATGGTCTCCCACATTCGCCCAGACGAGGTGCCGAGGCGGCCATACCGAACGGTATCTCACGGGGAGAGGCCATGAGATGTGTGTCGAACCGCCATCAACCCGTCAGCCAGCGAGCACCCGGCCCAGGTCGTCGAGCAGGGCCGGCTGGCCGGGGCCGTCGGGGGCCAGGCGGCCCGCCCGGAACAGCCCCCGCCGCTCCAGCCAGTCCAGGAACTCCGGGGCGGGCCGCAGGCCAAACAAGTCCCGGGCGGCCGCCGCGTCGTGGTAGCTAGTGGACTGGTAGTTGAGCATCACGTCATCCGCGCAAGGCACTCCCATGACGTAGTTGCACCCGGCCGCAGCCAGGAGCAGAAGTAGGTTGTCGGCCGAGTTTTGGTCGGCGGCCGCGTGGTTGGTGTAGCACACGTCCACCCCCATCGGCAGCCCGAGCAGCTTGCCGACGAAGTGGTCCTCCAGTCCGGCCCGGATGATCTGCCGCTCGTCGTACAGGTACTCGGGGCCGATGAACCCAACCACGCTATTGGTCAGGAACGGGTCGAACGCGCGGGCGACAGCCTGGGCCCGCGCCTCCAGCGTGAGTTGATCGACCCCATGGTGGGCGCCGGCCGACAGGGCGCTTCCCTGGCCGGTCTCGAAGTACATGACCTGGTCCCCGGCCCACATCACGTCCCGACCGCGGCGGGATTCGAGCACCCGCTCCCGGCCCTCGGCGAGTGTGGCCAAGGTGAACCCGAAGGAGGCGTTCGCGGCCTGGGTCCCGGACACCGACTGGAACAACAGGTCCACCGGGGCCCCACGGTCGAGCGCGGCCAGCTGGGTGGTCACGTGGGCCAGACAGCACGCCTGGGTCGGTAGGCCGAGGGTACCGATCAGCCGGTCCACGGTGCTCAGGATGGCGGCCACAGTCTCGACTGCGTCCGTCGCCGGATTGACCCCAATAACGGCGTCCCCGCACCCGTAGGTGAGTCCGTCCGCCGTGGCCGTCAGGATGCCCACCAGGTCGTCGGCCGGGTGGTTCGGCTGCACCCGGACCCCGAACACCCCGCGCTCGCCCAGCGTGTTCCGGCACCGGGTCACGACCCGGATCTTGGCCGCGGTATAGACCAGGTCCTTGTTCCCCATCAGCTTGGCCACGGCGGCGGCCACCTCCGGCGTGATCCCCCGGTGCATTCGGCCCAGGGCCGCCCCGTCGGTCGCGTCCGCCAGCAGGAACTCGCGAAATTCCCCGACGGTGAGGGACCGGAAGGGGGCGAAGGCAGCCGGGTCGTGCGTGTCTGTCACGAGCCGGGACACGTCGTCTGCGTCCGGGTCGATGACCGGGGCCGCGACGATCTCGGACAGGGGGACGTCGGCCAGGGCGAGCTTGGCCGCCGCCCGCTCCCGTTCGGACCGGGCCCCGATCCCGGCCAACTCGTCACCCGATTTCGGTTCGTTGGCCTTGGCCAGCAGGTCGCGCAAGTCTGGGAAGACGAATCGCTCGCCGCGCAGCGTGTGGGTGAAGGGCATCGGTGAGACTGTATCACGGGCCGCCTGCCGGCACCAGTTCCTCCTTCACGTCCACACCGCTGCGAGCCAGCCGGCGCAGGAGATCCGCCAAGACCGCGACCCTACGGGCGGCATCCGGGATGCCAACGCCGCGGCCGTGGATGTTGGACACCAGGTTGCGCCGGGCGTCCGTGTGTCCGGCCCGCGGCCGGTAGGCGAGGTAGGCAGACAGGCTGTCGGCCGTCGCCAGCCCCGGTCGCTCGCCAATTAGCAGGACGGCCACGACCGGGTCAAGCAATTCACCCACGTCGTTCAATACCCCAACCCGGCAGTGGCGGACCAGGAATGGTCGCCCGAATCGCCACCCGCGAGCGTTCGCCTCGGCCCAGAGAGCGTCGAGCAGGTGCGGCGCCTGGGCCGCCACCGCTCGAGCCGACAGCCCGTCTCCGATCACGATCTGGAGATCGGCCTGGCGGGGGCAGTGGGCTTCCACGAGTGTTTGAGACTCGTCCGCCAGCCGCCGGCCCAGGTCCGGGCGCATCAAGTGTTCCTGGAGGGTTGCGGCCCGCGTCCGGGTCTCGATCAGCCCGTGCCGTTCCACCCGGTCGGCTCCGAAGTCGCGTACGAGGTCTACGCTGGTGAGGACGGCGTCGCGCGCGGCGGCGTGGTCGGCCCGGAGCCGGAGCCAGGTTTCGGTGCGGTAGGCCGGTCCGGCGCGGCCGACGACCAAGCGCGCGGGGGTGCGGGCGAGAGCCTGCCGGACAGGGTCCGGGGTCGGCGGGATCACGTCGTTCTTCACAAGTCCCCTTGCCCTCCGTAGATCCAGTTATCCGCAGCCGACACTCGCGGACACTCGACCGCGAACCGCTGGTCGGTCGCGGCCAATACGTCGCCGGGGGACAGCCGCTTGGGCTCAAGGCGGTCAGCGTTGAACCGCCGGTCGGCCATGGCTGCTCCCATTGTTCTCTATACCCGATCTGGGTCCATGTGTACGCGGTACGCCTATCGGACGACCCGTCTGCCCCGTGCCCGGTCGTCTGGATCGCGGGCGGCGACACTCGGGAGGTGATGGCGCCGTCGTTCGGGGAGTTCCTGCGGATGTACGCGGTAGAGCCCCGGCAGGTGCTCTTTCCCGTCGCAAGACGCGCCGAACTAGGCTCTGCACCTGAGCTGAGTGCAACAGGTTCGAAACTAGAGATAGACGAGTTAACGGCGGAGGCCGGAGCCGAAAGGTTCCGGCCTTGTTGCGTTTGTGGCCTTTTGTCCGGGCATTTCGGTGATTCGGCTCGCCTTGGCCGACTCTCTCACGGTCGTCTGTTGCACTCGGGGTCCGAGGGTAACCCTATGGGTTGCGGTCGCACCCCGATCGTCACCCCGTCAAACTCTCGCCGTCGCGCAGAGACTCTCCAAAAAGGGTTAACAACACGCGAGAGTGCGAAAGGCAGCGTGGCGGCCGTTTGCTTGGTGGCCGTAGCCATCCATCAAATCACCAGCTCGAACCCGATGCCGACAGGCAGGGCCTTGGCTACGTTCGTCAGCACGTCGGTCCCGAGCCCACCGGCCAGAAACGCCTTCCCGGTCGGGCCGAGGATCGGGGCCATCGTGTCGTTCCCCGCGCCCCGCCCGGGATGGTCCCGTCGTACTCTTGCGCCGTGTCGACCTCATTCGCCAGCAGGCACGTCAGCGCGTCGTCCCCCAGTCCGCCGTCCATCCGCACGCGGACGGTACCGGCTCAGTCGGACATGTCCGACTGGGCCGCGTCGGCAGGATGTCGAGGGCTCCGTGTGACCTCGAAGTCACGACTCGAAGTCTGCGGTACGTACCGGCATTGGCCCGAGTCAGGGCAGGGGAGGGTGCGGTATTACCGCGTCCGCCGGTGGTTCGAGTAGATCCGAGTTGATGCCAAGAAAAGGTCTTCAATTCAGTCCATACGGTCGGTAGGATGTTGAGAAGTCGAGCTTTCGGACCGAAAACAGAAGGCGGATTGACCAGCCTGTCGATCCGGTGGTTGCGGGTTCGAGTCCCGTCGTCCTCGCTCACAACATACCTCTCTACCACGCACCCACGGTTTGATACCTCCAGTCACCCGACTTTGGCCAAATCAACGAAGACGATACTCGACGGGTTGCCGACGGCGCAGTAGTGGCCGGTGAAAGCGAGGGCGCCAGTCTTGGGGTCGGCCCGGAAAACGGTCACGTTGTCCCCGCGCTGGTTGCAGCAGTAGAGGAACCGGCCGGCGGGATCGAAGCTGAAACTTCGCGGATAGTTTCCCCGCGTCCACTCCTCCCCGACGTACGTCAGCGCGCCGTCCCGGCCGACCGAGAAGATCCCAATACTGTCGTGCAATCGGTTGCCGGCGTAAACGAATCGGCCGTCGGGCGAGACCAGGATCCCCGAACAAAAGCTGCTGCCGGCGAACTCCGCCGGCAGAGTCGAGATGGTCTGCCTGGTAGTTAGCCGGCCCGTAGTCGCGTCGTAATCGAACCGCGCGACCGTCGAGCCTTCCTCCTGAACCGAGTAGAGCCACCGGCCGTTGGGATGAAAATGGAAGTGCCGCGGACCGTCCCCCGGCGGCAGCGATATCGTGGGCGGGTCGTTCGCGGTCAGCGTCCCTTTCTTGTCGTCGAATCGCCAGACGAAGAGCTTGTCCAGCCCCAGGTCCGAGTGCAGCACGTACCGGCCGGCCGCGTCGGCCTGGATCATGTGGGCGTGCGTGCGGTCGTGTCCGCTGATCGCGAACGTGCCGGGAGGTGCGTTGGTCGCCTTGGTGGGGCCAACCTTGCCGTCATCCTTCTTCACGTCGGTGACTTCACCCAGTCGGCCGTCTTCCAGGACCGGCAGCACCGCGACGGACCCGCCGAAATAGTTGGCGACCAGGAGGAACTTTCCGGACGTGTGAAGGCTGGCGTAGGTCGGCCCGGCGCCGCCGGAGCGGACCGTGTTGAGCGGCTTGAGCGTCCCGTCCGTCCGGTCGATCGCGAAGGCGCTGACCGACCCCTCCTTGGCGTCGCCGACGCGGTCTGTCTCGTTGGCCGAGTAGAGGCGCGTGCCGGCGGCGTTCGGGGTCAGGCAACTCGGGCTCGTCCCCATCTCGTGGACGCCGGCGGGCGTTAGAGCCCCGGTGGTCCGGTCCACGCGGAACAGGTGGATTCCGCGCCCGTTCCCCGGCGGCAGGTCCACCTGAGTCGGCAACACGTCGCGGAGCGGGGAGCTGAATGTGCCGACGTAGACGACGAGCGGTGCGGCTTCCTTGGGCTGCGCTCGGAGCAAACCGGCGGCAAAGTGCGCGGCGCCCGCCAGAGAGGCGGAGGTCTTGAGGAACGAACGTCGAGAGCGTGTGTGTGGGGGCATAGTCAAAAAGCTCGCACTTATGTAGCGGAGGTCGCCAGACCTCCGTATTAGTCTCCGGGCGGAAGTCTGGCGACTTCCGCTACGAAGCCTTGTGGGACACGACCGCCTGTTGAGTCGTCGGCGGCAGCGGGTGGAATTCGCTGCGCACAAACCCGGCCTGGGTGAAGAGATCCTGATATTCCGCAAACGTGTAGGCGTCCCCACAGGCCGTGGTGGCCAGCATCACCAGCGCGAAAGTGGCTGTCGCGGGCGGACGGATGCGATCGGGCTC
>DATFWZ010000419.1:0-5857 GCA_035258765.1 Gemmataceae bacterium
GATGCAGGTGAAGTTGCTGCGCGTGCTCCAGGACCGGCGGTTCGAACGCGTCGGCGGCACGGAGCCGATCGAGGTGGACGTCCGGGTGATCGCGGCCACCAACCGCAACCTGGCCCGGCTGGTCCGCAAGAAGAAGTTCCGCGAGGACCTGTACTACCGGCTCAACGTGGTCCGGATCGAGCTGCCGGCCCTGCGCGACCGGCCGGAGGACATCCCGCTCCTGGCCGAGCACTTCGCGGAGAAGTACGTCCGCCCCGGCGAGGACCCGAAGACGATTTCCCCGGAGGCGATGGACGTCTTGCTGCGGCACCCGTGGCCGGGAAACGTTCGCGAGCTGGAGAACGCGATCGAGCGGGCGAGCGTCACGACCCGCGGCCCGGAGATCGGCCCGGACGACCTGCCGGCCGAGGTGACCCAGGTGCAGGCCCGGCCGATGTCGATCCCGATCGATCTGAGCCGGCCGCTCCCCGAGGTGTTGAAGGCGACCCTGTTCGACGTCGAGCGGCAGTACCTGGAGCGGGCGCTGAAGAAGGCCGGCGGGCACATCGGCCGATGCGCCCGCATCTGTGGCCTGTCGCGGCGGAGCATCTCGACCAAGCTGGGCATCTATCACATCGACAAGGGGCGGTACAAAGAGAATTAGTCCACGGTCCACAGTCCCGAGTCCACAGTCCGCAGTCCTGAGAGCGGATCGAATTCGGGACTGCGGACCGCGGACTGTGGACTGAGGACTCCGGGCGAGTGATGACTTATCCCCGCCTATTGATCACGTTGGGCGACGTGGCCGGGATCGGGCCGGAAATCGTCGCGAAGGCGTGGCCGCGGCTCATGCGGCTGGCCCGGCCGGTCGTTGTCGGCGACCCGGACTGGGTCGGGCGTGGCATCGGCCACGCCGGCACCCCGGGCCGGGCCCAGACCGTCTCCAGCCCGGCCGAGGCACAACCGACCGAGACGGTCATCCCGTGCATTCCGGCGACATCGGCGGACTTGCGGAACGTCGAGCCCGGCCGGGTGAGCGCCGCGGCCGGCAAGGCGGCGTATGACTTCCTCGGCAAAGCCATCGACCTGACATTAGATGGGCAAGCGGACGGGATCGTCACCTGCCCTCTGCACAAGGAGGGGCTGCACGCGGCCGGCGTTAAGCACCCCGGGCACACAGAGATTCTTGCCGAGCGGACCGGGACCAAGGAGTTCGCAATGGTCCTCTGGGGCGACGGGATCGCGGTCGCCCACGTCACCTTGCACATCGCCTTGCGCGACGTGTTCTCCCGGCTGAATCCGCCCGCCGTGCTGGAGAAGATTCGACTGCTCAACGGCCTGTTGCCGAAGTTGCTGAACCGCAAACCGCGGATCGGCGTCGCTGCGCTGAACCCGCACGCGAGCGACGGGGGCCTGTTTGGCGACGAGGAGGCCCGCGTCATCGCTCCGGCCGTGGCCGCCGGGCTGGAGGAGCGGATTGACGTCTCGGGGCCGTGGCCGGCGGACACCCTCTTCGTCCGGGCGCATCGCGGAGAGTTCGACGGGATCGTCGCGATGTACCACGACGAGGGTCACATCGCGATGAAGCTCCGCTGCGGCCCGCGGTGCGTGAACATCACGGTGGGCTTGCCGATCGTGCGAACGAGCGTCGCCCACGGGACGGCGTACGACATCGCCGGGAAAGGCGTGGCCGACGCCGGGTCGCTGGTGACGGCGACGGAGGTCGCGGCGAAGCTGGCGATGGCGCGCTGACGCGGGTCCGGTAATCTCATTGGGTGCGTCGGCGCGAAGCACCGCTTGACTCACCCAACCCGACCGTCGTCGGCGAAAGAGTGGGTCGGCCGATCCGACTCGCGGAGCGAGTCGGCCACAATGTGGCCCGCTCGCTCCGCGAGCGGGGCCTGCGACCCACGACTTTTCGGTGGACGGTCTACTACGGTCCGCTGCGAATCCACGAGGGCCAGCAATGGACCCGAGCGACGCCCAGGAAACCTCCGAGCGCGACCAGCTCTGGGCCAGCCTGCGCGCCCTGCGCCCGCAGATCGACCGCCTGGCCGCGGGGGACCTCGACGACTCGGACCTGCAGCGGCAGATCAGCATCCTGCTCGCCCGGATCGTCGTCGCCGAACTGGGTTACCGGGCCCGCGAGGCCGGGGGGGAATGACCATGCACACCACCCTCTACCTGATCCGCCACGCCGCCACTCCCGCCAACTTGCTCCAGCCGGCCCGGCTCCAGGGTTCGCGCGCCAATCCGGACCTGGCCCCGGTCGGCCTCCGACAGGCCGCCGCCACCCGCGACTTCCTCGCCGTCCGGCCGATCGACTTCATCTACTCGTCCCCGCTGCGCCGGTCGCTGCGCACGGCCGAGATCATCGCCGAGCCACACGGGATCACCCCCGTCACGGTCGAGGCGCTGACCGAGTGCGACGTCGGCGACTGGGAGGGCCGGAGCTGGGAAGAAATCCGGGTAACCGACCCCGAGCATTACGCCCGGTATCACGCTGACCCATCGGTCCACGGCTACCTCGGCGGCGAGAACTTCCGGCAGGTCCACGACCGGGCGGCGCGGGCGATCGACGAGATCGTTGACCGGCACGCCGGGGCGACCGTGGTCGTCGTGTCGCACCACATCGTCAACCGCATCTACCTGGCGGGCGTGCTGGGACTCGGGCCGGCGCGGGCCCGGGCGGTGTCGCTGGACAACTGCGGCATTTCGATCGTCCACCGCGACCACGGCCGCACGAGCGTGGCGACGATCAACGCGGCCTTTCACTTGCAGGGCGTGGCCGCGTAGGTCCTGCCTGCCGGGCGGGACCTTGGCGCCCGCGGTGGCGAAGGGAAGTCCCCGGGACGCCCAGCTCAGGTCCCGCCCGGCACGCGGGACCTACTCGGGCGCCGCAATTCCTCCCAAATCGCCGTGCCCTTTTTACACCCCCGGTCCACATCTTCGGGTAAAGTCACTCGACGAGGGGGTCTGATGAGCACCGGACTCGATCACCTGGTCACCCACCTGCGGCGGGCCCTGGAGCCGGCCAGGCTCGACGACCGCGAGCTGCTCGACCGGTTCCGCCGCGACCGCGACGCGGACGCATTCGAGGCCCTGGTCCGCCGGCACGGGCCGCGGGTCCTGGCCGCCTGCCGCAAGGTGCTGCCTGCCGCGGCGGACGCCGAGGACGCGTTTCAGGCCACGTTCCTCACCCTGGTCCGCGACGCCGCGACGATCCGCGACGGGTCGGTCGGCGGGTGGCTCGCGGTCGTCGCCCACCGGACCGCCGTGCGCCTCCGCAAGGCGAACGCCCGGCGCAAGGTGGTCGAAGGCCGGGCGCCCGCGAAGCGGGAACCCGGGGCCGACCTCTCCTGGCACGAGGCCTGTTCGATCCTGCACGCGGAGCTCGACCGGCTTCCGGCGCGCTACCGCCGGGTCCTGGTGCTGTGTTACCTCGAAGGCAGGAGCCGGGACGAGGCCGCGACCGAGCTGGGGCTCTCCGCGACGGTGGTCAAGGGGGCGCTCGAGCGGGGGCGATTGCGTCTGCGCGCCCGGCTGAAGAGTCGCGGCGTGGCCCTCTCGGCCGGACTGCTCGCCGTCCTGCGCGAGCCGGCGCACGCCGAGGTCGTGCCCGCGCTGGTGCGGCAGGTGGTCCACGCGGCAGATTCACCGACGGTCCGCCCGGCGGCTAGCGCGGCGCTCGCAGCGAAGGGGAAGTGGGCTGTGGGCCTGACCGTGGCGGCCGGGTTATTGATCGGAGTGTTGCAGGTCGCCCCGCCGCGGAAGGCGTCGGCCGAGCCGCCGGCCGGAAAGGCCCCGCCGGCGGAGATGAAGAAGGAATCCCCTACCGCGGCCGCGGACGCCCCGAAGGACGACATCCTGGCGGTGACCGGCCGCGTCTACGGCCCGGACCGGAAGCCCGTCGCCGGGGCCCGGGTGTTCGTCGCCGGCCGGTCGTCGCGGGGGCCGAAGGCCGCCGAGCGACTCGAGCCGGTGGTGGTGACCGACGAGACCGGGGCGTTCCGCGTCCACGTGAATCGCGGTAAGGGTGACTCGTTCATCATCGCCACCGCCCCTGGCTTCGGGGCGGACTGGAGCGACGTCTTCTCCTGGAAGGAGAACCCGAGCGAGCTGGCGCTGCGGCTGGTCAAGGACGTGCCGATCACCGGCCGCATCGTGAACACGGAAGGAAAGCCGGTCGCGCGCGTGCGGGTCAGCCCGGAGTCGGTCTACGTGCCGAAGGACAACGACTTGGACAAGTACCTGGCCGGGTGGAAGCACGGCTGGCGAGACGTGGTCGCGACGCCGGAACAGCGGCTCTACGTCTGCATGGACCGGCTGCGCGAGCCGGTCACGACCGACGCGGATGGTAAGTTCACGATCGCGGGTTGCGGCGCCGAGCGGATCGTCCACCTCAAGTTTCACGGCGCCGGGATCGCCACCACAACTCCCTATGTACTAACGCACCCGGGCCTCGACCCGAAGCCGTTCAACGCGGCGGCCGTGGAACAGATGCTGCCGCAATTCCGCATCCCCGGCCAGCCGCCGATCCTGTTCGGCCCGACGATGGAGCTCGTCGCCACGCCCGGAAAGACCATTTCCGGCCGCGTCACCGACCACGACACCGGCAAGCCCATCGCCGGCGTGCGAGTCGATACGATCTTCGGCTTCGGCGACCAGTCCGAGACGCTGACCGACAAGGACGGCCGCTATCGATTGGAAGGCATTCCGAAGAATCGCGGCTACAGCGTATACGCCCGCCACCGGGACGCCGGCTATCTGGAGGCCCATGGCAATGCGACGGACGCGTCCGGACTTGAGGCGATCGCCATCGACGTGAAGATGGTGAAGGGCGTCGTAGTCACCGGCCGAGTGATCGACAAACAAACCGGCAAGGGCCTGCGGGCGGGTGTCCGCGTCATCCCGGTGCCCGGAAACAAGTACTTCGCTTCCAAGCCTGGGTTCGACAACGCCCGGTGGGATGGGACGATGAAGGACGCCGACGCGGACGGGCGGTTCCGGGTCGTGACGATCCCCGGACTGTCGGTCATCACGGCCCAGGTGCAATCGACGGAGAAGCTCAACGGCGACGTTCTGTCCCCGTACCGCCGGGCGGTACCGGACCCGGACCACAAGGAGTTGTTCCGGAGGGACGGGGACGAGTGGATCTTCAACGCGGCCGACGGGACGCTCGAATTCCTGATGGTGGACAACGCCTGCAAGGTGGTCGAGATCAAGGAGAAGGGGGAGACGACGCTCGACCTGCTCGTGGACCGGGGGAAGACGGCGACGATTCAAATCCACGACAACGACGGAAAACCGCTGACGGGCGTGATCGCCGCGGGGATCACGGACCACTGGCCGCTGACCTACGGGCTGAAGGAATCGACCGCGACGGTGTGCGCCCTGGAGCCGGGGGCGCCGCGACGACTTTCGTTCCTGCACCCGGAACGGAAACTGGCCGGGACGCTGACGGTTCGCGGCGACGAGAAGGAGCCGGTGATCGCGAAGCTCGGCCCGGTCGGGACGGTGACCGGAACGTTCGTTGACGAGGACGGCGCGCCGCTCACCGGACTGGACGTAGCCTTGAGCTGGCCGGACCGGGTGACATCGGACCTGTACCGCCGCCTGGCAGAGGCGGGCGGGCCGGTCCGTACCGACAAGGACGGGAAGTTCCGGATCGACAACGTCGTACCGGGAATCCCGTTCCACGTGCAGGTGACCAGGGGGGAATGGTCCTACACCGGCGAGCCGCGACTCGGCCGGAAGCAGGTGGAGAGCGGGAAGACGCTCGACCTGGGGACGGTAAAGCTGCAGCGGGTGGAGTGAGGGAGTCCGAGCCGCGCACGGAGCGCAGGAAAGCGCCCACGGCTCGAAGCCATCGCCGTGG
>DATFWZ010000420.1:0-6176 GCA_035258765.1 Gemmataceae bacterium
TCTTCTGCACTCCCAACATCGGCACCGGCGGCAACCTCGGCGCGCCCTACGCCCCGCTCTTCGTCGGGGCGGCCGACAACCACCCCGCCATGCCCAACTTCAAGGCGCCCGACGCGTTCAACTCGACCGAGACCCCCGAGCGCATGGCCGGCCGGCTCGCTCTGCTCAATGGGCTGGAGGGGAGCCGGAGCGAAAGCGAGCGCGGGACCTGGCACGACGTACACCGCCGCGGGTTCGATTTGGCCACGTCGAACGGCCCGCGGGAGGCGTTCGACGTCAACCGCGAAGACCCGCGCGTCCGCGACCGCTACGGCCGCAACCCGCTCGGGCAGAACTTGCTCTTGGCCCGGCGGCTGGTGGAAGCCGGGGTCGGGTTCGTCACCGTCAACGGCTGGACCGGCCCGGCCGCGGGCAAGGTCGAGAACGGCCCACCCAGCTCGAGCTGGGACATGCACGGGGCCGAGATGGGCATGGGCAACGCCTTCGGCAACGGCTCCTACGGCATGGGCTGGTGCCTGCCGGTGCTGGACAACGCCCTGTCGGCCCTGATCACCGACCTCGACGATCGCGGACTGCTGGAGAGCACGCTGGTCGTGTGCGTCGGCGAGTTCGGGCGGACGCCGAAGATCAACCAGAACAACAACGTCCCCGGCCGGCAGCACTGGCCGTTCTGTTACTCGGCAATCCTGGCCGGCGGCGGGATTCGCGGCGGGGCGGTCTACGGCGAATCGGACAAGATCGGGGCGTACGTGAAGGACAAGCCGGTCCGGCCGCAGGATTTCAGCGCGACGATCTATCACGCGCTGGGGGTGCCGTTTGAAGCGCAGGTCACGAAAGACGGCCTGTCGCGGCCGCTGAGCACGGGGACGCCGCTGGTGGAGTTGTTCGGGTGACTCTTCTTGCCCCGCTCCGCTTCGGCCCGTGGATCAGTTGACGATCCGGACACTGACCCGCGGCTCGGCCGACGTGGGCATAGCGGCCAGCCAGGACACTAGTCGGAGACCTGTGCGCGGTGCTCGCCCGCGGAACCGTCCGCGTGGTATCATGACTGAAATGGCCGACCGGAGCGAAGTCATGTCCATTCTGATCGCCGACGAGCTCACAAGCTGGCAGCTCGTGGCTACGGCCGGACCTTCTCCATCCACGCCAGCAAGTCGTTGACGAACGAGTGCCCCTCAGGCTCGAATTCCAGGGTGTGGTGCGCCCCGGGGTACTCGATCACCTGTTTCGGCCCGAGAAATCTCTCCACGTACCGCCGCGTCTTCGCGTTGTCGATGATCCGGTCGTGTTCGGCCAGCAAGAGGAGCGTCGGCACGGTCACCCACCGCTTCGCCCGCCGCAGGTAGATGTCCAGCGAGTTGCTCTGGAAGAGCATCCGGGCCGTCGCCTCGTGCAGGGCCAGCGGGTCCTTGCGCAGGAACTCGCGCCAGTGCTCCGACTCGGTGAACAGGGCCGGGTCGTTGAGCGGGATGGGGAACAACTTCGTCGGGGCCCGCAGGGCGCACCGGCCGATCCAGAGGCGCTGGAAAAAGCCCGCGGTGACCTTCGGGAAGAACCCCGGGCACAGGAGGGCCAGCGCGTCCACCAATCCCGGGTACCGGTACTGGAACCCGACGCCGAGCTTTCCGCCCCACGAGATGGCTCCCATCAGTCGCGGCTTATCCGTCGGAAGTTGGCGCACGAACTCGGCGATGTCGTCGAGGCAGCGGCGGAAGCTCGGGAAGTCGCCGCGTCTCTCGGTGTTCAACCCGCAGCCGCGACGCTCGAGGAAGAAGACCTCATACCCGGCCGCGGCGATTTGCGAGCACGATCGCGGGTACCAGCCGCCGTGACTCTGAATACCGTGCAGGAAGACGACGCGGCCCGCCGGGGCGCCCGGCGGGGCATACCTGCGGTACAGCCACCGGTAACCGTCCGACGCCGCGAACTCGTGCAGGGTCGGCCGGCCCGGCTCGTCCAGGGTCTTCAGGGGGTCAGCCAATCAGCATCTCCTTCCGCAGTGCCAGCCGCTCGACAAAATCCTCCTGCACCCCGACCCCCAGGCCCGTCCGGACGATCGCGGGGGCCCACCCGCCCCAGCCGAAGGTCACGTCCTGGTCCCCGAGCATGTACTGCACCAGGTGCCGGTCGTACGAGCCTTCGAGGTAGCGCAGGTCCTTGACGCTGGTGGCGAAGTGCCGGCCCGCGGTCGAGAGGATGGCCGTCTCGCCGACCTGGCAGCCGAGCTGGTAGCCCAGCCCATTCCGAGCCGCGAACTGGGCCAGCCGCAACGCCGGGATGAACCCGCCGCACTTCGACAGGCGCAGGTTGAACAGGTCACACAAGCCGTTCTGGGCCGCCTGCTCCGCGTCGGCCATGCCGCAGAGCGACTCGTCGAGCATGACCGGTGTTTTCACCTTCTGGCGGATCGCGGTCAGTGCATCGACCTCGGCGTGCGCGACCGGCTGCTCGACGGACGTGATGTTGAACGGTTCCAGCGCCGCGATCCGGTCGGCCGCGGCCGCCGCGGGCCAAGCCTCGTTGGCGTCCACGCGCAGATCCACCTTCTGGCCGACCCGGCCGCGGATCATCCGCAACCGGTACGGGTCGTCGTGCCCCTCGATCCCGACCTTCACCTTGACCTGGCTCACGCCGAGGATGCGCATCCGCCACGCGGCCAGCCGGATCTTGACCCCGCTTCGGGCCGACGTGATCGCCCCGCTGTATTGCACCTTGTCGCGGAATTGAAACAGGTTCGGGGCGACAGTCTTGGTCACATTGCACAGCGGCTCGCCGAATGCCCGGCCGAAGGCGTCGAGCAGGGCGACCTCGACGGCGCACCGGGCCGCGTTCCCCTGCACCCCGCGAACGTCCCCCGGCACCGCGGCCGGCTTCATCCGCTCGATCATCTCGAGGGCGTGAGCGAAGTCGCGGACGTCGGCGAGCTGGGCCTTCAGGTCGCTCGCCTTGAGCAAGTCGAGGGCCGAGTCGGCGGACTCGCCGGTGACGTACTCTCGCGGCACTCCCTCGCCCCAGCCGACGCTCGTTTTGTCGTTGAGCTGGACGCGGACGATGACGTTGTCGGTCTCGGTGCGGGCGTGGGAGGCGTGCTTGATCCGCTTCTTGAGCGGGATGCGGACGACGAAAGCGGTCAGCGATGCGACTTTCATGGGGAGAAGTGTACAAAGGCGAGCGGAGCGGCGTAAGCCGCCCGATGATGACATCATCGGGCGGCTTACGCCGCTCCGCTCGCCGAGTCCATGGCTATCTCCCCTCGTCCGCCTCTGCTATACTGCCCTGCATCCCCAGCGGCCCACTCCGACTTGCCAGGTGCGGTCCCATGCCCGCCCAACTCCTCGCCCTGACCGACGGCCCCAGCCTGATCCTGGACAAGCCCATCCTCCTCATCGGCCGGCACGGGGAGTGTGACATCCAGCTCAACTCGCGCAAGGTCTCGCGCCGGCACTGTTGCATCGCCCAGGTGAGCGACTACCTGGTGGTCCGCGACCTCGGGAGCACAAACGGGATCCGGATCAACGGCGAGCGGGTACTCGAGGGGCGGCTGCGGGGCGGGGACGAGCTGACCGTCGGCAATTTCCGCTACCAGGTGTTCCTCGAGGGCCGCAGCTCCAGCGGCCACCCGCAGGTGCCGCCACGCAGCGGCCGGAATGATGAGGCCCGGCTGGAGGAGGCGGACGAGCCGGTCCCGCTCGACGAATCCGGGACCGGGAAGGTGCTGCCGGCCCACCGGCCCCCACCCCCCAAGACCCACGACGACTCGCTGGTCCTACCGGATAAGCTCCGCCACCCGGACCCGCCGAAGACGCCCGAGGGCTCGGGCCGATGACCCGCGTGCCGATTGCGCTTTGCCTCCTCTTCGCCTGCCCCGCCGCGGCCGCTGAACCTCCGAAACTCGCAACGAAGCTCGAAACCGCCGACCCGCCGAAGGAGCTCGCGGGCCCGGTGCGAGCCCTTTTCGACGACCGGGCGGTGATTGTGTTGGATGCCGCGGGCGAAGTCTGTACGCTCTGGCTGCGCAAGGACATCCCGGCGGCGGCGACCGCGACCGAGCGGAAGGCCGGCTTGACCTACCAGGCCGTTGGGCAGACCGCGATCGTCGGCGCGATCCGGCTGGCCCGGCCGTGGACCGACTTCCGCACCCAGGAAGCGCCGGCCGGCATCTACACCCTGCGATTCGTCCTGCAACCAGTCTCGAAGGACCACGAGGGGACGGCGCCGCACCGCGAGTTTTGCGTGTTGTCGCCCGCGGCGGCCGATCCGAAGCCGGACCCGCTCCCGCTCAAGAAGCTAGTGGCGCAGAGCGGGACAATTACGGGGGGCACGCACCCGGTGGTGATGTTGCTAATGCCGCACCCGAAGCCCGGGGCTGAGCCGGCGATCATCCGAAAGGGGAAGGCGGTGGCAGTCGGCGTGCGGGCGGTAGTGAAAGTCGGCGACGAGCCCGCGGAACTCGGATTCGCGTTCACACTCGCCGGGGTGTGGACGGATTAACTTGGACGGTCAGCGCCATCGACGTATAGTCGTAAAAAGAGCCCGGGCAATCTCACCGCCCTGTCCCCACCGGAGCCTGATCCGATGCGTGTGTTCCCCCGCGTCGTGCTGGCCGCGGCCGTCGTCGCCGCCCCGGCACTCGCCGAGCCGGCCAAGTCCGACGTCGAACTGGCCCAGGCCAAGGCCAAGAAGGAAAAGAAACTTGTCACGTTGGTGTTCACCCAGTTCGGGTGACCGCCCTGCGCGGAGTGGGAGGCGAAGGCCACCCAGGGCCCCAAGGTGGGGCCGGTGCTGGCCAAGAAATACGTCCTCGTCCGCCAGGATTCCAGCGGTCCGCTGGCAAAAGAAATTCGCGACAAGTACAAGGTCGGCCGCAATTCGGTCTCGCTGATCACCCCGGAAGGCGAGGTGCTCGCCCGGCTCCTGAACGAGCCTTCGGCGGACGACGTGTTCGCCGCCATCGACGGGCTGACCGACTTCCGGGCCGGGATGGAGCAGCTCGCCAAGCTCAAGGAGAAGGGGATCAGCAAGGCGAACGCCGAGTCGGTGGCCGCGGCGCTCAAGCGCATCGGGGCCCTGCCGTCCGCGGAGGCGCGGGAGACGATCCTCCCCTACGCCAAGGACGACCAGGCCCCCGAGTCGATCCAGCGCGGGGCCATCCTGGGCCTGGCCAAGCATCCGGACGCGGCCGGCGACATGATCCCGTTCCTGACCGACAAGCGGTACCCGATCAAGTCGGCGGCGCAGACGGCAGTCACGGCGATGGGTCAGAAGGCCCTACCGGCTCTGCTGGAAGCCCTCGCGTCCGAGGACGTGAACGTGCGGGCGGCCGTCTACCCCCCGGCCGCGGCCGCGACGAAGAACGCCAAGATCGCCAAGGACCTCGGGTTCTGGAAGACGGGCAAGGAGGACGCCCGGGCCAAGGCGCTGACCGAGTGGAAGGACTGGTACGACGAGCAGACGAAGGCGAAGGAGAAGGACGCGTACAAGGGGCAGAAGGAGCCGAAGGAGGCGAAGAAGAAGGGGTGAACATTCCGACGCGGAGTCGCTGACAGCGGACTTTCGTCGAAGCCCAGGGTCACCGCGATGGTGCGCCCTGGGCTTCCTGCTTTTTAGCATCGCCCGGAGGTGCTCTCGCGAACTGATTGCGCTTGACCCCCTGCCGCCATTCACCTATCCCGTGTCGTTTTGAACGGGGGAGCCAAAATGGCGAAGCGCATTATGTGCGTGGTGCTCTGTGCGGGAGCCGCCATTTGTTCCGGGTGCGGTACCCTGATGAACACGGCGTGGCTCATCCCGCCTGAGGGCGGACAGCGGGTGTACGGCGGGGTGCGCGTTGATTGGAATTGCATCGCCGAAGAGCAATGGCGATCGGCTTGGTTTAGGGCGATATTGGTCGCGGACTTGCCGTTCTCGCTGATCGCTGACACGCTTACCCTTCCGTATGTCGTCGCGCTCGCGCTTACAACCGACGAGCAAGGAGGCGCAGCTCGACCAAAGATGTCCCAGATTGTCCACGAGTCATTCACTTCTGGCCAGCCCCGCGAAGGGATGGGCACGGCTAAGGACAATGACGAATCGACAATGGGCGGTTACGATCGGCTCAACGGAAACATCGGGCCGTAGAAGCGTCCGTCGTCAACCCCAACGGGGTTGTATCTCAGAGCCCAGGGTCGCCGCGCAGC
>DATFWZ010000421.1:0-3042 GCA_035258765.1 Gemmataceae bacterium
GAGTACAAGGTGCCGATGTTCCTGTACGCGGGCGGGGTCGTCCTGTACATCTTCGGACAGGTCATCTCCTGACTGAGGCGTCACTGGCGGCGAGCCGGACTTTTCGCTTGTCCCTTGCCCGCGCAAATGCGATAGTGAAGAGGTCGGAATCCCGCCTGTGTTCGGCTTCGCGGCCCGTCCCTGCGGCCGCCGGAGTCCCGCCAAATGCAGTTCTCTTTCCGTTGTCCCGGCCCCGTGACGCGCCGCCACATTCTCGGTGCCGGTGCGTTCGGCCTCGGGGCACTTGCCTTACCTGAACTGTTGCGGATGCGCGCCGCCGCGTCGTCACCCACGCCGGCGGACGACACCGCGGTCATCCTCCTCTGGCTTCCGGGCGGCGCGCCGCACCTTGACATGTACGACCTGAAGCCGGATGCCCCCGCGGACTATCGCGGCGAGTTCCGGCCGATCAAGACCAACGTCCCCGGGATCGACGTCGGCGAGTTACTGCCGCTCCACACCAGGTGCGCCGATAAATACGCGATCGTGCGGTCGATTCACCACACCTTCAGCGACCACGGCGGGGGTCACAAGCGCTTCTTGACCGGCCGCGACCCGATGTCGCCGGTCGGGTTCGTCAACGACTATCCGATGGTCGGCTCGTTTGTCGCGAAGTGTCGCGAGGGGCACAGTCCGGGATTGCCGAACTACATCGCCGGTGTCGATGGCGGGCGACAGGGGGTGGACACGTTCAGCTTCGGGGCCGCGTACCTGGGCCAGGCGACCACGCCGTTCACGGTCGCCGGCGACCCCGCGGAGCCGAAGTTCGGCGTCCAGAACCTGAGCATCCCCGCCGAGCTGGCCGACAAGTTGCACGACCGTCGGACACTCCTCGCCAAGATCGATACCGCGCGCCGCGAGCTGGACAACTCGGGCGCCATGTCGGCGATGGACGCGTTCTCGCGCAAGGCGGTCGAGCTGGTCACGAGCACGAAGGCCCGCGACGCGTTCGACCTGGCCCGCGAGCCGCAATCCGTCCGCGACCGCTACGGCATGCACCGCTACGGCCAGCGCTGCCTCCTGGCCCGGCGGCTCGTCGAGGCCGGATGCTCGTTCGTCACGATGGTGCTCGAGAACCCGTCGCCACCGGGCGGGTCGTTCCCGAAGGACGTGACCTACAACTGGGACTCGCACGCGGTCAACTGCCACATCTTCACCGACGCCAAGTACCGGTTGCCGTTCTACGACCGGGCCGTGACCGCCCTGATCGAGGACCTCTACGCCCGCGGACTCGACAGGCGCGTGATGCTGATCGTCACCGGCGAGTTCGGCCGGACGCCGAAGCTGGAATACGAGCAATCGAGCGGCCGCCCGGGCCGCGACCACTGGCCGCAGGCGATGTCGCTGGTCGTGGCCGGCGGCGGGATGCGAGTCGGCCAGGTCGTCGGCTCGACGGATTCGAAGGGGGCCCATCCGAAAGATCGGCCGCTTACACCCAACGACCTCTGGGCGACCATGTATCAGCATCTGGGCATCGACCCGGAGAAGACGTTTCCGGATCACAGCGGCCGGCCGATGGCGATCCTGCCGCACGGGGAGCCGATTCGGGAGCTGGTCGGCTAACTCATTGCTCAGTCGAACGGGCCGCGTTACGATTCGCTTGCTTCGAGGCCGATTCGCGACCGGCGTGCCATGCCGCCAACAGTCTCTCACCCGGTCATCTCGCGCCGAACCATGATCCAGGCCGGCGGTGTCTCACTGCTCGGACTCGGCTCGGCTCACCTCTGTGCCCTTCGGGCGGAAGGGACAAAGCCGCCGACTGCGCGATCGGCGATCTTCATCTTCCTCTCCGGCGGTCTGGCCCAGCACGACAGCTTCGACCTGAAGCCGGATGCCGCGGAGAACATTCGCGGCGAATTCAAGCCGATCGCGACGAAGACCCCCGGGGTGCAGATTTGCGAGCACCTGCCCGAGCTGGCCCGCCGGTCGGAGCGCTGGGCGCTCGTCCGCTCTCTGACGCACCCGACCAACGACCACTCGGCCGGCCACCTGATGATGCTGACCGGCCGTAGCGTGCTGCCGCCGGGGTTCAACCCGAACACACCGAAGGACACGGACTGGCCCGCGATCGCGGCGGTCGCCGGGGCCGTGACGCGGCCGCGAAACAACCTGCCGCCGGCTGTGGTCCTGCCGGAGCGGCTGATTCACAACACTGGGCGAGTAATCCCCGGCCAGTTCGCCGGTGAGATGGGCCGGCAGCGCGACCCGTGGTTTCTGGAGGCGTCGAAATTCGATCCGAAGGCCTACGGCGCTTACCCGAAGTACGAGTTCGATCATCAGGAGCGGCCGTTCAAGCCGGTGCGAACGGACTTCGAGATTCCCGACCTGTCGCTCCCGCAGGGCACCGACGACACGCGGCTGTCGTCGCGGATGGACGTCTTGAAGCGGATCGACGAGCAGCGGGCGGCCCTGGATCGCGGGGCCGGACTCGCCGGCCTCGATCGACACCGGCAGGCCGCGGTTTCGCTCCTGACGAACCCGGCCGTGCGGCGGGCGTTTGACATCCGACGCCAGCCGACCAGGGACGTCGATCGCTACGGTCACAACGCCTTCGGCTGGTCGCTCCTGATGGCCGCGCGGCTGGTCGAGGCGGGGGTCAACCTGGTACAGGTGAACCTCGGGAACAACGAGACATGGGACACGCACGGCAACGCGTTTCCGCATCTCAAGGACAAGCTCTTCCCGCCGACCGACCGGGCCGTCTCCGCGTTGATTGACGACCTGGACGCCCGCGGGCTGCTCGATACGACGCTGGTCGTCATGGCCGGTGAATTTGGGCGGACGCCGCGAGTGTTCGGGCTGCCGCAGCACTACAAGCTCCCGGGCCGCGACCACTGGGGAGCCGCACAGACGGTATTCCTCGCCGGCGGCGGCGTGAAGGGCGGGGCGGTCGTCGGCTCGACCGACAAGATCGGTGCCTACCCGGCGACCGATCCGCAAACGCCGGAGAACCTCGCGGCGACGATCTACTCAGCCCTCGGAATCCCGAAGGCGGCGGTGTGG
>DATFWZ010000422.1:0-16488 GCA_035258765.1 Gemmataceae bacterium
GAAGAAGGGGTTGCCGTTCACCTCGTACCAGTAGACCCGGGCCTCGGTGTTGACGAGCTGCAAAAGGGACTCGTCGAAGCCCCAGCCCGCGCCGATCGGACTGTTGCCCAGGCTCTCCGTACCCAGGGCGTGTGCCGGGGCCGGCGAGAGGATCGCGACTATGGCGCCGGCCGAAAGGAGGAGACGGATCATCACCATGAGCCCATTTGATCGAGGAGGCATCGCGATATTTGTTAGACGACCGAGAGAGGGAATCGACTATTTTGAAGCCCTGAGTCGATGCCAGGCTCGGGGCGGACAGCGGAAACGCCTGACGGACTGGGACCAAGGGAATCCGGTGCCCCGCTTAGCGCAGACCGAATAGCGATACCTCAAGTTTCGCGTCGCACATGAATGCCGTCGGCGCGACGGCTCAAAAGGCCCTTGGAGAATTCTTGCCACGGTCTCTAAACTACCCAAAGTTTCATGTCACATCCGCACTCGACTCGTGGGTATTTGAGATGGACCTGGCGTCGCCCCGCCCGGACTCGGAGGAGACCGTCCGCCTACTCGACCGTGCATCCGCCGGTGACTCGATTGCCCTGAACAGACTCCTCGCCAGCCATCGGGATGCGGTGCGCGCCTTCGTTGGCGCCCGGCTCGATCCGGCGGTTCGGGCCCGGCTGGACCCGTCCGACGTGGTCCAGGAGGCCATGGCCGAGGTCGCCCGCCGGCTCGCGGATTACTGCCAGCGACGACCGATGCCGTTCCACCTGTGGGT
This sequence comes from Gemmataceae bacterium, assembly GCA_035258765.1. Classification (GTDB taxonomy): domain Bacteria; phylum Planctomycetota; class Planctomycetia; order Gemmatales; family Gemmataceae; genus SIAJ01. The sequence goes on from DATFWZ010000422.1 coordinate 761, forward strand.
GCGAAAGGCGGCGTATGAGCGGGCGCTGAACGCCCGCCGCGAACACCGGGCGGCCCGGCGCGACGTCGGCCGGGAAGCGAACCGTCCGGACGAGTCGTCGCTGGCCTTGGCCCACTTGCTGGCGTGTTCCGGCCCGACGCCGAGCGAGGCGGCCGAAGCCAACGAGGCGGCCGACCGGGTTGCCCAGGCCCTGGACGACCTGTCCGAAGCGGACCGGGAGCTCCTCATCCTGCGGCAGGTGGACGGGCTGCCGTACGCGGAAGTGGCAGTGCTACTGGACGTGGAACCGGCCGCCGCCCGGCAGCGGTACGGCCGGGCCCTGATCCGCCTGCAAAAGGCCCTGGCTGCGCACGGCGTGGCGTGATAGGAATCGCCCAATGACTGACTCGGCCGACGCCCTCGAGCCGGCAGTGGAATTGCTCGTGGCCGACCTGGCGGACGAGTTTCGCGAGCGGTTGGCCCACGGGGACCGGCCGGACCCCGACGAGTTCGCGGCCCGGCACCCGGAACACGCGGACCTGATCCGTGGCGTGCTGGGCGCGATCCGGCTGGCCCCGACGCCCGCCCGCCCGCCCGCGGAGCCGACGCCGCGCGTGATCGGCGACTTCCGCGTCGTCCGCGAGGTGGGCCGCGGCGGAATGGGAGTCGTCTACGAGGCCGAGCAGCTTTCCCTGGGCCGGCGGGTGGCCCTGAAGATCCTGCCATTCGCGGCCCTGATCGACCCGCGGTTGTTGCATCGGTTCCACAACGAGGCCCGGGCGGCGGCGGGGCTGGACCACCCGCAAGTGGTGAAGGTGTACGGGGTCGGGCAGGAGCGCGGCGTCCACTTTATCGCCATGCAGCTCGTCGACGGCCGGCCCCTGTCCGACCTGATCCGCATCATCCACGGACCGGCTTTGTGGAGTCCGACCGCGCCCACGGCGACCGTCTTGCCGTATGGCGAAACACACCGCGTTTCGGATTCGACCTCACCCGGGGCCCGACTCTCCACGTTCCTGGACACGCGCGCCACAGGTTTTTTCCGGCGGGCGGCGGAACTGGGGGCCCAGGCCGCCGAAGCCCTCGAGCATGCGCACTCGCTCGGCGTAGTCCACCGCGACGTGAAGCCCGGTAACCTGTTGCTCGACGCCCAGGGGGGCGTATGGGTGTCAGACTTCGGGCTGGCCAAGATCGCCTCGGCCGACACCGGCGTGACCGCGACCGGGGACGTGTTCGGGACCCTGCGGTACATGTCCCCGGAGCAGGCGCTGGCCAAGCACGACCTGGTGGACCACCGGACCGATGTCTACTCGCTTGGCGCGACGCTGTACGAGTTCTTGACCGGCCGGCCGGCGGTGGACGGGAAGGACAAGGCCGACATCCTGCGGAGGATCACGGACGCGGAGCCCGACCCGATCCGCCGGTGGAACCGGGCGGTGCCGGCGGACCTGGAGACGGTAGTCCAGAAGTGCCTGCGGAAGGACCCGGCGGACCGATACCCGAGCGCCAAGGACGTGGCCGACGACCTACGGCGGTTCCTCCGCGCCGAGCCGGTTCGGGCCAAACCGATCAGTCGGGCCCGGCGCGGCGCGCGATGGGTCGGTCGGCACCCGGTCCCGGTGGCGCTGGCCGGGCTGACGGCGTTGGCGGTCCTCACGTCCTTCGCGCTCGGGGTTCGGAACTCCTACCGGGCGGCGGCCGACCAGGCGGCCCTGCAGGCCGCGGCCGAGCGGGAAGAGCGGCAGCGGTTCTTTGCCCTGTTGGAGCAGGTCCGCCAGCGGCGGGCCGACCCGTACCCGGGGTGGTCGATCGAGAACATGGCCATTCTGCGGGAACTGGCGACGCTACCCCCGGCCGGCGACTTTGCCGCCGACCTCCGGTCGGAAGTCGCGGCGGCGCTGTCCGCCCTGGACCTGGTGCCGGCGGGGACTTTCGGGCCTGACTTTCCTGCGTCGTTCATTGATTACTCGGCCAACGGCCGCTGGCTGGCCGCCGGCCAATGGGGAGCTCTGGTTATCCGGCTGTATGACCCGAGGACCGGCCAGACGCTCCACCGGTTGTCGATCGAAGCGGATGCCCAGTCCGCGAGTTGGGAAGCGAGCGCCACGAAAGCCCGAGGCCCGATGCGGGATCGGGTCGTGTCGCTGAAGTTCTCACCGGACAGCCGGTGGCTGGTCGCGGGAACGGGTAGCGGCCGGCTGGCCGTTTGGGACATGGAGAACCTCGCGGCGGGCCCGCGCACCTGGGCGGCCCATACGGAGCCGCCAAATTGGCTCGAGAACATCGTGTTCAACATCATGTTCTCGCCAGACGGCAAGACGTTCACGTCCGGTGCTCGGTCCACGATCAGAGGCTGGCATTTGGATGGCAACCCGGCCGGCCCGCTCGTCCGGGGCTACCAACTCCCGTGTACCCTGCCGCCGATGACGGGCGCCATTCCGGTCTCCGATCGCCAAGACTTCCTGTATCTGTTGGACCCAGGCACGGGGAAGACTGTCCCGGAAACTCGTGTCGACGGCCAATTTCCCCTGTCCGTGGATCCCAATGCCCGGCTGATGGCTTTCATGCCGCGCAAGGCCTCCGGGGCACCGCTTCTCAAGTCGCTCGACCCCCGCGCCCGTCCCCGGGAACTCTCGACCGTGAACCTGACGCCGGTCGAAATGCCGATCGTTGAGTTCATGGCGTTCGACCCGGCGGGCGGGCTCCTGGTGACCCTCGAAGAGACTGCCCGCCGCGTGAAGCTGTGGGACGCGGCCGGGCGTCGGCTGGCCGCCGAACAAATCACCCTGGGGGACTGCGTCCGGGCGGCATTCACTCTCGACGGCCGACGCGTCGCCGTCAGCGGGCGGCACGGGGTGGACCTGTTCGATATCCCGAACCGGGCACTCGACACCATCTGCCTGGTCGGTGAGACGACGGTTGCTTCCCTGGCCGCCACCCCGGACCACTCCTTGCTGTTGGTCCTGGGGCGGGAGGAGGGGGTTCCGGCACGTATGTACTTGTGGCGGGCCGAGAATGATGGCTACCGCTGCGTCGAGGACCGGCCTGTTTGGCCTCTTCCAAACGGGTGGAACGCCCGGAGTATTAGCGACTACTCGCCGGACGGATCGCGGTACGTGTATTCCGTTGACATCCCCCCCCACGCGCTGTTCCCCATGGACGGTGGGGCGTGGGATGCCAAGGACCTGCAAGGTGCCCGCTTCGGCCCCGACGGCCGGTTGTGGATTCTGGAACACGACCTGCTCAAGGAATCCGTTCCGCCCGCGTGGACCGACCGGGTGGTGTGGCGGAATGACGCCGAGGCAATGGACGTCGGCATAGTTTTTCGGACTCTCGCCATTGGCCGCGACTCCGTGTTCGTCGGCCGGCGGGATGGCCGCCTCTTCCGGGTCGATCCGGCCGGTGGGGCCGCCACCGCGTGGCCGCTCTTGAAGACGCCGATCGCCGGCCTGGCCCTGTCCCCCGACGAGAGCCGGCTGCTCGTCGGCGGCGAAGGGGCGGAAGTCCGGCTGGTGAACCCGACCACGGGAGAGGCGACCGAAATTCCGAACGCCCACCGCGGCTCTGTTCCGGGTGTCGCTTTCGGCCGACATTTCTTTGTCACGGGTTCTGCCGACCGCCGGGTGCGTCTGTGGACGCCCGACGGCCTGCCGCTTGCCACCCTGCGGATGAGCGGGCCGGTCAAAAAGGTGCTCCTCAGCAATGACGAGCGATCGCTCCTCGTCCTGGTCGAAGGAGAGCGCGCAGTCCGCCGGTGGCGACTGGACTTGCTGTTCCGGGAGTGGCAGGCCCTCGGCCTGGTCGGAGACCTGTCGCCGATCTGAAGCCCGAGCCTACTGTTTGGCTCAAGTTGTCAGCCGCAAGTGACATCCTGGCGCTGTAACGGGGTCGCGACCGAACGGCCGATGACCGGCTTGAAGGTGGCTCATCCAGTTTGCACCCGCTTCAGCATCGCTTCGTGCGCCGCCAGCTTGTAGAGGTCCCCCAGGGTCGGGTAGTTGAAGCACGTCCGCCACAAGAAGTCCGCCCCGCCGCCGGCTTGCAGGACGATCAGGCCCAGGTGGACGAGCTCGGTCGCTTGCTCACCCATCGCATGCGCCCCGAGCAGCCGCAGGTCGTCCTTGGCGAAGAGGAGCTTCAGGAACCCGGTCCGGTCGCCAATGATCGCCCCGCGGCCGGTCTGCATGTACTCCGCCCGTCCGACCACGTACGCCACTCCCTTCCCTTGCAGCGCGCCCTCGGTGTCGCCGACCGCCCCGACTTCGGGGATTGTAAAGATGCCGGTCGGGAACACGGCCGGCATCGAGCAGACGGCCGTGTCGCCGCAGGCGTGCGCGGCCGCGATCCGCCCCTGCTCCGAACTAATCGACGCCAGGGCGGGGAACCCGACCACGTCCCCGGCCGCGTAGATGTGCTTGACGTTCGTCCGGAAGCACTCGTCCACACACAGCTGCCCGCGCTTGCCGACGAGCAGGCACGCCTTGTCCGGGTCCAGGGCCGCCGTCCGGCTCTCCCGGCCGGCGGCGACGAGGACCGCGTCGACCAGCAACACTTTTCCCGAGGCGAGCGTTAGCTTGAGGTCCCCGGTTGCGGGGGCCTCGCACGCGGTCACTTGCTCTTTCCAATGAAACGTGATCCCGAGGTTGGTCATGGCACTCGTCAGGGCCTGGGCCACCTCCAAGTCGAGGAACGGCATCAGGCAGTCTCGGCCGTCGAGCACGTGCACCGGGGCCCCGAGCGCGGCGAACGTGCACGCGTACTCGCTCCCGACCACCCCGGCCCCGACCACGGCCAGCGACTTCGGCACTTGCTCGAGGTTGACGATTTCGTCCGAGTCATGCACGCGCGGGTGTTCGAACGGGAACAGTGGCGGCCGCGACGGACTCGAACCGATGGCGATGATGACGAAGTTCGCCCGTAGCACCCGCTCCTCGGTCGGGCCGGCAACGGCGATCGTGTGCGCGTCAAGGAACCGGGCCGCCCCGGGCACCATCGTGACGCCGTATTGGCCCAGGAAACCGGACCAGCGCGTCCGCTCGGCGCCCATGACCGAGTGCTCGCGCCGGAGCAGGTCGGCGACGGTGCACTCGCGGCGCAATGACAGGTCCACCCCGTAAAGCTCGCGGCTGCGCAGCCCGGACAGGGCCAGGGCGGTCTCGCGCAGGGTCTTGCTGGGGACGGTGCCAGTGTTCAGGGCGGCGCCGCCGACGGCCATATTTTTCTCGGCGACGGCCACCGTCTTGCCGAGCTGGGCAGCGGCGACCGCGGCGCTCACCCCGGCCGGCCCGGCCCCGATCACGACCACGTCGAACGCTTGCGGCTCACTCATGTCGGCTACCCCCGGAGCCTTGCAGTATCCGAGAGTGGGCGGCGGGATGCAACCGAATGCGCTGTCGGCGGACGCTGGCGGGCCGGCCGTTCCGGAGTTACACTTTCCCGACCAGTCGAACCCTCCGGACTCGACCCATGCCGACCGTCCTCTCCGACCCGTCCCCGACCCTGTACGTGATCCTCGGGGCCATCGTCGTCATCTTCGGCGCCATCGCCGCCCGCCGGCAGAAGCGGTCCGACGTCATCAACTTCGCCATGCCGGCCGTATTGCTGGTCGCCCTCTACTTGATCGACCGGTCATTCGAGAGCCCGCGCGAGCAGGTTGTGAAAGCCATTCAAGAGATGGAAACCGCGACCCAGAACAAGAAGCACGACGACGTATTCAAGCACGTCTCGGAGTCGTTCAGGTACAAGACTCTGGACAAGAAGGGGTTGCAAGAAAAGGCGCGGCTCGTGGAGTCCGTGCCGAATTGGGAAGGCATCAAGGTGATCGGGCTGGATCGGAGGGGGTTTGTCCAAAAGGACGACAACACGATCGAGCAACAGTTCGAGGTGCAACCTCTGCGAATGCCCGGGACGGAATACCGGTACGACTGCGTCGCCATCTTCAAGAAGGAGGGCGGACAGTGGCGACTGGCTGGATTCCGGTTACTCAAAGACGGGCAAGAGGTCTCGCCGCCTGGGCTCTGACGACCTCTACTCCTCCTCCTCATCCTCCTCGAGCACCTTCGGCTTGACTCGCAGGCGGGGGACCTCGACTTCGCGGTCCGGTTCCGGCTCGCGCGGCTGGTGCACGTCGTGGGACGTGCTCCCGCGCAGGCGGATGGTGCCCGAGTCCCCGTTCCGAAGCGGCGTGCTGTTGGCGGCAATCAGGTCGGCCAGCGTCTGGCCGTCGCCCGGGCGGTCGGCCGGGACCTCGGATAGGCACGCGCTCAACAGGCCGGCCAGGCTATCGGTCAACCCATGCCGGCGGAAATCGACCGCCCAGTTCGGGTCGGCCGGCGGCCGGGCGGTCGGGTCGCGCATCAGGAGCTGGTACCAGATCACGCCGATGGCATACACGTCGTCCCGCGGGTCGGGCGGACCGCCCGCTTTCTGTTGCGGCGATGCGTACAGCGGGCCGTAGCTGCCGCGCAGCGATCGGCGAATCGCCTGCGATACGTCCAGCCCGTCCGCGCCGACGGACGCAGTGATCTGCCCCCACCCCGTGTCCGAAACCCAAGCGGACACGCGACCCTCGTTCGTCGGACACAGCAGAACATTCGACGGCTTCAGCCCGCGATGCACCAGCGGGGGGTTCAGCCGGTGCAACTTGCCGACGATCCGGGCGGTCCGGCGGGCCAGGAGGGCCGCCTGTTCGGGCCGCGGGCGGTCCCCCTTCCACCGGGCATCGTGCATCAGGTTGGCCAGGTCGTAACCGGGCAGGAGGACGTACTCCAGGCACGGCGGGCTGGTCAACACGTACGCCGACCGCAGCGGGATCAGCCCGTTGACCACGTCCAGGTCGAGGACGCGCCGGAGCATGGTCACTTGTTTATCGAACTGGTTCAGCGCCTTCGGGTCGGTGACGAACTTCAGGCACGCGGGAGACAGCTCCGGCTGGTCGTCGTCGTACCCGTCCCAGACCTCCGCGTGGGGCCCGAGCCCGCGCAAGCTCTCGACCCGCCAGTTATCGAGTCCCGGCGGGAGGTCCCCAGGGCGGAATATGGGCAGCCGGTCCGGGAGGAACAGGAGCCAATCCTCGGCCCGTCGGACGGCGAACTGCTCGGGAACGGACACGCCGTCCGGGTCTCCCGGCCGGCGGAGGGCCTGGCGGACGACCTCGGGGAGCAGTTCCAGGTAGGCGACCAGGGTGTCCCGGAACTCCTCGGCGACCGGCGGGCGGATGGCGGACACCCCGTCCTGGATGGCCAGCTCGACGGTCTCGACTGGAGAGGAGACGACCTCGCGGAGGGCGGCTCGCAAGTCGGCCGGGGGGAGGATGGCGGTCGTGTTCCGATGCATGGCCCGGGCGACTTCCAGCAGGGCGGTCTCGAAGGGGACCAGCCGGGCCAGGGCCGCGGTCGCGTACTCACATAGCGCCGCGCCGAGGCACTCGACGAACTGCTGGAGTCGGGGCATGTGGGCTACTGCCTCCGAGGGGCGGGGAGGGCAGGGAGGACAGGCGAAGAGGCTTCCGAACGCCCAATCGTAAGTCCTTTGGCCACTAGACGCAAGGAACAACCCGGAGAATCGACAGAATCGGAATTGTCAACGGAACCGGTTGTAACGGTGTAAGTTGTGTGAGTACCGGGGACAGACCGGCCGCCGCGCGCGTTAGCCCACCCAGTTTACCCCACAAGCGTAACCACACTGTTTTCATCGAGAGTGATACTTGACAGCTCCCCGTTATCCTTGGCGAAGTGGACGACCGGGACGACGATGTCGTCCTCAGGCACCCGGTCGGTGGCCAGTCCTGTCGCCAGGTAGTTGATCTCGCGGAACATCCCCTCGGCCGTCGTCTGCCATTTCCGCGCCCCGACCCGGACGGTTTGAACGACGCGGATCCGCTGGCCCGGTTTCAGGCCGCGAAGCACGTCAATCTGCTGTGCCGACAGCTTCCGCGTCGCCGACGTGATGGTGCTCGGGGTGCTCACGCGGGCGCCTCCTCGCCGGGGTTGCCGCGAACGAGAGCGATCCGCCCGGTCCGGGCCAGCTCGATGATCCCGAACGGCCGCATGAGGTCGATGAATGCCTCGACCTTTCCCTCCTGCCCGCTCACCTCGACCATGAGCGTGTCGTGGGTGACGTCCACGACCCGGCCGCGGAACATCTCGACCAGCAGCGAGATCTCGACCCGGCGCTGCGAGTCGGACCGGACCTTGATGAGCATCAAGTCGCGCTCGACGAAGTTCTCGCCGGAGATGTCCATGACGCGGACGACGGTGACGATCTTGTCCAGCTGCTTGCGGACCTGGTCGAGCTCGGCGTCGTCGCCGTGGACGACGAACGTCATGCGGGAGAGGTCCGGGACCTCGGTCTCGCCGACGGCGAGGGAGTCGATGTTGAACCCGCGGGAGGCGAGCATGCCGGAGATCTGGGCGAGGACGCCGGGCTGGTTCTGGACGAGGGCCGAGAGGACGTGGCGCATGACAATTCTCGAACGGGCAACCGGGATGATCATAGGAACAGGCGCCGGGGCGTTCAATTGTGACGCAAGGCCGGACCCAGTATGCTGGCGGCCGGAATTGCCTGGAGGCGGAGGGGAGTCATGAAGGTTCGGGTGCTGATCCAGCCGGAAGCGGAGGGCGGATACTCGGCGTTTGTTCCGGGGTTCCCCGGCTGCACGTCGAGTGGGGAGACTCTGGAAGAGACGCTGGCCAACATCCGCGAGGCGTTCGAGGGTGTATTCGAGGTGATCCAGGAAGAAGATCCGGAGGCGGGCTTTGGCCGAGGCGAGTTGTCCACCGCGACGATCCGGGAAACGATCGACGTATAAAGCCTGTCTCCGGCAAGCACATGTGCCGTGTGCTGGAAAGCCGCGGTTGGGTGCTCGACCGCATCAAGGGCTCGCACCACATTGACCGCCTCGCGGGCCATTCGCCGATTTCGGTGCCCGTCCACGGGAACAAGAACCTCAAGCCCGGTACGCAGCGCTCGATCATGCGGGCGGCCGGGTTGACGGACGACGATGTTTGATCGCATGTCCGACTGCGCCGCCCTGCTCGCCGCGATCCGCGAAGCCCCGGACGACGATGCGCCGCGGCTCGTCTACGCGGACTGGCTGGACGAGCACGGCCAGCCGGAGCGGGCGGAGTTCATCCGCGTGCAATGCGAGCTGGCCCGCCACGAGTCCCCGGCACTACGCCGCCGGGAGGCCGACCTTCTCGCCGCGTGCCACGACGCCTTCGCCGGTCCGTTGGCAGCGCCGCACCTGCGGTTCCGGTTCGACCGGGGGTTCATCGTGGGGTTTGGGCACACGGGGGTTTTCGTCTGTGGGACCGGGTCGGGAAACTTCATGTTTCGGTTCTTTCCGAACGGCCACTTCATCAGCGGCCGCCACCACCGGCCACCCAATGAGATCATTCAACGCTTCCGACGCGGGCTGCCGGGCAACGACGAAGGCCGCTATGACTTGGACGTATCCGCCACAGCGGCCGGCCTTCAACTCTACTACCGGCAATCCAGCACTATCTGCGCTTGCCAGGGAACTCTGGAATGGCCTTGGCTTGTCATCAGATATCCGACCGGAACCGTTTCTAGCGAAATACGTGAATTGCGATACAAACACTTCCACATCCGGGGCTCGGTCACGTTCACAGAAACCTGACAGGATGCCGGCACGCGTTGCCGACATAGAACAATCCGGGCATTCGGCCCAGCCGGCGGGCGATAAGGTAGACTTCCTCGTCACCCGATCAACCCGTCCCCTTGCCTTCGGAGCCTGCGGTGAGCGAGCGCCTACTGTTTACCAGCGAATCCGTGTCCATGGGCCACCCGGACAAGGTGGCCGATCAGATCTCGGACGCCGTCCTCGACTTCTGCCTCAAGCACGACCCGACCAGCCGCGTCGCTTGCGAGACGCTCGTCACCACCAACCTGGCCATCGTCGCGGGCGAGATCACTACCCAGGCCCCGCTCAACATCGGGGCGATCCAGTCATTGGCCCGCGAGACCATCAAGGAGATCGGCTACACCGACCCGGAGATGGAGTTCACCGCGGACACCTGCAACGTCATCAGCTTCGTCCACGCCCAGTCGCCGCACATCTCCATGGGCGTGGACGTCGGCGGGGCCGGCGACCAGGGCATGATGTTCGGGTTCGCCTGCAACGAGACCCCCGCCCTCATGCCGCTGCCCATTCACGTCGCGCACCGCCTTGTCGACAATCACGCCGACCTGCGGCGGAAGGGGACAATCAGGTTCCTGCGTCCGGACGCCAAGAGCCAGGTCACCGTCGAGTACACCCCCGACGGTCTGCCGTACCGGTTCGACACCATCGTCCTCTCCACGCAGCACGATAAGAGTGTGATGGTGACAAAGAATGGGGCCGACTGCTTCACGGACGACGCCCGACAGGAGATCATCGACAAGCTGATCGCGCCGGCGCTCGAGGCCGAACGACCGGACCTGATTCGCGGTCCGCTCGTGATGATGTCTCCGGACCAGCCGAACAAGCGCGTGCCGGAGAACGGCGTCAAGTGCTTCATCAACCCGACCGGGTGCTTCCTGGTCGGCGGTCCGCACGGCGATTGCGGGTTGACCGGCCGCAAGATCATCGTGGACACGTATGGTGGTCGCGGGCGACACGGGGGTGGGGCGTTTAGCGGCAAGGACCCGACCAAGGTCGATCGGTCCGCGGCCTACGTCGCCCGGTACATCGCGAAAAACATAGTCGCCGCCGGCCTGGCCAGCCAATGCGAAGTGCAACTAAGCTACGCGATCGGCCACCCCGATCCTCTCTCCATCTGGGTGAACACGAACGGGACGGTGGCCAAGGGCCTGAACGAGGAGAAGCTGATCGGCCTGATCCGCGAGCACTTCCGGCTGACGCCGAAGGGGATCATCGAGAGCCTCGACCTGCGGCGGCCAATCTACAAGGAGACCGCGCGGCACGGCCACTTCGGCCGCGAACGGCCGGAGTTTACCTGGGAAAAGACGGACCGGGCAGCGGCACTGAAGAAGGCGGCGGGGGTTTAATTCCCGCGGTCTCACTTCGGCACCCTCAGCCCGGCAACTCGACGGCCTGAAACAGCCCCTCTGCCGCCCACGTGCGAAACCACGACTGCAAGTCCGTGAACAGGGCGTCCGCGTCCGGCCCGGCCGCGTCGGCCGCCCGCCCGATCGCCTCGCCGACCGGTGCGCCCGACATCACGGCCCCGAGCAGCTCAAATTGCGGTCTGGTCAGCCGGTGGCGGCGAACCACATAGTCGCGTCGGTGGACGGCCAACAGCGTCTCGGCCAGGGTCGGCGGGGGCGGGTCCTCCTTCCGCCGGACGGCGGTGATGTACTCGTGCACCGGCGACCGCAACTTGACCAGCCGGAACCCGGCCGCTGGGACCAGGCAGGCATCGACCCAGCGGGCGGGCGGGACTGTGAGGAGCGCGTCGGCCGACAGCGGCTCGCGGCCTTCCACCCCGGGCCCGTCGAACACCTCGCCGTAAATGCGTTCGAGCGTCGCCAGGTCGATCACGAACGTAGTCCAGCCCGAATCGTCCTCGCCGGCCGGACTGGTTTCGGCCAGGTACGCGGGAAAGTTCGCCCCCAGGTGATTCAGCGTGTAGCTGCGGGACGGGTACGCCTGCAGGTAGCCGGACGCGAACTCGTCGAACAACTCCTCCCCGAGGGCGTGAGCCAGGACGGCGAACTCCTCCCGTAAGCACTCCAACAGTCGGGCGAAATACGCGTTGCCGTACACCCGCAGACGGTCGGCCGCGGCCAGGGCCCGCGACCGGGTGACGACCCGCTCCACCTCCTCCGGGCCGACGTCGATGTGCGCGCGGGCCTCGGCCGACGCGATCCCGCTCTCGATGTCGCCCGGATGCGTGATGACGGCCTGCATCCACTTCTGGATTTGGTCCAGCTCTGCCCCATAAGCCCGCATGACTCGCGCGCGGGCGTCGGCCGGTGCGGCCCGGTCTTCGATGCCGCCGGGCCCAACAATCATGGCCGGCAGCCACTCCTGCAACACGTCGGACTCCCCCAAGTACGCTCGCATGGCTCACTCCGGACTCATCCTTTGGGACAACCCGCCGGGGGCTTGCCGACGGCCGCCCCGACCTTGGCCCCCAGCTCCTCGAACCGCTTCCGGGCCTTCACCCAGGTGTCCTTCTTCAGCGGCACGGCACACCCCCCTTTCCCCTCGCAGGTGTTCTGCCCAGGGTACTCGCCGCACCCGCCCTGCCCCTTGCAGTCGTTCTGCCCCTGGCACACGTGTGCCTTGGCCAGGGCGCAGCCCCCCTGGCCAAAGCACGCATTCCCGCCTCCCTTGGCCTTCCCCTGGCAGGTGTTCAATCCACAGCAGATGTGGGCCTTCGTGAGTAGCAGGAGGCTCGGTTGCAGGCCCTCGGGTGCTTCGGCATCGAGCGCCCGGAGCGCCTCGTGGGCCGCGGGCGTCAGCGCGAAGGCCCCGCCCGGAACCACGTTCCCTCCTCCGGCGGTCGGCTGCCCGTCCGACCTCGTGGCGAGGCCGCGGACCCAGGCGCCGACGACCAGCCCACCCACGGCAGCGGCCGCCCACCGGGCGAGCTGCCGGCGGCTGATCCCGGTCTCCACCTCCGACGCGGGCGGGGTCGATGCCTGCACCTGCCCCCGCCGGGCCAACAGTCTTTGGACTAGGGCGTCCAGCGAGACGAGCCCCGGGCCGAACAGCAGGACGATGAGGCTGATGAGCAAGTGCGTGAACGGGGGCGAAGTCATCAGCCGGGCCGGCTCGGTTAGGACGGCCCCTGCGTCGCCCGTGTGGGCCGTCATGAGGGCGACGGTCATGTTCACGACCAGGACCAGGGCGGCCGCCCGCGACGCCAGCCCGGCAAGCAAGAACAGCCCGCCGACCAGCTCGCCGGTCCCTGACACGACGGCGTTGACGGTCGGGAGCGGAATGCCAAGTTCCGCGAAGAACCGGGCGGTGGCGGCCACGTTCGTCAGTTTGCCCCAGCCGGCCCCGGCCAGTTGCCACCCCCAGTAGAGGCGGATGAGCAGGAGGAAAGCATCCTGGCAGAAGGCCAGTCGGCGGGCGGCGTCGGCGTAATACCGGCCGATGGTGGAGAGCGCAGGCTTCATCGGAGGAATCCCTCGGACGGCGGGGCGGAGGTCATGCCACTTCGGCGACCATGTGAGCGATCGAATGCGGGAGGGCCGGCGCCGGAGCGGGGCGGATTGGCGCCGGGCGGACGGCCGGCAGCTCGCGCGCGTCCCCGGTCATGTAGTGCTTGGCCTTGAGCACCTCGGCGTGGACTACCGGGAAGGCCGGGATGTTGGCGTCCCACTCCAACAGGGTGGCCGCCCCGCCGGTAAGCCGGTGGGCCAGTCGGTACAGTTCCCACACCGCGTCGATGACCGGGCTGTCGTGGGTGTCGATCCGGTGCGTCCCGCGGTCGGTGTGGCCGGCCAGGTGGAATTGCACCACCCGGTCATGCGGCACATTGCGGACATACTCGGCCGGGTCGAAGTCGTGATTAACGGCCGACACGTAGACGTTGTTCACGTCGAGCAGTAGACCGCAGTCGGTCGCCTCCGCCAGCCGGGACAGGAACTCCCATTCAGGCATGGTGGAGGCGGCGAACGTGACGTACGTGCTCGGGTTTTCCAGGACCAGCGGCCGGCCCAGGTAGTCCTGCACCGCCCGCACGCGGTCGCCGACGTGCCGCAGGGTCGCCTCAGTCAGTGGGATCGGCAGCAGATCGTGGGCGTTTCGCCCGGCAACCCCGGTCCAGCACAAGTGATCCGACACCCAGCGCGCCCGGACCACGTCGGCGAGGCCCTTGAGCTTTCGCAGGTAGTCGAAGTCGAGCGGGTCGGTGCTGCCGACCGACAGGGAGACCCCGTGCATGACCACTGGGTAATGCTCGGCGACCTGCTCCAGGACGTACCGGGGGCGGCCGCCCGAATCCATGAAGTTCTCGGAGATGATCTCGAACCAGTCCACGGCAGGGCGGTCCCGCAGGATGTGCGGGAAGTGGGAGGTCCGGAGCCCGACGCCCAGTCCCAGGTTTGGCAGGTCAAACCGCTTCGTTCGCATGTCCGCCTCGTTTCGTCAGGGGGAGGGACTGGCCGCCCGGGGTGTGCCCGGGCGGCCGGGTTCGGGGGGTCAGCCCTTCGGGGCCGGGCCGACCTTCTTCCCTTCCTTCGCCATGAGTTCCTCGAACCGTTTGCGGGCCTTTTCCCAGGCCTTCTTGTCCATCGGGACGGCGCACCCGCCCATGCCCTTGCACTCGTTCTCGCCGGGCTTTTCGCCGCACCCGCCCTGCCCGCGGCACTCGTTCTCCCCCTTGCAAGAGTGAGCCTTGACCGTGGCGCACGCCCCCTGGCCGGCGCACTCGTTCTTTCCGCCCTTGCCCTTTTCCTTACAGGTGTTGAGCCCGCGGCAGGCGTGCGGGTCCGACAGGAGCGGGTTCTTCTTGTCCTTCTTGTCCTTTTCTTGGGCGAGCGCAGTCGTGCCGGCCATCAGCCCGCCGATGGTGGCGGCCGCCAGGCGGGTGAAGTCGCGGCGGTTCGGGTTCGACGGGTTCATCAGTCCTCCTCGTCCGGATGTCAGTCCCCCGGCGGGCGCCGGGGTCGGGAAATGGTCGCGGGACAGTCCCGCGACCGCTGGGGTAGTATTCCCGCTGACCGGAGGCGCGGTCTGTGAGGTGGCTCACAAGCCGAGAAAGCGTGGGCCGGGACGGCCGGACTGTGAGCCGGCTGACATTCCGCGCCGGCATGAGCGGGCATGATCTGCCGGCGTGGTGCCTGGGTAGGGAACAGACGTGGGCCAAGCCCGGCGAGCGGACTCCGACCCGAGGCGCGACTCGGCCGCAATCAGGCGGGAATCGGGCTGTGTACAATCCCAGAAGCCGGTTCCCGTTGGCCCCTGGCGCGAGCGGCGGCGGATGGATGGTCCGATCTGGTATTTGAAGCGGTGCGACTTGTTCGGCCGGCTGTCCGAAGCCGAGGCGGACCGGTTGAATCGGCGCGCCCGGATCCGGCGATACCCGCGGGGCGAATTGATCTACGCCCCTGCCGACGCCGGGCTGGCGGTGCTGGTGCTCGCCCGGGGTCGGGTCAAGATCCACGACTTGACGCCGAACGGGCGTGAGACGATCCTCGCGTTCATTGAGGAGGGGGAGATATTCGGCGAAGTGGCCGTCCTCGACGGCCGGCCCCGGCGGGAGTTCGCCGCGGCCGTCGAGCCGTCCGAGGTATTGGCGATCCCGCGGGAGGATTTCGTCGGTCTGCTCGAAGTCCGAGCCGACCTGACCCTGTCCGTCACCCGGCTGGTCGGCCTGCGGCGGGAGCGCGTCGAGGCCCGGCTGCGGAATACGCTGTTCCTGTCCAGCCGGGGCCGGCTGGCCCACCTGCTGCTCGAGTTAATCGAGTCGCACGGCGAGCGGAACGGTGACGGGCACGCGATCCGGTTCCCCCTCTCGCACCAGGATCTGGCAGGACTGATCGGGGTGAGTCGGGAAACCGTGACCCTGACTCTCGGTCAGATGGAGGCTGACGGGCTGGTTGCGGTCGAACGGCGCCGAGTAGTGGTCCGCGACCTCGCCCGACTGCGGCGGGACGCCGACCGGCTCCCGAACCCGCCGACGGGCCTCCCGCGGACTGCCACTGCCCCGTTTTGATCGTCAGCGTGTCGAGGTTCCACGGACTATTCTGATGTCGACGCCGTTCGATCCATCGCCGTTGCCACCTGCCGACTGGGAGCCTGCCCCTCCCGGGACGGTTGGCGAGCTGGC
>DATFWZ010000423.1:0-20227 GCA_035258765.1 Gemmataceae bacterium
TAGAAGGCGACCGACCGGTTCAGGTCGGCGACGTTGAGCGAAAGGTGAAAGCGGACCGCCGTGGTGGTCGCGAGAGTTGTGGTTGCCATGGTGAGTTCGCCTTGGGATCGGGTCCCCCTCTCCCAGACAGACAGGGGGAGCAACTACTCAAAGTAAGTCTCCGTCTTCCCGTGCTGCGCGTACTTCGTCACCAGCCACGCCCGGAACTCGGCGTAGTGCTCTTCGCGCTGCTCGCCGCCGTCGGAGAGCTTGTTGTAGCTCAAATACAACTGCCGGCGCCAGCGGTCCGAGTGGTTCGGGGCCGACCGGTGCGGGGTGAACCCGGTGAAGATCGCGACGTCCCCCGGGTCCAGGTTCAGGAGCACCCCGCGCGACTCGTCCACCAGCCCGGGCGGCAGCTCGTGGTAGTCGCCGTCCTCGGGCGTCAGGCTCCCGCCCAGATGATAGCCGGGGAAGACTTCGGTCGCCCCGTTGTCCGCGTCGGCCCGGTCGAACGGGACCAGGACCGTCAGGAACGATCGCGGGAAGCTCGGCCAGGCGATGTAGTCCTGGTGCATCCCGTACCCCTTCACCCCCGGGGGCTTGAAGATCAGCTTGTCCTTGAAAAGACAGGCCGGCTCGCGGTACAGCTCGGCGAGGACCGCCAGCAGCCGCTCGTCCCGGGCCAGTTGCGCGCAGACCGGTGAGATGTCGATCACCGGGTCGAAGCACTCGAACTCGCACGAAGCGCCGGTGACCTCGTTCGCCTTCCACCGGCAACGGAGGTTTTTGGTGTCGATCAGATCGCGGCGGGCGAGGAGCCGGTCCGCCTCCATTCGGGCGACGGCCATCTCCAGCGGCGGGAAGAGGCCGCGAATCACCACGAACCCCAACTTGTCGTAGGCGCGGACCTGTTCGTCGGTGATCGCGGCAACTGCCGGACTCATGCGGACTCCTTCTCGGTCGGGGCGCGTCGTGCGGTTGGTTAGTAGTCGCCGATCACTTCCCCGCCGGCCCGCGTGGCCAGGGCCCGCCACGTAACCAGGTCGATCGACTGGCGGACGAAGCGGACGCTGCCGTCGCCGAGCAGGACGTTAACCCCGCCCGAGTGGCGACTGCGGGCCGCCCGGAACCCGACCGCGGTGTAGATCCCCGGGCCGGGCGTGAAATCGTTCGTCACGCAGTCGTAGGTGGACGGGTTCGGCAGGTAATAGTGGTTGTACGTGGCGCAGCGGATCTCCCCGGACGCCCACATGAACCCGCGGCGGCGGTCCACGTTCCAGCGGCTGGCCGCGGCGCAGTTGGAGTCGTTGAGCGGCGTGCCCGCGTTCAGGTAGCCGTACACCTCTTCCGGCTTGCCCGGGATCGGGCCGGACGCCCCCTCCGGGCCGTTGCCGCGCATCGACTCGGAGAAGCACGCGGTGTTGGACAGCCCGTCGGTCACGTCGGCGAACTTCGTCGGCACCTTCGCCTGGAACATGCCGTCCGCATTCCACGGCGACCCGAACGGGGCCTGGCCGTTGGTCGTGCCGGTCCCGATGCAGGCCGCGTAGCTGGTCGGCCCGATGACCGACAGCCCGTAGCCGCCGAGCGGGGCCGGCGCCGGGTCACTCGGGCACAGGAAGATCGGCACCACCTGGGAGACGGCGAACTGGTTGTCCGCCGAGATGTCGTACGTCGGCGGCATGTAGATCGGCAGGTCGAGGTTCATCCGGTTGTAGATGTTGGTCTGCTCCAGGTACGGGTTCAGCTCGGCGAGCGTGCTCCAGCTGAAGAAGTACCCGGGCAGCATGTCGAACGGCGGCTTGGGCACGCCGCGGAAGGCGGGCGGCAACGTGCCGAGGGCGCTCTCGTGATTGTGCAAGGCCAGGCCGATTTGCTTGAGGTTGTTCGAGCACTTCATCCGGTTGGCGGCCTCGCGGACCTTCTGGACCGCGGGCAGCAAGAGGCCGATCAGGATGGCGATGATGGCGATGACGACCAGCAATTCGATCAGCGTGAAGGCCGGGCGTCGGGTCATGGGAAGCCCCCTCTCGTGGTAGGACTCTGCTGATGAAAACTATGACACCTGCCCTGGAGTCAAGATGTTATCCCGATGGACGCCGGCGGCCACCCGGGTATTCGCGGATTCATCCCACATACCGGGAGAGGGGCCGGACGCTGCTACAATGTTCGGATTCAACCCGCGGACCTGTGAGCCGTGCCGAAAGACCCCTTGCAGCCCGCCCGCTGCGCCCAACTCCTCGCCGCCCTGGCCGCCCCGGAGCGGCTGAAGATCATCCGCTTCCTCGCCGACGGGCCGCACAACGTCACCGAGATTGCCGACATGCTCGGCGTCCCGGCAGTGAACGTGTCGCACCACCTGAACGTGCTGCGGCACTCGCGGCTCATCCGCGGCAAGAAGCAGGGGCGGTTCGTTCAGTACTCACTGTTCCCGGGGGTGCTGGAAGAAGTGGTCGAGGCGGGCGTCCCGCGCGAGGCGCTCAACCTCGGGTGCTGCCGGCTCGAGCTGCCGTCTGAGCCGCCCGGCTCCTGACCGCTTTCAAGTGGGCCCGGCCGGGGTCGCCACGATCGGCAAAACCGGCACCCCTTGCCCACCCGTAACGCCCGCGCGTCCGGAACGGCCGACAATTTCCGACTGGTCACCGAACTCCCGCCGATGACACCAACGCCGCTGCGCTGACGGGCGCGGACCGTCTCGAAAGCCATTGGCCAAGGTACACGGATGCGTACTGTCTTCGTCACGTTGGTCGGGGGACTGCTCTGCCTCGCGGCCGTCGTTCCGGTCGCGCCGGCTCAGCAGCCGGTGGCGACGCCCTACTCGGGGCCGCCGCCCAAGCCCACGGCAGCGCGCCCCGAGTTGACGTTGACTGACCTGGAATCGATGGCCCTGCGCGGGAACCCCACCCTCGCCCAGGCGGCCGCGAACGTCGAGGCGGCTCGCGGCCGGGCCCTCCAGGCCGGCCTCTACCCGAACCCCACAGTCGGCTACATCGGCGACCAGATCGGCCTTCGCGGCAAGGCGGCCCCGGGCGAACTACAGGGCGTGTTTGTCGATCAGACCATCGTCACCGCCGGCAAGCTGAAACTCAACCGGGCCATGTTCGGGGCGCAGGCCAGCCAGATGGAGGCCCAGGCCCTGGCCCAGCAGTACCGCGTGGTCAATGGTGTCCGCACGCGCTACTACCAGCTCCTGGCTATGCAGCGACTGCTCGACGTCCGGGCCGACTTGGTCAAAGTCGCCGACGAGGCCGTGACGACGACCGAGGAGCTGGTCAACGTCGGGGCGGCCAACAAGCCGGACCTGCTCCAGGCCCGCATTGAAGCGCGCCGCGAGCGCGTCGGTCTGGAGAACGCCCGGACCACGTACGCCGCGGCACGGAAGCAGCTCGCGGCGTTCGTCGGCAACCCGGACCTGACCGCGGCCAGGGTGGAGGGTGACCTGGAGGCCGTTCCGACGCTCCCGGACTACGAGGCCACGCTGGCCCGGCTTCTGGAGGGAAGCCCGGAGGCGATGACGGCCCGGGCCGAGGTGGACCGGGCGCAGGTCGCCCTGCGGCGGGAGCAGGTGGAGCCGATTCCGAACGTCAACGTGCGCATCGCGTCCGGGTACAACTCCACCGAAGAGGCCCGGCGGGTGACCTACGGCGTCCAGGTCGGCGTCCGGCTGCCGGTCTTCGATCGCAACCAGGGGAACATTCACGCCGCCCAGGCCCAGGCCGCCCTGGCCACGGCCGAGGTCGGCCGGGTCGAGCTGTCGCTGCGGGACCGCCTGGCGCGGGAGTACGCCCGCCACCGCACCGCCCAGACGCTGGCGGACGCGTACCGCAAGCAAAGCCTGCCGGAGGCGAAAGAGGCGTACGAGCTGTACCTGGACAGCTTCCGCAAGCGGCGGGCGGCCTGGCCGCAGGTGCTGGTCGCCCAGCGGATGTACTTCCAAATCAACGAGGAGTACGTGGACGCGCTCGACCGGCTGCGACGGGCGGAGGTGGCGATCCTCGGTTACCTGCTCGTGGACGGGCTGGACCAACCACCGGGACCGGGCGCCGAAGGCCGGCGCGCGGAGCCCGAGGGCGTGGACCGGTTACCCGATCCGATCGGCGGGGAGGGGCGATCCATCCGCGAGCGCCTGGGAAGCCGCCCGGGCGGGGACTGACAATCGCGGAGCCCGACGCGCCAATTGAGGGCGCCGACTCACCGGGGCGACCGGCGTGCTAGTGCTTGTGGTGCTCGTGATCCCCCTTGGTGTCCTTCTTGGGTTGTGCCTTGCCGCCGTGCCCCTCGTGACCGCCGGCCAACCCGGGCATCTCCCCCGGGCCGGCGCCCGGTGAGCTGGCCCCGGGCTCGATCTCCCCCTTCCCCAACACCACCTTTTCGTACAGCTCGGGCGGCAGCACGCGGACCACGGTGTGCAGCGCCTCGAGGCCGAGGAACCAGTTGCGGCGCATCCCGCGGGTCTCCGGCCTGGTCAGCTTGCGGACGTCTTCCTCCGAGTACATGGCGTGCATGTCCATCATGTCTTGCGGGAAGCCGGGCACCGGCTTGCCGCCGGCCCCGTGGCTCTCGTGGCCGCCGTGTCCTTTCGCGTCCGACCCCTTCGGCTGGCCGTGCCCCTCGTGACCGCCGTGACCTTCCTGCCCCGGGCCCTTTTCGCCGGTGCGCACCGACCGCTCGTTGCCGGTCTGCTCGCCCAGCCCGCGACCGAGGCTTGCACCAGCCTCCTCGGAAAGCGCTCCGCCCCGCTTGAGCATGCCGAGCCCGCTGGCCATGTCGGTGCCGGCTGGCATGCCGGCGCGAGTGTGCCCGCCCATCGGCCCGACCATTACCGTCATGTGGTTCATCATGTGGTGGAACATGTGGCAGTGCAGGACCCAGTCCCCCGGGTTGTTGGCGATGAACTCGACCTCGCGGGCCTGAGCGACTCCCACCAGCACGTTGTTGCTCGGGATCCACGCGGTCTCCGGGATGCGCCCGGCCTCGGTCCCGGTGATCCAGAACGTGTGCCCGTGCAGGTGCATCGGGTGGTGGTCGATCACGCTCATGTTCACGAACCGGATGCGCACCCGGCTCCCTAGCCGAACCACCATCGGCGTCACGTACGGCGCCGACCGGCCGTTCAGGGTGAAGAAGTTGAACTCCATGGAGGCCGTGTTCGGGATCGTGTTCTGCGGCAGGATGGCCCACTCCTGGATCAGGAGGGCGAAATCGTGATCGACGACCGGCTCGTAGGCCGACCGCGGGTGGATGATGAACAGCCCGGCCATCCCCATGCCCTCCTGCATGGGGCCGTGCGAGTGGTAGAAGAACGTCCCGTTCTGATGCAGGGTGAGCTCGTAGGCGAAGGTCGCCCCCGGCTTGATCGGCTCCTGGGTCACGCCATGCACGCCGTCGAACCGGTTGGGGAGCTCGAGGCCGTGCAAGTGGAGGGTGGTCGATTCGGGGAGCTCGTTGTGGACGACGATGCGGACGCGGTCACCCTCGACCGCCTCGATGGTCGGACCCGGCATCGAGTCGTTGTACCCCCAGACGTCGAACCACATCCCGGGGAGGAATTCGCGGCGCGTATGCCGGGCGTGCAGGTGAAACTCCTTGACCCCATCCTTCATCTCCCAGGGGAGCCGGCCCGGCAGGTCCGGGGTGACGACCGAGATGGGCGGCTCGCCAGGCTTGCGCAGCCCGGGGACGAGCTTGCCGCGATCGGTCGGGCTACCGACGGGCCCGCCCGGGCCCGCCCGGTCGCGCGGGTAGTCGCCGCCGTGGGCGTGGTGGGCGTGGCCGGACACCTCCCGCGGGGGCTGGGTCACCTTCTCCGGCTGGGCGGCCTGGGCGGCCACCGCAACGCCGGCCGCCGCGACCCCGCCGGCGAGGAATTGTCTGCGCGTCGTTTCGGGTGTCATGGCAATTCTCCCCGGATTGAGTCGGCGGCGATGGGGATTCAAATCGGCCAGTGAATTGTAGTCGGTGGTGTGTCCTCAGTGGTGCTTGTACCAGCCGACGCCCCGGATGTCGTTCCAGGCGGTGGTCAGGTGGCACAGGTAGCACTGGTTCACGCGGGCGTGGTGTTGGCCGGATACCCGCATCGAGACCATGTGGAAGTGCATCATGAAATGACTCGGCGGGGCCTGGTGGCACTGGGCGCAGTCCGTGGACGACGGCGGCGGGTGGCGGAACCCGGCGACGGTCCAGCGGTCGGTCACATGGCACTCGGCGCAACTCGTCCCGAACAGGCCCTGGTGCCGGTCCTTCGTGGAATGGCAGCCCCGACAATCGAGGCTCGCTTCGAGTGGCGACGGCCCGATTCCGGCCGGGTCCGAGCCCTGGACCTTGACCCACCCGAACAGTCGGTCGTAGGCCGCCCGGTCCTCCGCCTTCAACTCCCGCAGGCCGATGTGGGCGAAGGCCGCGTGGTCCATTTGCGACGGCGACGGTGCGGTCCCCCGGTGCTCCGGGTGACACTCGCGGCAGCTCGAAACGGTCGCGTGGAAGGCCGTCGCCTGGCGGGCGAGCAGGGCTTGGTCGTTCGCATGGCAGGTGGCGCACTGGGCGGCGTCCGGCCCCTTGCCCGGGGTGTGGCAGGCCGCGCAGTTGTCGTTCAGAAAATGGTGGGCCGCGGACAACTCGCCGGGGCTCACTTGCCTTTCCCACGTCGATGCGCGGCCCAGGGCGGTGTACTGGGTCAGGGCCCAGACAGCCCCCGCCCCCACCATGACGACGGCTGCCATCACCGCCCTTCGGACCCACGCGGCGCGCGTCATGACAGCCACCTCAGCCCATAATGGACCGCCGCCCACACATGGAGGCCGAGCAGGGCGTACAAGGCGAAGCTGAGTGCAATGTGGGCTCGGAGCCACCGGCCGAACAGTCGCCGGAAGGTTTCGTGCGTCCTGATCGCGTACTCCAGGTCGGCCATCGACTCGGCCAGCCGGAGGGCGTGGACCGGGGCCGGCGCCTGTGCCCACGGCACCGCCGGCGCGACGAACGTGGCGAGCGCCCGGCGCCAGAACCCGATCGACGGCCGCAGCAGAGCCACCTGGTCCGGGCGGGCGGCCAACTCCGCCGCCGTCTGTCGGTAGGCCACTTCCATTCGGGTCAGCATCGCCCTCTTCTCTTGGACCTCTTGCGAGAACTGACTCATCAGGTAGCGGCCCACGAACCCGCTCAGGACAACGACGAGTGTCATGGCCGTCAGTGCGATTCCCAGGCCGCTCTCGAACTTGTGGCCCGTATGGAGGACGACCAGGATCGGGCCGAGGATTCCCGCATAGATGTGCCAGGTGAGAAGCGTGCGCATCGATGCGTGTCGCGTCACCCGGCGCTTCAGCGGGGCGATTCGCTTCACCACCAGGTAGGCGAGGGGGACGAGCATGAGCGCCGAGCCGGTGACCGCCAGCGCGCCGCCCCAGGCGCTGCCGGCGAACCGCGGGTCGCGGTGGACCAGGAAGCCGAGCCACAGCACCAGAAGGAGGAGGACCAGGCCGGTGACGACGAGTCGCTCGCGCTCCTTCATGTGTCACCCCCGCCGGTTGGTCCGCCGTGGACCTGTCCCGGGGGGTGGGAGTCAACTCGCGGTGGGGTTGCCGCCGGGGCCAAAGGTGTCGGGGGCGGTTTCGGAGCCGCGGCAGGTATGCCGCCGGGGGTGCCGGCCAGGGCCTGGAGCAGGTCGGCGGCCCGCCGCATCTTGTGGTAGTACATCCACACCATGACGGCCGCGAATCCGCCGAGGAGCAACATCACGAAGAAGTGGAACCACGACAGGCCGAGGATGCCGCCCGCGGCCTCCGGGGCCGGCGTCCGGTCGAGGTCCATCTCCCGCTTGAACCAGCGCAGGGCCGTGGCCCGGGACTCAGTCGAATTGGACAGCGCCTGGCGAGCAGCCTCACCGCTCTCCAGGAGATCCAGCCCGTGCCGCATCCGGTCGATCCCCTCGCGCATGGCTGCCTGATCGCCTGCCTGCGCCCCGGCCTCGAAGCGAGCCAGTCCCTCGTTGAGTGCCGCGGTCCCGGCGGACATTCGCTCGTACGCCATCCGCTCGAGTTCCGCGCGCCGCTCGGCAGTGAGCGATGCGGGGTCCATCAGGGACGGGAATAACTCCTTCGGCGGGGCTCTGCCCGTGCCCTCCATCATCCCTTCCATGCCGCCCGACATCCCAGACGTCGGGCCTGCCGGCGGGACGCCTCCCGGCTTCACCGCTGCTTGGGCGGGGTGGTGTCTGGCGTGTTCTTCGGGAGAGACCTGCGCGGGAGCCGGCCCGGGCGCGCCGAGAACGAGGCCGCACGCCCCGATATGGCAAGCCAGCAACCAAAGGCTGTTGTGAGTGTCGTTCACCGGTTCACCCTAAATGACCAGTTTGGCGGGTCGCGGAGCCCGGGTTGGAACGGGTTGCAAATCGGCTTCGACTCGGCACAGATGCGTCAGTGCCCGGTGTGCGCGTCCTTGCCGCTCTTGGGCTCGACCGTGCCGAGCAGAACCTTCCGCTGCTCGTCGGTCAACACTTTGGCCGCCTCGCCGACGGTCCGGATGAACGCCAGCCGCTGGTCGCCGCGAAGCCTCTCGATGGCCCGGACCCTGGCCTCGACCTTGGCGGCGTCCGGCTCGTCCGCCCCGGTCAGCTCCCACAATTCCTGCTCGGCCTCCTCGACCTTCCGCTGGGCGGACGCCTTGTCCGTCATTGCCTTCTGCTGGAGCTGGTTCAGCCTGGTCTGCTGGGCCGTGGTGAGGGTGATGTGCTCCGGGTGGTCGAGGAAGAAGCCGGTCGCCCCGATGTGGTAGATGTGGGAGGCGCCGGGGAACCCGGGCAGGGCGGCGGCCATCTTCATCTTCATGCCCTTCGGGCCGCCCATGCTCCCCATGCCCATCATCCCCATCATGTCGATGTCCGAGTCCGCCATGCCCATGCCGCCCTTGCCGCCCATCATCATGTCCATCGTGCCCATGCCGCCTTGACCCTTCATCGTGTCCGGGTCCATCATGCCCGTGCCCGTGCCCGTGCCGCCCGGCTTCATGCCCCCCATTCCGCCGCCCGGCATTTTGCCCGGACTCATCCTGGAGAGGTTAGCCTCGAGCTGGGACACCTTTGCTCGCAACTCGGCGATTTGGGCGCTCACGTCCTTGGGTGGCTCCGGGTGCGAGTGGCCCGCGGGGTGGTCCTTCTTGTCCTGGGCGTAACCGGCCCGCGGACCGGAGATGACCAGCACCCCGAGACCGACAGCCGCTGCACCGGTCAGGGCCGCGATGGTCAGTCGCTTTCGAGTGAACATTGAAGTGAGCATGGCAATGCCTCCAGAACTGCAACCGAACGTAAGCCGCTCGGGACCTGTCGGGAGATTCGGAACGCAGAGTTGAAATCACCGAAAGAGCGGTCCGGTGCCAGCCTATTCGGAAAGGAGTTATCGCCAACAGCGACTGCCGACGTGCGGAAGCCGGGCCGAACGCGGAAGGAATAAAAGGCGGCGGTGAGCAACCCTTTGCGGGTCCACTCACCGCCGTGCGCAATTGCGGCGCCGACGCCCAGCCGGCCGTTGCACGACTACTTCTTTTCGGCGCTGTGGGCTTCAATCTTCGTGACGGCGTGCTTGTCGTCCATGGTGACCACCACGTGAGTGTGCGGCGTCAGGTCGGTGAGAGCCACCTTCTTGCCGTCGAGGGTGATCTCGGCCTCTCGCGCCACGTCGTGCGTGTGCTCCTTCTTGTCCTTGTCCATCATGGTCAATTTGCCGGGGGCCACCTTGACCACGTGTCCCTCGTGCGTCTTCGCTTCGTCGGCCCAAGCCGGGGCGCCGACGAACGCCAGGTAGGCCAAGGCCACCAAGGCCAAAGACAGAACTCGGCTCATCATCGCTGTGTCTCCGGGGCGGGTCCTGGAAATCTGCAACGACCGAAAGGTCGCGCGGTTCTCCGGGTGCAAATGTGGTGCCCGATCGCGGACCGGCCGGGTCACGGCCGGCGCCCGCTGGAAGAAGCAGGATCGCATTGGTAACCTCAATCTCAGACGCTCCCGTTGACTCTTGGCCGTCCCCTGCTGAGGAACCCCCGTGCCGCGACTCGCCATGTTAACTGTCGGTGGATCGCTGTGCCTGTTCGTCTCCAGCCTCCGCGCCGCGGACGGCCCCGAGAAGGTGTTCGAGCAGCGCATCCTGCCGATCTTCAAGTCCCCCAACCCGTCGAGCTGCGTGCAGTGCCATCTCGCCGGCGTGGACCTGAAGCACTACATCCTCCCGTCCGCCGAGAAGACCTTCCGCTCCCTCCGCGACCAGGGGCTCATCGACCTCACTAATCCCGAGAAGTCGAAGATCCTGGCCCTGATCCAGATGGGCGATGTGGACCCGAAGGCCCCGGCCGTCCTCGCGGCCAATCGCAAGGCCGAGCACGAGGCGTTCGCCGCGTGGATCAAGGCCTGCGCCGCCGACGAGGCGCTCCGGTCGTCGCCGAAGCTCGACGCGGCCGAGCTCGCGGCACCGCCCCGGCCGGCCGAGGTCATTCGCCACGCCCGCAAGGATCGCCTGTTGGAGTCGTTCGAGAGGAACGTCTGGTCGATGCGGTTCCGGTGCATGAATTGCCACACCGAGGGCACCCCGCAAAACGACAAGCTGCGCCGCGAGTACGGCGACCGGGTGGCGTGGATGAAGAAGGCCGGCCCCGGGGCCACCATGGACTACCTGATCGCAAGCAAGTTGATCGACGCGAAGGACCCGGAGAAGAGCCTCTTGTTGCAGAAGCCGCTCGGGGCGGTGAAGCACGAGGGCGGGGTCAAATTCGCGGCCGGCGACCAGGGGTACAAGGGGTTCCGGCAGTGGGTCGAGGACGTCGGCGCGATCAAGGCCGACCGCTACGCGAAGGCGAGCGACCTGCCCAGGCCGGTCAAGGGCCCGCTGGCGTTCGGGTGCGAGGCGTGGCTCAAGATAGAGAACACGCCCGACGCCTGGGGGGACAAGTTGTTGCAGGTGAACGTCCACGCCTGGGACGACAAAGCCAAGGCCTGGGAGACGGACCCGATCGCCACCTCCGACCGGATGGTGTGGGGCAAGGGGAAGCTGTGGCAGCACGGGTTGACGCTGCTCGCCGAGCCGGGGTCGGAGCGGGCGAAGGCGTTCGCGGCCCGGGCGGCCCTGCCGCCGGGGAGGTATCTGATCAAGGTGTACGTGGACCAGGACGGCCGGTTGAAGAAGGACTGGATGGCGACCCTCGTGGAGGCGGACTACGTCGGCCAGGTGGAGGTCCGCGCCGCGTGGAAGGAGGGGTACGGGCAGATGACGGTGGCGGACGCCGGACGGGTCAACAAATGACGGGCCTGACGACGCCAATCAGACACCCGTTTCCTCGTCCGATTATCGGCGTCAGAGGTACCCGGTCTTCGAGTGTCAGTCGAAGGTTGCCAAATCACCCCCCCGCCCCTGGCAATCTTCGATTCCGCACCGACCGAAGAACGGGGGAATGCGAAAAAAAGCTGGCGACCTTACTCCTGCCGGGAGACAAAGGGAGACATTCGGGGAACTCGGGGGATGCTGAAAACGTCCCCCGACGTCGCTCTACGGCTCCCCGGTGACTCGGTCCAAAGCCGCCCGCCGGCGCATCAGCTCCGCGTGCGCCTCCAGATGTCGCTGCCGCTGGCCGAAGAGCGTCCGCTGAGCTTCGACGAGGTTCAGGAACGGCACCTTCCCGGTCGTGTATGCGGCTTGAGCCTCTTGGACGTTGGCCCGCGCCGCCGGCAGGATCTTCTGCTCGTACAGCTCAGTCACCTTGACGGATTCCCGCACCTGCTCGGCCGCCTCCTGGACCTGGAAGGCGACCTGATCGGCGAGCCGGGCCAGCTCGGCCCGGCGCTGAGCTACCCGGGCCCGGGCCTCGGCCACGGCCGCGTCGCGGCGGCCGACCTGGATCGGGATGTTCACCCGCGCCCCCACTTGCCACTGAAGCGGCCGGTCCGTCCCCTGCCAGAACCCGTCGTAGGCGGCCATTACCTCCACGTCCGGCTTGTACTCCCGCTCGGCCAGCGCGACGGCCGCCTCTTCGGCCTGGACCCGGTCGGCGAGTGCCTTGAGGTCCGGCCGGGCCGCGAGCCCCTTTGCCCGCAAGACCGCCGCGTCGGGCAATTCGACCCGCGCCGGTGGCTCGTCCGGCGGCGCGGCCAGCGGCTCGTCCGGCGGCTGGTGCATCAACGTATTGAGCCGGGCTTGCGCGACGCGCCTGGCCCGCTCGAGGCCGACCGCGCGTTCCTCCTCGCGGGCGATCTCGACGTCCGCCTGGTTGATGTCCTGTTGCGGGGCCAGGTTATTCTTGACCCGAGTCTCGGCATTGCGGCGCGCCAGGGCCAGGACCTCCAGGTTCTCCTTGGTGAAGGCCAGCGACCGCTCGGCAAGCGCGTAGTCCGCCAGGGCAACCCGGGCGGCCTCGACGAGTTGGAGTCGGGCATCGTCCATCTGGCGGGCCGACGCACTCGCCTCCGCAGCCGCGGCCTGCCCACGGAGTTCGCGCTTGCCCGGCCACGGCAGCTTCTGAGCGACCTCAGCGCGTGCGGCCGCGTTCACGTGGTCCGACCAGTACGAGCCTGGTGCGGTCCAGACCGCGACCGTCGGGTCGTCGAGGGATGTCACCTGCGGGTGCCGGGCCCGGGCGGCGTCGGCCGCGGCCCGCATCTGGTCGAGCGTCGGGTTCTGGCGGATGACGGCGTCGATCACGTCCCGCTCGGTCAGCCGGGCGGGAGGCGAGTTGTCTGTCTTGTCCGACGGAGGGACGAGGACCTCGACGAACTTCGCCCGGCGGACAGTCGGCTCGGCCTTCGGAATGGCCCGCGGAGCCGCGGCAGGCGGGGGCGGGGAGGTCTGAAGTGGCGGCGGCGAATCCGGCGCGCGGGTGTCGCGGGCCGTTCCGCACCCGGCCAGTCCGATCGCCCCAACGGCGACCCAGCCCGACCAATTCCAGAACCGCGCGCGCATTCTCACCCCCGCACGTGTACCGGCGCAATCGGAACTATCGGCACAATCGGTGCGGGTAATCCAGTTGATTGTTGCGTTACGGTGAAAAGAGGTGAAGTGCAGGCGTGGCTCAGGCCCGTTGCCGTTCCGGGGCGGCGGGGCGAGGGGGTGACCGTTGGTCGGCGTCAGGGACCAGAGTGGCCGACTACCGCGCCTTCGCCTCCTTCTCCCCCTCGATGAGCTGGTAGTACCGGTCTGCCTTCAGCCCGGTCCACTCCTGTTCCTTGGCGGTCGGCCAGGTCACCGTGACCTTGTCGATCTTCTCGCCCGGCCCGAGGCCGACGACGAACCGCTTGTCCGGCGCCGAGGCGTAACTGCCGCCACCCTTGGCGAACCGCGTCTGCTTTCGGCCGCCCGCCTCGACCACCACCATGGCCCCCACCACGTCCCCGTGGTCCTTGCCAGCCGGCTCCAGCCCGAGCCAGTGGTTCCCGCTCGGGGCGACATTCTTGAGGATCGCCACCGGTTCGTTCATGTGGCTCACGACGATGTCCACCTTGCCGTCGTTGTCCAGGTCGGCGAGAACGACCCCGCGGCCCAGGTGCTCCTTGCGGAAGTACGAGCCGCCCCGCGGGGTGATGTCCTTGAACTTGCCGGAGCCCGTGTTCCGCAACAACACCGGCTTCTGCAACCGCGTGGTCCCGGTCGGGTAGCGGATGGCGTGGCCGTTGGCGATGAAGATGTCCTCCCACCCGTGGTGGTCAAAGTCGAGGAACCCGGTCCCCCAGCCGACGAACGCCTGGCCGATGGCCGCGATCCCGGACGCCTGGGTGTGGAACAGGAACAACACCTGGTCCGGGGTCGAGTCGTTCCGGTAGAGGGCGTGCAGCTCCTTCTCGTAGTTGGTCACCCAGACGTACGGTTTCCCGACGCCGGCCGGGTCGCCGGCGTCCACGCCCATACTCCCGTTTGCCGTCGAGCTGCCGTCCCGGGCCACGCCGGCCGGCACCCCCTCCTCATTTAGCCGGACCTTGCCCGGGGTGGACTGGTTGACGTACAGGAAGTTATCCACCGTGTCATTGGCGACGTAGACGTCCGGCTTGCCATCCCCGTTCACGTCCACGATCACGACCCCCAGCCCCTTGCTCGCATCCAGCCCGCCCTTGCGCAGCCCGGCCTCGGCGCTCACGTCCGTAAACGTGCCGTTGCCGTTGTTCCGGTACACCTTATGCGGCAGCCCACTGAACTTCTTGGGCGGGCAGACGTCCGGGGTCTTGCCGTCGTAGTCGCACTTCGGGTGGTTGTCGAAGTTCCAGTTGACGTACTGGCAGACGTAGAGGTCCGGGAACCCGTCGCCGTCCAGGTCGGCGAACGCGGCGCTGGTGGCCCAGGTGATGCCCTGGTCGAGGCCGGCCTTCGCGGAAACGTCCTCGAACTTCCGGCCGCCCTTTCCGTCGGGGACATTGTGGAACAGGGCGATGCGGCCCCAGCCGGTGACGAGGAGGTCCGGCCAGCCGTCGCGGTCGTAATCGGCGACGGCGGCGGCGTGGGTGTAGAACCACGGCCGGCCATCCGCCAGGCTGTCCAGGCCGCCTTCGGCCGTGACGTCCTTGAACTTCCAGTTGCCGAGGTTCTTGTACAGCTTGCAGGCGTGGCCCCGGATTTGTTTCTTGTCCGGGCCGTCGAAGTAGCCGCCGCCGGTGAAGAACAGGTCCACCAGCCCGTCCCCGTCGAAGTCGATGGCGGCGACGCCCCCGCCCAACGACTCGAGAATGGCCAGGTGCGGGCTGGTGTCCTCGCCGTTGCGGTGGGTGAAGGCGATGCCGCTGGCGGGGGTGACGTCCTCGAACAGATCGGGCCCCTGGAGGTCGGGGTCGGGGGCCTCCGGTGCCGCCGGCGCCGGGGAGGTGTTGCGCGGGCCGCACCCCCATGCGGTCACGAGAGACGTCGCCAGGACCAGGCTGCCGAGAAGCAGCCGCACCCAATCCTTGCTCATCGGTGTTTCCCTTCGGCTCGCGGACAGGCTACTTGGGTTCCGGACTCGGAGCCCACCGGCGGTGCTCGGCGGCCCGCTCCTTGTCGCCCTTGCGCTCAAAGAACTCGGCGAGGGCCCGGTGGGTCGCGACGTGGGTCGGGTCCCGCTGGAGCGCCTGTTCCAACCAGTGTACGCCGATCCGCTCCTGCCCGACCTGCAGGAGCGCGGTCCCGATCTCGTACGCCGCGTCGGGGCCCCGTGTCGGGTGTTCTGCCTCCGCCGCCAGCAGCTTGTTAGACCGATCGAGGAGGGCCCTGTTCTTGTCGTGCAGGGCCATGGCCGCGTCCGCCTCGGCGCGCCGCCTTTGGGCCCTCAGGGCGAGGGACAGGTTGTACTGGGCCTCGGTGTCGAACGGGTCGATCGTCAAAACCCGCCGGAGCCGTTTCTCGGCCTCCGCCGGTCGACTGTCCTCGAGGTCGAGCTTGGCCAGATGGATCTGGACCGGCAGGTCGTCGGGCAGCTGAGCGATGGCCGCCATCAGCAGTTCGCGAGCCTCCTGCGTCCGCCCCTGGAGGAACCGGCATTGGCCCAGGCGGGCTTTGACGTCGGCCCGATCCGGCTCCCGGGCGCGGAGGTACTCCAGGTGCGGGAGGGCCGCCAGGGGCAGCTTGTCCTCGAGGTACATTTCAGCGAGTCGGAGTCGGAGCAGCGGCTGGTCGGGGTTCAGGTCCAGCGAACGCTGGTAATCCTCCTCCGCCCTGGCCGGGTGGTTCATTCGTTCCATTACCCAGCCCCTCCACTGGTACGGCCGGGCGTCGTCGGGCGAGATGGCGATCCACCGGTTCAGGCACTGGTACGCGGGCCCGTACCGTAGGCCGTGCATGTACGTCCGAGCCATTGTTTCGAGGATCAATAGGGAGTCCGGGTGATTGCTGTCGACGAGCGCGATCAGGCTGGGCGTCACCTCCTCGACCTCGCCCGTCTGGGTGCGCATGAGGAGGAACTCCAGTTGGATGGCATCGTTGGCACCGCCCTGCAATTCCAGGCACCGGCTCAGGTAGGCCTCCGCCTCCTGATAGTCACCACAAAGCCGGGCCGCCCGGGCGGAAAGGATGTGAACCTCGACGCTCCGGGGCCACACCTTGCGACAGAAGGCCAATCGCTGCCGGGCCTCCTCCGGACGCGCCTCCCGGACTGCGGCCTGGGCCGCCCGCCACTCGGCCCGGGCGTAATAGTAGGTTCCGAGCACTGCCGCCAGTGCCAGCCCGACGACCACCAATGCCGCCCGCCCGGGATGAGCCCGGACCGCCCGACCGATTCGACCGACAAAGCGCAGCATCGGGGTCTCTGGCGGGCTACGGGACTAGGGCGACCGAGCGCCCGTCCCGTCGCCGCGGGAGTCGATTTGGGTACGAATAAAGCGGCCCTGGGGTTCGCGGGGGACCACGACCCAGGGCCGGCACACGTCGCTGGTCGGGAATAGGACGGACGTCAGTCCGTCAGGTCGAAGTCTTTCTTGTTGCTTCCGGCCGCGAGGGTGACGGTGAGGCCGGATTTCCCCTTGTCGGCGTACCGGGCCGGGATCTTGACATACAGTTCTGCACTCGACGATGCCCCCTCAGGCGTACTGTCCTCCGTCTTTTTTCGCCCCGGTCCGCCGCCGCCACCCGACTTGCCATAGAGTTTTCCGAAGCCGCCCGACCCGGCGGTGTTGGCGTCGTAGACCGGCACCTTTCGCTTCGGATTCACCGACTCGGTTTCGATCGTAACGACCATTTCGCCGACCGGTAGTTCGATACCGTACGACCCGTCGCTTCCAATCATGGTGGGGAACTGTGAGCCGTCCGCGGCGTGGAAGATCATGGTGCCTGCCGTGACGGGGGCCCCGCCGTAGGTCACCTTACCCGACAACTTGGCTGGGGCGAACTGATTGGTTTTCTTGCACCCGACGAGGAGCAGGCCGCACACCAGGAAGAGGCTAGCGAGGAATCGGCCCTTGGAGGTCATGGTGAATCCCCTGAATAGTTTTCGACACGCGTCCGCGGGCATTGGCGGACACATGAACGACAGGAGCCTCCCGCCCGTCGGCCGGGCGGGAAGCTCTTGGAGAACGGTAGGTGACTGAGGCCCACGCCCTACCAGTCGGACGGAAGCGTCTGGCCGTCATTCGGGCTGAGGGCAATGGCCAGCGTCAACGGGTTAATGTTCCCCGACACGTTCCGAACGCTGCCGTCTACGAGGAGGACCAGCATGCCCGAGGCGGTAAACGTCTGCAGCCTCTTCGGGTCACAGAGATTGGGGAGCTGCGTGTTGGCAAACCAGACCGGGGACACCTGAATGGGGGTCTGGTAGATGGCGCCCGTGGTCGGATTGCGAAGCGGATAGCCCGGAGGCTGCGGGATGCCAGCACCGGCGTCGTACCCACCGTCAATGTGCACCCAGTAGGCCGGCATGTACCAGATGTTGTTGCCGTAGTGGGTAGCTATCGGCCCAGAGTTCTGTCCATCCTCGCACCAGATTCGCTCGACGTAGAACCGGCCGTCATTGTTCTGGCTGTTGCCTTGCCCGGCCCCGTTCGGGGCCCCAAAGTTATAGTTACCGCACACCGACGGGCGTTCCATGAATGCAATCGTATTCGAAGTTCCGTCCGGGAAGCTCGCCGGGATGCGGGCCTTGCCGGCGACCTGCCAGTCCTCGCCCCACCCGCCACCGAAGGCGTGCCAGTTCGAGGAGTAGCTGGTGGCCCCGCGGCCGAACCACGTCTTGTTGCCGGCCGGGAGCGTCGGGTCACTCGGAGATATAAACGTCTTGATCACGGCGGGCGAATTCCACGAGTGTGTCGTGGTGGTCCGATAGACGTTGTCCTGTTCCATAAACGGCAACAGGAAGTACTGCAGGGTACCGAACGCGCACGGGGTTCGGGAGATGCCATCCCAGTTGTTCGGGTTCCACCGGTCGGCCGCATTCGGTCCCGGCCAGTCGTAGAACGTGGGGAAAGAACCGAGCGTCGTTGGGCACTTGCCGTGGGTGTCGTGGCAGTTGTGCAGGGCTAGGCCGATTTGCTTCAGGTTGTTGCTCGAAGACATACGGTTGGCGGCCTCGCGGACCTTCTGGACCGCGGGCAGAAGCAGCCCGATCAGGATCGCGATGATCGCGATCACCACCAGCAGCTCGATCAGCGTAAACCCACGCCGATCTTTCGTGGAGAGATAGCGAGCCATAAGGAGATTCCAAAGAAAGTATAAATCTACCTACTTGAATTCAGCATATTCCCTCTTTGGCAGTTGGCTGTCAAGTGAACTACAAAAAAAAGGATTTAGAGGAAAAGTTTAGACGACCTTTTCATTGTTTTAAGTTCAATGGCGAGATCGAGATTGCGCGGCGCAAAGTGCAATTCGGGCCCGACTCGCCGGCCTCTCGCGGCGTCGAAAACATGACGCCCGGTGGGAAACTCTAGGACCCTGCCGGGCGTAGGGGCGGGAATGGCGCGTCCGGCTTCGGGGGCTGTCTCCGGGCGGCGACTCGGTCGCTTGACGGATCCTGACCCTCCCTTACGCTGGCACTGGCCACTACAGCTGCGACGTCACCCTTCATTACCCATTTCATCTTCATGCCTGACTCATCGACACCCGTGCTCGAGCCATCGCCTGCCCCCGGACCGCGCAGCGTCCCGGCGGCGGCTCAGGCCAACGACTCGCCGCATGGGGGGGGGCGGGTGGCGGCGGTCCTATTCGTCTCCGCGTTTGCCTTCCTGCTGGCCTCATTCCCGGCCCGCAACGCCGACGTTTGGGCCCACCTGGCGGGCGGCCGCGAACTGACCCAGGGCCGGGCTCCGACTTATGCGGCCGCGACCGGCGAGCGGGAATTCCAACCGTGGCTCTACGACCTGGCGGTGTACGCCATGTACTCGGTCGTGGGCGGGACTGGGCTCGTGATTGTCAAAGCGATGCTCGTGGCAGGTTTGGCCGTCGTCTTACTCCGCGTCGGCAGAACCGGTCCGGGGTGGCTGATACCGGTCGTCTGTACCGTGCTTGCAATTCTCGCAATCAGCACCCGAGTGCCGTTACGGCCTGTAGTTGCGTCCTATTTCTTGCTGGCGCTGACGATGTGGCTGCTGTATGCGCCGCGGGCGGCGCCCGTACCCACTTCGGCGATCCGCCCGCCCTGGCCGTTCCTGCTCATTTTCATCGTCTGGGTGAATGTGGACCGATGGTTCGTCGTCGGGCTCGCCATTGTCGCCCTGGCGTGGTTGGGGCAGGCGGCAGACATTTCCCGGGCGAAGTCGGCAACCGACTCCGGACCGTTCCGCTCCCGATTCAGGGTTGGACAAGCCGGGCTCCGATTCCTGGTGACCTTCGCCGCAGTGCTTGCCGTCTGCCTGATCAACCCGGTGCATGTCCGGGCGTTCGGCCTGCCTGCCGAAATCAGCTGGGCTGCGGCGGCCGGCCAGCCGTCCGGTCCGGTCGCATCCCCGTTCCAACGAGCCTACTTTGACGGGCCCGGTCAGACGCCGGTCGGGCTGTCCTATTACGCGTTGCTCGGGCTCGGACTCGTGTCCTTCGGGCTGGCACTGCCCCGGTGGCATTGGGGACGATTCCTGCCCTGGCTCGGGCTCGCCGTTCTGAGCGCACTTCAAATGCGGGCGGTTCCGTTCTTTGCCATTGTTGGGGGACCGGTTCTCGCGTGGAACCTCCAGGATTTTTTTGCCCGGCGGTCGGCCGCGAGCTCCGCCCGCCCGACCCCCAGATGGGTCGTCCGGGCCGCGTGGCCGGGGGGCCTTGTCTTGGGTTTGGCCTTTCTCGCGGCGGCCTGGACCGGCTGGCTGCAGTCCCCGCCATTCGAGCCACGGCGGTGGGCACTCGAGCCGCCTCCGTCTCTGCAGCGCGCTGCGGAGGCGGCGCGGGCCTGGCGCGCCTTAGGGCGACTTCGACCGGACACCTCCGGCCTGCATCTGTCGTCGGACACGGCCGCCGCCTTCGCGTGGTTCTGCCCCGAGATCAAGGCGGTCCACGACCCCCGGCTGTCGGCCGAGCTGGCTGGCACTCCCGGGGCCGCAGACAGCTGGGCGTCCGCCCTGCGCGTGGCGGGGGCGAGCTACGTGGTCGTCTACGATGCGGATCGCAATCGACTCGTTGCGGCGCTGCGGCGATTCCTGAGCGACCCGCGGCAATGGCCGCTGCTCCACATGGAAGGAGATGTGGCGGTATTCGGCTGGCGGGACCGGGATGTGGCGGGCCCCGCGGACCCGTTGCCGGGTTGGGAGGTAGACCTGGATCGGCTCGCGTTCCGCCCGGCACCCGAGAAGCGGGCCCCGGCGGCCCGCCCGACGCAGGCCGCGGACGCGCGGCGGTGGTGGGAGGCG
>DATFWZ010000424.1:0-3925 GCA_035258765.1 Gemmataceae bacterium
GCTCGCCGTACTGGATGAGCGCCGCCTCCATCGCCCGAATCCGGGCCAGGGTGAAGGGCAGCGTCAGGTCGCGACGGTGTTTCAGCTTGTCCAGCGTCTCGAGCCGGTTAGTCGTCCCCGGGTGACCCGTCACGAACACGAGCTCCCCGTCCTTTGCCCCCTCCTGGCTCCACTTGAACCAGTGTTTCACGTGCGCCGGCTTGCCGTCCTCGTAGGCGCGGAAGAAGGAGACGTCGAGCCCGAACCGGGGGAACTCGAAATTGTCCACGTCGCCGCCGAACGACGCGATCGCCTCCTCGGGGGCGAACACGAGCCGCACGTCCGTGTACTTCTTGTAGCGGTAGAGATGGTACGCCCCGCCCTGGTACAGCGTGACCACGTCCGACCGCAGGCCGGTCTTGTCGAGCGAGGCCTTCTCAATGGCCGCCATCGCGGCCCGGCGGGCGGCGAACGCCTCGGCCGACTTCATCTCCGGCTTGACCGCGGCGTTCACCTGGTCCGTGACGTCCTCGATCGACTGGAGGACGTTCAGCTCCAAATCGGGGCACTTCAGTTCATCCTCATGCGTCTTCGCGTAGAAGCCGTCGCGGATCAGGTCGCGGTCCTTGGTGGAGAGCTTTTGCAGGGCGTCGGACGCGATGTGGTGGTTGGTGACAATGAGGCCGTTGGCGGAGACAAACGACCCGGACCCGCCGTTGTTGAACCGGACGGACGCCAGCCGGGCGTGCTCGAGCCAGTCGTCGGTGAGGTCGAAGCCATATTTCTCCTTGAGCCGCTGGCGGGGCGGGTCGTTAAGCAGCCACATCCCCTCGTCGGAAATCGCCGGCATCGCGGATAACCCCAACACAAGGACGGCCACGCGGGT
This sequence comes from Gemmataceae bacterium, assembly GCA_035258765.1. Lineage (GTDB taxonomy): Bacteria > Planctomycetota > Planctomycetia > Gemmatales > Gemmataceae > SIAJ01. Next base: position 866 of record DATFWZ010000424.1, read on the forward strand.
GCGCATGGTGAAAGTCCCCCGGGGCGACGGGTAATGGTGGAATGATAGATGATTGAGACACTGCTTGCGGTTTAGCGCCCGGCGACGCGATCGGGCGGACACGCCAGCGCCAGCGCCGCGGCCGCCCACCCAGTGGCCGTGGCCGAGATGAACTGATCCTTCCCGTACGGGAACCCGCTCTCGTAGTACGGCTGGAACGGCTTGCTCCGCGACTTGAGCATCCACGACCCGTCGGCCGCCTGGGTCTGCAGAAGGAACCAGAGCCCCTTCCGATACGCCGGGTCGGTGACCGCGAGCCCACCAGCCTGGTTCAGGGCGAAGAGCGCGCTGCCGGTCGCGTACGCGTCGCCAGGCAGGTCGTCGAGCTGACCCCAGGAGCCGTCGGCGCGCTGCGTCTTGAGCAGGACCCGCGCCGCTTCCTGGATCGCGTCATCCTCGGCTCCAGTTTCCTTCAGGGCCAGGAGTCGGAATACGCGGTCCTCCGTGTCCTTCGCCGGGGTCTTGAGCAACCACCCGCGAACCGCCTCGACCCGCTTGGCGATCGCATCGGCCCGGTCGGCCGTCCCCCACATGCGTAGCCCGCGGACGGCCAGGTAGTTGGTCGTGAAGCTGCTGGCCTCCGACGGCGGGCGGTTGGACGTCACCCGGTAGTGGTCGCGGTCGGCCTGGTGCTTGAGCAGGTACTCGACAACGGCCGCGGTCGTCTCGTCCGGCTTGTGCCCGCCAAGTTCGAGAGTGAGCAGGGCATATCCGGCTGAGTCCACCTGCCCGCCGGTGCCCGTCCCCTGGCGGAACTTCTCCTTGTTCTTGCCGAGGAACTCGGCGATGAAGTCGGTCTGTTGCTTGAGGTCCGCGTCGTCCACGGTGAACCCGCGCTCGCGGGCCGCGTGGAAGGCGAGCACGGGCAGGGCCTGGTTGTGGCAGGCAAAGCAGGTCTGCTTGGCGACGTGGCCCTCGGCCGCCTTCAAGAGCAGCGGCAAGGCCCGGTTGATCGACGCCCGCACTTTGTCTTCGGAGGGGACGGTGGCGAGGGCCGAGAGCAGCCAGACCGCGGTCGCCGGGGACATGGCGGGCTCCAGGGCGATGTTGAGAGGGTATTGTACCGCATACTGCTCGACGAGATTCTGAAAGAATCCTGAACATCTACCCCGGTCGGCGCGCAGTAACGTGGGACCCAGCCCCGAGGCCGCTCATGCCCACATCCCTCACCGCCTTGAGCCGGTTCGTCCCACACCCGGACTCAGACCGCGCGCTCGTCCAACGGTTCGCCGAGACAAATGACCAGGTCGCATTCGCGGCCCTGGTCGACCGGCATGGCCCGCTCGTTCTGGGTGTCTGCCGGCGCACCCTTCGAGACGACCATCTGGCCGACGACGCATTCCAGGCCACCTTCCTCGCGCTTGCCCGAAAAGCAGCGACGTTGCGAGATCCAGGCGCCGTTTCCAGCTGGCTGTTCGGGGTCGCCCGGCGGATTGCCCTGGCCGGGCGGCGTCAGCGTCAGCAAACGGTCGAGGCGCGGGCGATTTCCACCCCGGCTGAGGCCCACGCCGACTGGGCGGATTTGCTTAGGGTACTCGATGAGGAGCTGGCCCGGCTGCCAGACCGACTCCGGGCGCCGCTCATCGCCTGCTACTTGCGCGGGCTCACCCAGGACGAGGCGGCCCGGGCCTTCGGCTGGAGCCTGAGCACCGTGCGTCGGCGGCTGGACCGCGGGCGGGACTTACTCCGATCCCGGCTGATGACCCGTGGGGCAACGCTCGGCGGCGGCCTGGCAGCCGGGGCGGTGGTCCAGGACGCGACCGCCGTGGTCCCCACGGCCCTGCGCCACCAGACTATCGAAGCGGCAACAGGTGGGCCGGTCGCGGCGGGAGTAATTTCGCTCCTCTCGGCGACGCGCCCGGGACGACTGGTCCCCGTCCTGGCCGTCGGGGCGGGGACGGTCGTCGGGCTTGCCGGCGCGGCCTGGGTAGTGGTCCTGGCCCTGTCGCCGTCCAAGCACCCGCCGGACCCCATCTCGGTGGCTGGCCCGGTCGCAGATGACCCGCCGCGTATGGAGCGGATGGCGAACGCGTGGGTGGAGCCGCTCCCGGCCGGTGCTATCGTCCGGCTCGGAACGTCGGCCTTCCGCCATGGGACGGACGGCCCCGCCGGAATCGTCGATCCGATAGGAGTGTGGCAGCTCGCGTTCCACCCAGACGGCCCGCTCGTGTCGGTCGGCGGCCAGCGGGTCCGGTCCTGGGACCCGGACACGGGGAAGGAGCTGGACGGCGCGGTCATTTCGACCAGCCTACGGTGGCTGATCCGGGCCCAGGTCTTCGACGGCGGCCGGTTCCTGGCCCTCCCGGACGCGGACGAGGTTGGGAACTCCCAGCCGTCCGTGACGATCTGGGACCTGGGCACGCGGAAGGCAATTCGCACGGTGACGTTCGCCACTCACCCGGGGCGGAAAAGTACGTTCCTCGCCCCGACGGCAATGAATGGGGACGGCACCCGGTTCGCCGAAGTGGACGGGAACGGTGACGTATGGGTGTGGGATGAGAAGGGGGCGGTCCTGGCGAAGTTGTCCGGGCGATTGGAGATGGGAGCGCCCGTGTTCCTCACCCCGGATGGGAAATCGGTGGTGACGGTCGATGGCCCACACCGCGTTCGTGTGTGGGACACGGCAACCGGGGCCGCGACGCGGGAGTTTCAACCCGACCGGGTCGAGGAGGCCAATCCGTTGGGTGCCGCAGCTATGTCGCCCGACGGTCGATGGTTGGCGACGCTCGGGAAGGAGGAAGTCGAGAACCCGCCGCTCACCGGCTGGCTCCCGGACAGGTTCGTCCGGCTCTGGGACCTAACGGCCGGGCGCGTTCACCGCGAACTGTCATGGTCGTGGGGGGACTCGCGGCTCTGGGATCGCGCGCGATTGGCCTTCTCTCCGGATTCGCGCGCGCTACTCGGGGTCGGGTTGGCGGATCGCACCATGTTGCAGTTTGCTCGATGGTCGGTCCCGGACGGTGCGGGAACGAAGTGGCGGGCGGAGGCCCGGGGCTTGAACCCGTTCGCCGTCACCATCGA
>DATFWZ010000425.1:0-3395 GCA_035258765.1 Gemmataceae bacterium
ACGCGAAGTGGAGCGCGTCACCTGGCCGCCCCGGGGAGCATGGTTAAGGCCCCCGACACGCCCGCGTGACGCGCTCCGCTTCGCGTCGCGGCTAACGGCATAAACTCCTCGCATGGAACCTTTGCGCCACATCGGCCGCCGGCACATCCACCTAGCCGTGACCGACAGCACCAACACTCGCGCCGCGGAGTTCGCCAACGACCCGGCCAACGCGGGCACGGTGGTCACCGCCGACCTCCAGGTCCGCGGTCGCGGACAGCACGGGCGCGTCTGGGAAAGCCCCCCGGGGGTGAGCGTCCTCATGTCCGCGCTGGTGTTCCCGCCGCCGGAGCTGCGGCGCCCCGCAATCCTCACCGCTTGGGCGGGTGTGGTCGTCGGGGAGACCGTCCTGCAGGTGACCGGACAGCAGTCGAAGATCAAGTGGCCGAACGACCTGCTGCTACGCGGCAAGAAAGTCTGTGGAATCCTGATCGAATGCGGCGTGGCGCCAATTCGCGGCGAGCCGAAGGCGAGCGACCCGCACTTCGTCGTCGGGATCGGACTGAACGTGAACCAGTCGGCTGACGACTTCGCCCGACAGGGCCTGCCGGATGCCACGTCGCTGTCGCTGGCGGTCCGCCGGAAACTGGATGTTGAGGAAATCTCCGGACTTCTCATCCGGAACCTGGACGCGGAGTACGATCGACTCCTCCACGACGAGGTTGAGGCGCTGGAGGCATGCTGGAAGTGGCGGGTCGGCTTGCTGGGCAGGCCGGTGACGGCGGAATTGATGGACGCGACCGAGGTCCGCGGCCGGCTGGTGGAGATGGGCTTTGCCGGACTGGATGTGGAGCGACCCGACGGGACGGCCCTACGGCTTGTCCCGGAGGAAGTCCGGCATCTGCGTTGAGCAGGCCGGTTCCTAGTCGTCGTGGTCCGCGGCGACCTCGGCCCAGGCGGGGGCGAGCACGTCCTGCATGCTCGCCTCGCCGACCATCATCCGCATCCGCTCGAAGACGTCCGCCTTGAGCAGGACGTATCGCCGGCGCGAGGCCGGGTCGACCGCAAAGGAAAGGTGGTTGACCGCCTGGGAGAGTTGGCGGCTTTGTTCGGGGGTGAGAGTCACCGTCATGGCTCGTCTCGATTCCTGGTCGGGATGACTGTCGGGACAAACACCGCGGCCGGCCCCTCCGCTGGGGCGGGGACCGCAACACTCAGCTGCATCTGCCATACCGCGGGCCCGGGAAATGCGCCGCCGGGCGGCCGGCGACGACTGGACGAATCCTTCCGGGGGAGCGGACAAGCAGGGAGCATACCGACGGGCCTGCGGTCGGGCAATGCCTTTCGCGCGAGATCGGGTGACCATGCGCAGAGAACTCTTCCCGCCAGGCGACGAACTGTGCGGATTTCTCGACCGGATCAAGGAAGTGCCGGACGACGACGCCCCACGGCTGGTCCTCGCCGACTACCTGGAGGAGCACGGGCACCCGGAGCGGGGGGAGCTGGTCCGGCGGCAGTGCGAGGCGGCGCGGCTCGCGGCCGCGGGACAGGACGCCTGGCAGGCCGAGCGGCGGGTGCGCGACCTGCTCACCGATTCGGCCGAGCGCTGGCTCGCCCCGTGGGCGAAATGGCTGGGGTTCGAGCGCCGGCGGTTCGTCCGGGGGCTCGTGGACCTGTCGCTGCCGGTGGCCGACCTGTGCCGGATCGAGGCGGTCGTCCCGGACCACGCCCGGTCGGCCGCGTGGGTCGAACGGCTGACGGCGGCCGAGGTCGAAGACCCGGCCGCGGCCGCGGCCCTGCTGCGCACCACGGTCGCTGGCAAAGTCGTCGCCCTGAAGGTGACCGGGTACCGCGCGACAGCAGAAACGATCCGCGACATTGTCCGCGAGGTGGCCGCGAGCCCCGTCCTGGGCCAGCTGCGTGAACTCGAGCTCACGTTCCGGGAATTCACGGCGGGGGCCGCCGCGGCCCTGGCGGGGTCGCGAACGCTGGCCCGTCTCGCTCACTTGACCTTGGAGTACGCAGCCGTGGACGACGCCGCGGCGGAGATCCTGGCCGACCCCCGATGCCTGCCGAGCCTCACGTCCGTGCGCGTCAATGGCTGGCGGCTGAGTCCGGAGGCGGTGGGCCGGCTGCGGGCCCGCTTCTCGGATGCGCGGGTGTGACCGCCGAATGTGCTTTGGACGCAAGGCGATCCGCCGGCCTGATCGTGGCCGCGGCGGGTTGCTTGCCCACGTCCGACGCCCACCTATACTGTCCGGGCCGAATAAGCTCGCCCGTTCATCGTCTATCAGGGGACGACCCTCCCGCCTCGTTTCGTCCCGCCCCGCCCTGCCTGTCCCGAAACCTCTGTTCCACCCTCCGAGGTCCAATGTCGTCGATTCAGTTTGCTCTTCTGGCCGCGTCACTGGCCGCCCCCGCCGCCGCGAGCGACTGGCCCCAGTGGCAGGGGCCGAACCGCGACGCCCAATCCCCCGCGACCGGCTTGCTGCAGAAGTGGCCGGAGGGCGGGCCAAAGCTCTTGTTCAAGACCGACAAGCTCGGGGCCGGCTACGGCAGCCCCGCTGTGGTCGGCGGCCGGCTCGTGGTACTCGGCGCCGAGGACCCCGCCGAGGCGACCAAGGAGTTCGTCCTCTGCCTCGACGCGGGCACGGGCAAGGAGATCTGGAAGGCCCCGATCGAGACGTCCGACGGCAGTTACCTGTACGGGTGGGGTAGCGGCCCGCGGAGCACCCCCACCATCGACGGCGACATGGTCTACGTCCTCGGTGCCAGGGGCGACCTGGTTTGCCTGACCTTCAAGGACGGCAAGAAAGTCTGGTCGAAGAACCTGGTCACCGACCTGGGTGGCGGGATCCCGAACTGGGGCTACAGCGAATCGGTCCTGATCGACGGCGACCGGCTGGTCTGCACGCCCGGCGGGAATAAGGGAACGATGGCCAGCCTCGACAAGAAGACCGGCGAGGTGAAGTGGCGGTCGGACGGGCTGACAGACGCGGCTGCGTACTCCTCGATCGTCGTAACCAACGGCGGCGGCCATCGCCAGTACGTCACGCAGACTCCGCAGAGCGTCTGCGGGGTGCGAGCCGACGACGGCAAGCTGCTCTGGCGGCGGACGGACCTGAAATACGCGATCGCCGTCATCCCGACGCCGGTGGTCTACAAGGATTACGTGTTCATCACGTCCGGGTATGGGGCGGGCTGTGGGCTGGTGAAGCTGTCCCAGGACGGGGACGGCGGAAAGGCCGACAAGGTGTACACGAGCAAGGTCATCACCAACCACCACGGCGGGGTCGTCCGCGTCGGGGAGTACATTTACGGGCACAGCGACACCGAGGGCTGGGTGTGCCTCGAGTTCCTGAAGTCGGCAGGCGAGGACGGGCCGAAGCCGGCGTGGACCAGCAAGAAACTCGGCA
>DATFWZ010000426.1:0-5036 GCA_035258765.1 Gemmataceae bacterium
CCGCCGCAGCAAGCGCCGCAAGGAGCCCGACGACGACAAGGACGGCAATGGATCTCACAGCTTATCCCTTACGAACACTAAGCCGCCGAACATCCAGTTCACCTGCCGCCGCCCGCACAATTACCTGACTCAATGCAAACGCTTGAACGGGCGGCGGTCAGGTGCAACGTGGGGGTTCGGCGACCTTCAGCGAATCAGGTTCTTGTAGACTTTCCCATCCTTCATGATGACGACGAAGTTCTTGCCCGGGTCCGCGATCAGTTTGATGTTCTTGAGGGGGTCGCCATCGACCAATAGTAGATCGGCCAGTGCGCCTTCTTCCACGACCCCCAGCCTGCCGGGATAGGGGTTACGCTTCCCGGACAGGGCCAGAAGCTCGGCGTTCGTCCCGGTCGCCATGGCGAGCGCCTCGGCGGGGGTGTACCAGCGCTCCAGCTTGGCTAACAGTTCCCCCTGGCGACGCGCCATCGCTGCGGAAAAAATGATGTCGGTGCCCCAGGCCGTTTTGAGCTTGTGCTTCCGCGCCATCCGGTACGCGATCTCCATGCCGGCGAATACTTCGGCAAACTTGGCCCGTTGTTGCGAGCCGGGCGGAAATGCGTCGGCCAGTCCGTCGGGGAACGGCTGAATGCTCAACCAGACGCCCCGCTCGGCAATCAACTTGGCGGTCGCTTCGTCCATCAGGTGGCCGTGCTCGATGCACTTCACGCCGGCGCTGATCGCCCGTTGGATTGAAGCCGGCGTGTAGGCATGCACGGCGACGTAGGTGCCCCAGTTCTCGGCGGCTTCGACGGCGGCACGCACTTCGGGCTCCGTGAAGGTGGTCACATCGATCGGGCTGTGGGGCGACGCCACCCCACCACCCCCTGTCAACTTGATCTGGGTTGCGCCCAGCATGAGCTGTTCGCGCACGCGCACGCGCACCTCGTCCGGGCTGTCGGCGACCATGCTGGTGCCGAGCTGTTCAAAGCGCGATCGCGGCTGGCCAAGGGTGCGCGGCACTTCGAACGGCTGGCGGAAGTCGCCGTGACCGCTGGTGACGGTGATGATGGCACCGGACGGGTAGATGCGGGGGCCGGCGACCACCCCGTCGTCAATGGCGCGCTTGAGCCCGAAGACCGGCCCGCCCACGTCGCGAACGGTGGTGAAGCCGCGTAGCAGTGTGTCCGTAGCCTCCGCACCGGCCACCAGGTTGGCGTAGCCGACATCCCACGTAATCGCCTCGGTGGGTGTCGGCCGCACCAGCATCGCGTGCCAGTGCGCGTCGATCAGGCCCGGCATGAGCGTGCGCCCGCCCCCGTCGATGACGGTTGCCTTCTCCGGGGCCGCGATGTCGCCGGCGATCTTCTCGATCTTGTTGCCGGCGACGAGGACGGACGTGCTCGCGGTGAGCTTGTCCGACTTGCCGTCGAACACCTTCACGTTCTTGAACAGGGTCGAGCTCGGCTGCGTCGCATCGGTCTTTGCGGCCGGCGGAGCGACGGGCATGGGCTGAGCCGGCCGGTCAGACACCTGCTTAGGCGGGGACCCGAGCGGCGCGGTGAGGAAACCGAGGAGCCCGGCGGTAGCCAAAACGAGTACGCTCCGTGTCGCCGAGTTGCCCATCTCGCGGCCTCCGTCACAGCACCGGCTCGCCAGTCACGTCTCCGTCGCCGAACAAATAGGTCACCGGCACGGGCCGCTCGGCGACTGACACTAATCCTAACCGATCTGGCGGCCCGTGTCCGGTGCACCGACGGGTTCGGCGCGACCACCTCACGCCGGGGCAAAGCCGAGCGAGTGCAGCCCGACGGCGAGCAGGACCAGAGCGAGGAACACCTCAGCGGCAAACAGCGGGAGGGCGAGTAGCCCCGCCACTGCGACACGCCGGTCCTCTGACCACCCCGACGGCAGCACGCCGTATAGCGCGGCGCCGACCGCCGGGATTCCCAAGCCGCTGGCGTACAGCGCCCCGTAGGCCATCCGGTCCGACACGTCCACGCCGGCCGCCAGCGCCGCGAGCAGCCCCACGGCGAGGACGAACGGCCAGAGCGCACCCACTACAAGCAGTAGCTTCACGCCGACCTCGGCCTTCAACGCCGAACAAATAGGTCACCGGCCGCGGCGGCGCGGCGACGTTAACTTTGCAATCACTTCCGGCCGCCGCGGTCCGGTGCACCGAAGGGTTCGGCGGCGCTCCGATGTATGGTCACCGGTCAGACTTCGCAATTGCGACCGCGTCCCACAACTTGATCGTTTGATCGAAGTGGCCAGAGGCCAGCAATTTGCCATCCGGGCTGTACGCCAGTGGGATCGTCGTGGCGTAATCAATCTTGAGGGCGGCCCTCTGCTTACCGGTCGCCGGGTCCCACAGCCGGATCGTGTCGTCCCACCCGCCCGACGCCAGTGTGGTGCCATCCGGGCTGAAGGCCAGGGACTCGACTGAGTCGGCATGACCCTTTAGAGCGCCTCGATCTTGGCCGGTGCCCGGGTCCCACAGCCGGATGACTTTGTCCCGGCCCGCGCTGACCAGCATCTTGCCATCCGGGCTGAACGCCACCGCGTTAACTTGCAACTGGTCGTCCGCCTTGAGGGCCGCCCGCTCCTTACCGGTGGCCAGCTCCCACAGGCGGACTGTGCCATCATCGCCCCCGGAGGCCAGAATCTTGCCGTCCGGGCTGAAGGCCACGCAGTAGACGCACCCGGTGTGCCCCGTCAGTGCGGCCCGCTCCTTGCCAGTCGAAGGGTCCCATAGTCGGACGACGTGGTCCCACTCCCCGAAGGCCAGGGTCTTGCGGTCCGGGCTAAACGCAATGGACTTTACCATGTTTTTCGCCCCCTTCAGTGCGGACCGCTGCTTACCGGTCGCCGGGTCCCACAGCCGGACCTCGCCGCCCTCGCCGGCGGAGGCGAGGATCTTGCCGTCCGGACTGAAGGCGACTGCGTACACCCGATAGCCGTGTCCCCGGAGGACGGTCCCCTCTTTGCCGGTGGCCGGGTCCCAGACACGCACCGTCCGGTCCTGCCCACCGGATGCGAGCAGGGTCCCGGCCGAGTTGAAGGCGACGGCGTACACGTCGTCCGTGTGCCCCCGCAAAGTGCCCCGCGGCCGTGGCTCGTCCGCGGCCGTCGGGGATGGCCAGCCCATGTGCCCGAGGACGGCCACGGTCAACCCCAACCCCATGGCGCGAAGACTGTCCATTCGCCACTCCCTTACAGAGACCGACACGAGACCAGTCGGACTCCGATGACTTGACTCCGCGCCGCCGAACAAACAGGTCACCGGCCGCGGCGGCGCGGTGACGTTGACTCACGCGATCACTTCATGCCGCCGCGGTCCGGTGCACCGTGGGGTTCGGCGGCTACTGCGCGGCCAGCTTCCGGAACTCGATGATGGGCGAGGCGTCCAAGCGCCACTCACCTCCGACCCGGACCACCGTCAGCGGGATCGGGCTCGCGCTCGAATGGAGCACCACCCGGTCCGGCCATTCCTCGACCCGGGCGATGCCCATTCCCTCGTACTGCTGGACCAGCAGCTTGGCCACGTCCGGCGGGTACGCCCCCTGCCACAACAGGGCCGCGTCCGGGTGGTCGAGGATCAGCGGCCGGATGTCCTCCTCCCGGCCCCGCAGGTTGGCCACCAGGAAGTCGAACAGCACGTCCTCCGGCAACCGCTCGTCCACCCGCACCTCCGAAGCCGCCGAACATTTGGCTCACCGGCCGCGGCGCACGGCGAGCGTTACCTCCCGACGACGCGATCCGCCGCGGTCCGGTGCAGCCGAGTGGTTCGGCAACACGCACTGTCGCAGGCTACTCTTGCTCACTGATTACGACCAGCGAGGTCGAAAAATGGAATCCGGTGTCCGCCCACCAGATTCTCCCTTCTGGCATTTTCCGGGGTATGCCAGAGAATGCGCCCACCTCGTACACCGTCAGTTTAATGGTCTTTCCGACGTATCCCTCCTCAAGCTCTCGGATCTTCGTGTCGGTCAAGGTCCCTGTCTTCTTACCCGTCTTCAATTCGTGAAGTTCAAATCCGTCGCTAGCCAACTTGACCGACACCCCAGGGGCGCTGACGAAGCGCAGATTGACTGGGGTCGCCAGCCGTTTGTTGCCGACGTGGGTTACGGACAAGAGGTAAGCGCTAGCGTATTGCTTTAGCCGAAGGTCCCGGCCCGCGATGACCTTCGCTTGGATGTCGGCGCAGGTCCCTAGCGGAATGCCAAGCTCCCCGATGACCGGTCGCTCGTTGAGTTCCGACGCCTGCAATGGCACCGGCTTAGCAGGAGGATCGTCCGCAGACAACGTGCGATCAAGCACGAGGAAGCACAGAGGTACCAAGATCGCCAAACCAGTAAGCCGAGACATACGCAGACTCCTTTCTGTGTTGCTGCTGCCAGAGCCGAACTACAAGGTCACCGGCACGGGCCCCTCGGTGACTTGCCACCCAGCTTAACTGACAATGCGGCCCGTGTCCGGTGTACCGAGAGGTTCGGCGGCTACTCCTTAACCGCATCCAGAAACGCCTGGTCATACGGGCGCGGGTCCACGGCCGCCGCCTCGTCGAACCACCCCCGGACCAAGATCAACAACCGCACCGCCCCGCTCACCTCTCGCACTTTGGACCGCTCTGCCGCGGTCATGGTCCGGAGGTAGTGGAGCTTGACCGTGTGGGTGTGCCGCCAAGCGGTCACCGTGATCGACTGCTCGCTGCCGTCCGGCACCAGGTCGCCGTACTCGCCCTTCAGCTCGAAGAACCGCCCGTCACTCAAAGCCTTGCGGAACTCGGCCATCTGCTCCTTGGACACCTGGAACTGCTTGCGGCTGGGCTTGGGGGATTCGAAGTTGTACACGGTCAATTCAGCTTGCCCGGCCGAGTTTACGCTCAGGTGCCACGAGTGTCCTTTGGCGAACCGCCCGGTCGTGCTGACCGAGATGGTGAGGGGGTCCTCGTCGGCCTGTGCCGGACGGCCAGCTCCCACGACCAAGGCCCCCGCCATGAGGGTGTGAACCACGCATCGGAACATCGCGCGTCCTCCTGCGACCAAGCCGCCGAA
>DATFWZ010000427.1:0-3122 GCA_035258765.1 Gemmataceae bacterium
CGGGCCCACGGGTGGCGGGTTCGGTCCCGGCGGCGGCGGCCGGTTCGGCGGCGGCGGCGGTCCCGGCGGTGGCGGCCGATTTGGCGGTGGGCCTGGAGGCAACCGCCGGCCACCTGATCCCGGTGGCCCACCCGGGATTCCCACCGTGGAACGAGGGCCCGATTTTTTTGAACAACGGGACATGGAGGTCCCGCAGCAGACCCTCCTCTACGATCCTTACGAAGAAATGATGGCCCAGCGGCGGGCCGCCTCGCCCGCCGACCCGGTCCGAGTGGGCGATGACGTGAAGGTCCTCGACGCGGTCCGGCTCGCCCCCGGCGCCGACGGTCAGATCCCCCAGCCCGACCTATTAGCGCAATATCGGCTTCCACTTCCGCCCGCGCCGAAGCCAGGGACCGGATTGCAGCTCATCGGCCCCCGCGGGACGGTGACTTTCACGCCGCTCACCGAGCTAAACTACGGCGTCATTACGGCGAACAATCAGGCCGACCTGGCGCTCGCAATCAAGATCATTGAACAGCTTCAGGAACAGCTGAAGAAAGACGCGGCCACCGCCGGGCCGCAGCTCGAGATCGTCCCTCTCCAATTCGGCGATGCGGCGGAGATTTCTGCCACTGTCAACACTCTCGGTGCCCGCGCCGTCGTGGGCCCTGGATTCCAACAGCAGCAGCAACAGCTCCCGGGCGGTTCGGTGTTACTTCTCCCGATCGCGCGGCAGAACTCGATCCTCCTGTTCGGCTCCGAGTTGCGGTTCCCCTACTACAGGAACCTGATCAAGCAACTCGACGTCCGGAACACCAACCAGCCTGTGCCGATCGCGCTCAAGAAGGCCAGCGCTCAGCAGATCGCGAACATGCTGACGCAGTTCTATGCCCAGCGCTACCCGGGCGAGAACGCCAACGGCGACCTGATCCGGTTCTCGTACGACACCAGCTCGAACACTGTCTTCGTCCAGGCCGGCCGGGGCGATCTGGACGAGATCAAGGCGATGATCGAGCGGATGGACGCTTACCCGCCGCAGGCCCGCAACGAGCTGCGCATCTATCGGCTCAGTTACTCCGCGGCCGAGGACCTCGCCAACACGCTGCAAACGGCCCTGATGCAGAACATCCTGCCGCAGGGAACGGGGGTGGTGCAAACGACGGCGGCCGGCGGCGGGCCCTTGGGCGGAGGGCCGTTGGCCGCTCCGGCCGCTCCGGCCGCGCCGACCACCAGCCCGCTCACCGGGCCTCTGGGCGCAACTGGCGCTCTTCGCGCGACCCTTGGCTCGGCCGCGACCAACACCACCAAGACCGTCTCGCTCCGGTTCATGGTCCCGGGCAAGGACGGCACGTTCGAGTCGGGCTACCTGGAAGACGTCCACATCACGCCGGACGTCCGGTCGAATAGCCTGCTCATCTCCGCGCCGAAAGAGACGCTCGACCTGTTGCGCGAAGTGATTGCGGCGCTCGACGTGCCCGCGGCCGCTCGCGCCCAGGTCAACATCTTCACCCTGAAGAACGCCGACGCGGTCCTGACCGCGGACATGCTGCAGCAACTCTTCAGCGGCGCCGCTCGGACGACCGGCGGGCCGACCGGGCCGCTCACCTCGCCCCTGGGAACCACGCCCGGTACTTCGACCGGCTTCCGCCCGCTCCTGACCGCGACCGGCGTCCCCGGCGAAGGGGCCGGGCTGATTCCCCTCGGCGTCAGCGTGGACTACCGGACGAACTCGATCATCGTTGCCGGCAGCCAGAACGACCTGGACGCCATCCGGGCGATCATCGCCCGACTGGACGCGGCCCCCTATTCGGCGCGGACGACCCACGTGGTCAAGCTGCGGAATGCCGGGGCCGCGGACGTCGCGGGCGTACTGACGAGCTTCTTTTCGACGTCGCTGACGGCCATCACCACCGGACTCACGCAGACCAATTTCATCGAGATCACGAAGAACATCGTGGTCGTGGCTGAGCCGGTCACAAACAACCTGCTCATCGACGCCACGCCGGAGGCATTCGCCGCCCTGGCGCCGGTGATCGAGCAACTGGACGCGATCCCGCTTCAGGTCGCGGTCGAGGTTCTCATTGCCGAAGTGATCCTGAGGAACAACGAGGACTTCGGAGTCGAGATCGGATTGCAGACACCGGTTCTGTTCAACCGGTCGGTGATTCCGGCCGGCTCGGCCAGCTTCTCCAACGCGACTGGTGGGTTCATTCCGCCCGGCGTGTCGGTCAGCAGCACGATCAACAGCTACGCGGGGACTGCGTTCCCGTTCAACAGCACCACGGCACCCGCGTACAGCAACAACTTCAACTCTGGAATCGTCGGCTACCAGGGGCTTACCAACTACGGTGTCGGACGGGCCAACTCGAACGGTGTCGGCGGGTTCGTCTTCAGCGCCGGCTCGGATACCGTCAACGTCCTGATCCGGGCGCTCAAGACGCAGCAGCGGATCGACAACCTGAACCGCCCGGTCATCCACGCGCTGGACAACCAGATTGGCTCGGTGAACATCGGCGGGCTTTCCCCGTATACGAGCGGCGGGCAGTTCACCAGCCTCGGGACGTTCCAGCCGACGATCGCCCAACAGCAGATCGGAACCACGCTGACGATCACCCCGCGAATCAGCCCGGACGGCCGCGTGCTGATGCGGGTCGAACCGTCCATCGTGGCGCCGCAGTCGACGCTGATCGCGCTGGGGAACGGGTTGTTCGCCACGGCATTTGACCAGCAGGCGGTGCAAACGACCGTCTCGGTGATGGACGGGGAGACCATCGTCCTGGGCGGGCTGATCACCAAGGGGAACAACCGGACCGAGAACAAGGTCCCGTGGCTCGGCGACCTGCCCTATATCGGCGCCGCGTTCCGGTACCGGACCCAGGTCCAGGAACGGCGGGAGTTGCTCATGATCCTGACGCCGCACGTCATCCGCAATAGCGCCGACGCCGAGAGGCGGCTGATGGAAGAGGCCCGGCGCATGAACTGGACGCTCAAGGACGTCAACCGGCTGTACGGGACGCCGTGCCCGGACGGCCCGGGCACGTTGCCGCCGGGTGCGTGGGTCCAGCCGGACGGCGGGGCGCCATTGCCGTTGCCGATGCCGGGCTCGACGATCCCGCCGGCCAAGGACGGGGCCGAGCCGA
>DATFWZ010000428.1:0-2456 GCA_035258765.1 Gemmataceae bacterium
CCACCGCCACGGCCGGCCGCTCGAGGGGTTCTGGGTCCGCGACCAGGTGAAGGAGCACGGCACCCAGAAGCAGATCGAAGGCCACTTGCGCACGGGCTCGCGGGTCGTCGTGGTCGATGACGTGTTCACCAAGGGAGAGTCGGGGCGCAAGGCGGTGGATGCCGTCCGCGAAGCCGGGTGCGAGGTGGTACTGGTCCTCGCGCTTGTGGACCGGCTCCAAGGGGCCGAGCGGCTCTTCCGGGCGCACGGGATCGCGAACTACCAGGCCGTCTTCACCATCCGCGACTTCGGGGTTGAGGTTGATACCGCGAGCGCGCCGGGCTGATAGGCCGACGTCCCGACCCCGGACTCTTTACCCAGCCGTTCTGACCGGCCACCCGCATGCGCTGAGTCCCTGCACCGACACTTTGCAACCGGGACTACGATCTTGAGATTAGTGGATTTGCCACAAGCAGTTCGGGTCGAGAATCGGATTGCAACTCCAGGTCGATCCGCCGCGACGATCCCGGGCCGCGCGCTTGATTCATGCCGGACCGGCTGGTAGCCTCACCATATAATGCGGTGACCCGCGCCAACGCCAGGCCCGCCCCGCCGTTGTGCGCTCACGGGCTGCCCTGTCGTGTCCCCCTCTCGGTGTGAATCCCTCATGACCATCCCCTCGCGCCTCACGCTCGGCCTGACCGTCCTCGTCACCGCCTCCGCCTGCGGCGCCGACATCCCGAAGCCGCCCGACCCGAGCCGCGCTAAGACCGTTCTCTACTCGTTGCGGTCCGGCAATGCGGACATCAAGGAGGACCCGAAAAACAAGGAAGCCGTCAAGACCTTTGCCAAGTGGCTGGCCTACTCGATCGCCCAGCCGCCGTACAACGGCGAGCCGGTCCCGCGGGAGATGAAGATCACGCTGCCGGCCGATTTGCAGACCATGGCCTACATCATGTCCGAGGCCGAGACGTTCGCCAAGATTGAGGCGACGGCCGGGAACGCCGGGAAGGTGACCGTCTGGCAGCTCGAATACGGGAAGGCGATGGGGGCCGCGATCGCCGAGGAGGTCAAGGTGGTGCTGACCAGCGCCGCCCGGCCGATCGAACGGATCAACGCCGTCCGCCTCCTGTCGATCGCCGCCAAGCTGCCGGCCCCGGCCGTCGTGGACCCGCTCCTGGAGATCGTCAACGACCCCAAGGGCTCCGACGCGATGAAGCTGTATGCCTTCCAGGGGCTGCGCAACATCCTCGAGCAATCGCCGCCGGACGACCCGGGCAAGCACATCAAACTGGCCCCGGATAACAACGCCCGACTCGGGCAGATCGGCCAGGCACTGGTCAACTACATCTTTCAGAAGCGCACGCCGCGGGACGACAAGGAGAAGGACGTCATTCAGTTCGTCCGCCGCGACGCCGTCGCCGCGCTGGCCCGGTACAAGGACGGGGTCATCCGGAAGCCGAACAAGGACCTGGTGTTCCGCCCGTCGTGGCAGCTGATGCGGGTGATGGGCGGCGACTCGACCGCCGCCCCGGCGTTCAGCGTCCAGGAACAGACCGAGGCGGCGATCGGGTTCTGCCAGATGAAAATAGACCCGGACATGAACCTGGACGTGGCCGCGTACAACGTCGCACCGGTGGTCATGAACTTCGTTCGGATCGCCAACTTCGACGCCGAGCGGGCCCAAAGGGACAAGACATTGCCGGCGTTGCCCTGGAAGGTGTACGCAGCCCGCCTGTCGTATGCCATCGCCGCCTGGCGCGAGGCGGCCAAGACGCTGCCCAAGGCGCGGCTAACGGAAACCGTGACCTCGTTCGCGACTCAGGCAATCGCGGTGCTGGACCCGATTGAGAAGAAGGGGCCGGAGGCCCAGCTCGACACCGGCGGGCTCGCCCGCTGGATGCAGGACAACCCGCCGATGGTGTGGAAGGAGACGCCGCCGAAGCCGGCCACCTTGTTCAAGGACGACCCGCAGAGCCTGCTGCCATTCGCCGCTCCAGCGAAGGACACGACGCTGAAGACCCCGGAGCCGAAGAAGGCCGCGGAGCCGAAGAAGGCCCCCGAACCGAAGAAGGGGCCGCCGCCCGCGGTGAAGAAGCCGGGCTAGCGAGTGACGAGTGACGTCACTCGTCACTCGTTACTGCCTTTACCCTTGCGGTCGTAAATGCCGCGTGGGAGAATCGTCGTGAGATCGATCGAGCGAATTTATTCGCATCAGTGGGCCCCGTAGGCGAGCGCGAAAGGGAAGCTTTCATGAAGCGATGGATATGGGCGGTCGCGGCGTGTCTGATTGGTGCGTCGGCCGCTAACGCGGAGTACATCATCCTCCGCGTCATCCTGAATCGGGGCCCCGGCGGGACGGCGCAGCCGCCGGGCATGGGCGAGGGTGGGCCGGGTGTGCCCGGCTATCCGGGCGAGGGGCCGGGCGGGCCAGGCGGCCCCGGACCGGGGTTCCCCGGCGGGCCCGGCTACCCCGG
>DATFWZ010000429.1:0-15355 GCA_035258765.1 Gemmataceae bacterium
CACCTTCGACGGCAAGTACACGTTCTCGACCGTTGACGGCAAGTTGCGGACGGAGTACGAGCTGGCGCGATTTGACGTTGACCCCGACACGCTCAAGCGCACGCCCGAGAAGACTCAGCTGCCGGTCTTCGTGGCGAAGGAGGTCGAGCAGAAGTAATCATGCCGGCAGGAGAACGGGCGGCGCCGGAGTCGTCGAACCAACGGTCGCACCGGACCCGCGGCGGCTCACCGGTAATGGGCTAGCAAAGTGCAGCGGCAGCCGAGTGCGGGTGAACTCACTGTTCCGCGGCCAAGGGATAGAGGCGCGGGGCCATGACCGAGGGGTTGCAGCTGTGCTGCGTGGCACATTTCTGTGCAGCGGTGTCGGGACCCCAGGCCGGCATAATTCGACTTCTACAAACCACTCACCCGACCGTGATGTAGGTCCGCAGTCGGCCGCACGTCACTCCGCGGGTGAACGTGTGGAAGTGCCCGTGGGCCACGCACCTGTTCATGAACTGGGCGAAGCCGACGATGTCGGAGTCAGTCACTAAGGTGACTTTATGGCGGCCGGGAGTTTACAAACACGACCCCATATTCAGTTCGGCAATCGCCAGAGGCGCACGGTGTGGTCCGAGCTGACCGACAACGCTCGCCGGCCGTCCGCCGTCAGGGCGACCTCGTGCACGTTGGAAATGTGACCCCGCAGGCAGGTCAGCTCCTTCCCGATCTTCAGGTCCCACACCCGCACGGTCTGGTCCGCGCCTCCGGACACGGCGCGCCGGCCGTCCGGGGAGAAGGCCACGCCCCCGACCGGGTCCGTGTGCCCGGCGAGCCGGCAAACCTCCTTGCCGCCGACCAACTCGCGCAGCCGCACGGTGCCGTCTTTGCCGCCGAAGAGCGCCTGCCGGCTGTCCGGGGAGAAGGCCACCGAGTTGATCTCGCCGACGCGGCCGTCGAACCGGCGCAGTTCCTTGCCCGAGTCCACGTCCCACAGCCGCAGTGTCCCGTCCCAGCCCCCGGACAAGACCCGCCGCCCATCCGGCGAGAAGGCGGCGGCCCAGACCCAGCCCGTGTGCCCTTCCAGGCGTCGCAGTTCCTTGCCGGTCGCGGCGTCCCACAACCGGACAGTGTTGTCGCTGCTGCCCGAAACGACGCGCCGGCCGTCCGGGGAGAAGGCCACCCGTAGGACTGGACTCCGGTGCCCTTCGAGGCGGCGCACCTCCTTGCCGGTCCCTAGGTCCCACAGCCGGATGACCTTGTCCGCGCTCCCGGAGAGGCCCTGCCGCCCGTCCGGGGAGAAGGCCACGCTCCAAACCCGGTGCGTGTACCCGTCGAACCGGGCCAGCTCCTTGCCGGTGTCCACGTCCCACAGGCGGACGGTCTGGTCCCCGCCCGCGGACAGCGCCCGCCGGCCGTCCGGGGACAGGGCGACCCCGTGCACCTCGTCGGCGTGTCCCTGGAAGCAACCGAGGAGCCGACGCCGCTCGATGGACTGGACCAGTTGCTCGGCCCGCCGCCTAACCTCCGGGTCGGTGCTGGTCGCGGCAGCGGTACGCAGGGGCTCCCAAGCCGCCTCGCCGATTAGTTCCAGGGCCCGGCCGGCCGCCTCCCGGTCCCGGAACCGGTCGCTCCCGAGCTGGCGGACAAGCCGGTCGATCTGCTCGTCGTCGGCCGGGGCGGGAGCGGAGGACAGCGCGAGGACCACAACCACGCCGAACGCCAGCACAAGCCGGGCCCGAGTGCCGGTGAGCTGCCGCGATTCGGTGCCATCCATACCCAATCTCCGCCATCGAACCTTTGACTCAATAACCCATCCGCAGTCGAGAATCCCCGACACGCCGACCGCGGTCAAGAGGAGAGCCGGTGAAAGCTGGGACCGGCAGCCTTCCATCCTTGACGCCCGGGGGGCGGCCCGGGTTATCTCGGTGCAACGCCTAGGCCGCCGGGATCGCGGCCAGTTCGAGACCTGCCAGGACATAGTTACTCAACGTCTCTACTTGCTCCTGGTCGGACCGCCGGACGCGCGTGGCCAGCCGGGGCTCTGACATGGTGAGCTGGGCGATCAGGATGGACTGGAGGCGCTCGGCCTGACAGTCCTCCGCGCAGACCGGCCCGCAAGCGTGTATGATCTCGACCAGGTCGGGCAAGGTGATGGGGAGCTGGGTCATAGAACGCCCGCGCCGCGCTGGCGCCCGGGCGGCCGAGGGTGAGCGGCCGTGGGCCGCATTCGTCCCTGCACTGCTATCGCGCCGATACGACGAGTACAAGCCGAATTCCGCGAGGGCGGGCTAGCGGGGGGCGGACATGCACCCCGCGGCGGCTGCCCTCCATTTCGCGTGCGAGTCGAAACCCGACGACGGAGCCCCGCGGGGCCTCTTGGCCGACTGGTGCCTGAGCCTGCTCGCCTGGCACGCCCCGAGGCTGGCCCGGCTTGCCGCGTGGCTGCGGGTCTGACCTTTGCCCGATTGGGGTTGGCAGGCACGCCAAATTCGGCCCGATCCGGCATACCGGGCTCAGCGACGAACGTCGCACGCCACTCGGAACCCGATGGTGCTCGCCTCGTCGTTGGGCGGCTGTCCGGCGCGGGCGGCGGCCCGGGCCGCCGACGGGGTGTCGGAGAACGACCCCCCGCGGACGACGCGCGTCCCGTTCGCAGTCGCCCGCGGCCCGTCAGGGTCGCGGGGCGCGCCCCCCGGGCGGGCCGCCTGGCGGTAGTAGCCCGGATCGTACCAGTCGGCGCACCACTCGCGGACGTTGCCGTGCATGTCGTAGAGCCCCCACTTGTTCGGCCGGAACGACCCGACCTCGACCGGGTGGCCCCGCCTCCGAACTGCCCCGCCGGGGCCCGTGTTATCCACGATGTTCGCGCTCCCGAAGAAGTCCGTCTCGGCGAAATGGAACCGCGATTCGGGCGGGCCGCCGGCCCGGCAGGCGTACTCCCACTCGGCCTCCAGCGGCAGGCGATACACGCGATGGACCTGCCTCTCGGCGGGCAGGGCAGACAGCTGCTCGCAGAACTTTCGGGCATCTTCCCACGACACGTTCTCCACCGGCAAGTGGTCGGTCTTCAGACCCTTCACCTTGGCCTTGTCCGCCCAAGCCGGCGTGTGGACACTCGGATTGGCCCGCATCACGACAAGGTATTGCTGCTGGGTGACCTCGCGGGCTGCCAGGTAGAACGGCCGGGGGATTTGCACGCGGTGCTGCGGCCGCTCGACGTTCTGGCCATCCATATCCTGGGCGTGCGCCCCCATCAGGAACTCGCCGTCCGGGATCGGCACAAAGTCCATTCCTATCGAGTTCTTGAAGGGCTCGGACTTGACCGGCTCGGACTTGTGCGGCTTCAGCAGGTCGAGGATCCAATCCCAGCGCCAGATGACCAAGACGACGGCAGCTACAACCACCGCGCCGGCGGCGACCCAGGCGCGCGTCCTCGGCGGACGGCCTTCCCTCCGGCCGTAGGGGGTCGGAAGTGCCCGCTCCGCGGCCGGGGCCGGAACGAGCCCAGGGTAGTTCCTTGCGACAAACCGACGGATCGCTGGGTTATCCGGCCGGGAGTCGAGGGCCGCCTGGACCAGGTCCCTGGTCCGCCCGCGCTGTTCCGCCCATTCGACCACACTCAAGAACGCCCGCTTCCTCGCCCCGGTCGTGTCAATCTCGTTGCGATCGAGGTTCAACCGGACCCAGGCCATCTCGAGGAGGTCGTCGAGCGAGAAGGCGTCCATGAGGGCCTTGCGGAGGGCGACCTGCTGGGCGGGGTTGAGGGCCATGCGTCGGGCCGGGTTGCGAGCCAGGGCTGTTCGGAGCCCAATATCCCGTGGCACGGCGTCCCCGTCAACAACCCGGATATTGCCGCGACGCCACCCGCTTGCGTCCGCCCGCCCGGCCGGTGATACTCGGGTCGATGCGGCAATACCCGACCGACTACCGGCTGTGGGGCCTCATCTCGGGGGGGCATGTTCTTCCCCATCGTCGGCGTCTGGCTGATCACCGAAGGACTAACGCGCGGCGACCTCGTCCACTTGCCGTCGGACGCCCTGTTCCTCGCGGTCGGGTGTGCCGTTATCGGGTGGGTAATCCATGCCGGAGCCGTCATGTGCGGCTGGCGCCGGGGCGGGCGGCCGATCTCGCCCCAATCTGCGGACTATGATGATGAGCCGTTTGCGGCCGGCCCGCCGACCGGCGAATGATGGCCACTTGGCACGATTACGACCGCACCTGGGCGGTCAGCGTCAAAAGCTCACGCGATCTACCTTGCCATCCTTAAAAATGACCTCCACCGACACGTCCACTTTCCCCGTGACCGGGTCCTTCGTCCGCCGGTTGTAGTACCAGATGGTATCGATGTCCTTGCCGGACCTCTGGATCGAGTCAGGCGCGCCCACCGCGGCGATGACTTCATCCGGGGTCTTGCCGACGATCTGCTTGGTGAACACCTCTCGGGTGCGGCGCGACCTGGACGCGCAGCCGCCGCCGTGAACGCGGCATCGCGGACAGGTCCGGTCGGTCGCGCGCCACACCGATCCCTTCCAGCCTGTTCCTACCCGGCAGCCCCAGGTAATTGAACTGCCCGTCCACCGCCCCCACGGCCAGGGTCACGCCGCCCTTCTTCACCGTCCCCTTCGCCCCGGCACCGGCGCCGGTTCGGAAAGCCACCCCGAACGTCCTCGCCGTCGGGTCCGCCGGGTCCAGCCCCGAGATTGTCACCGTCCCGAGGACCGCCGCTACCGCGATGCTGTCCGCGAACGAGGCCGAAGCATCCGGGTCCGCCGAGTCGAACGCCGCCGTCGTCGCGAATGCCCCGATCTTGTGGTTGGTCGCCGCCCAGTTGGCCGCCGCCGGCGCCAGAGTCAGGTCGCTCCCCGTGACCGGCCGGAACCCAACCAACAGGTCGCTGGACACGAACCGCAAAACGGTGAACGACCCGACGTCCCCGTCGGACACGCGGAACAGGCTGTTGGTCGAAGTCCCGCTGCCGGTGAACTTACCGAGCCCGACGCCGGCGCTGTTGCCGAGGACGTCGATGAACCCGAGGTCGGTCGTCCCGACGAACCTGCGGGCCGCGTTCCCCTTCAGGGCGAACGTCCCGACCGCCCGGGTCACCAGGTCGGTGGTCAGGGCGATGCCGGCCTGACCCCAGGCCCCGGCCGTCCGGCTGCCGAGCTTGGCGCCCGTGTTGTACGCGGCCTGGATGCGCGTCCCCGAGGATGAAGTGGTCACGCGACCGCCGACGCTGATGGTCGTGACCGCGGCCGGGGCGTCGAAGACGCTGCCGACGATGTCGCCGGCCACGGTGAGCGTACCGATCGACTGCGGCCCGCTCACCCCGGCCGCGACCGTCGAGGTGGTGATGCTGCCGAGCAGCCCAAGGGGCGTGTTGCCCGTCACCTTGAGGGTGCCGATGCTCCCGGCACGGACCGTCGCGTTGACCAGCTCGCCAATCGTCACGGAGGTCAGGACCCCGGCCGTCGGGGACACCGGGTTGTCGGCCACGATCCGGTCGCCCGTGGTTGCGCTCACGCCCACGGTCACCGTCTTGATGCCGAACGGGGCCTTCAGCAGGCTGTTCGACTGGAAGTGCCTGGCGACGTCGGCCACGGCCACCGGCACTCCGCCCTGGAACGAGTTCGACGCGTCGAGGTGATGGAGCGCGTTGAACCGGACGTTTTCGGACTGGCTGTCCCACACACGGTGACTCCTGGCCCAAGTCAAAGACCACCGGTGATTCCGAACAGCGCTCTAGATCGGCCGCGTGCGCATCCGGTAGGCGCTGGAACGCCTAGTCTCTGCGAGTCCGTCAATGAGCAGTACATCGACGCGGCTCACCACAATCCGCCATCTGTAACAAATCAGTAGCAGCGTTGGCCACTTCGGCACAATAACCGGTCAACGCGACTACAAAACGAGATCGTCACATGAACCTCTGCTACAACGACTTGCCGCGTGAAAGCAACATGGACCAAACTCTACTTCGCTAGCCTCAGGAGCTAGTCCTCGCAAGGGGGTGCAGTTTCAAGTCCTGTCCTCGGCACTCGAAGCGGCGTAAGGGTTTGCGATATTTCTGCAAACCCTTTTTCATGATCCGACAACCGGTATTTCAGGCGTCGGCTGGCCACGTCCGCAGTCAGAGTTTCTTGAGCAGCTCCTTCCACCGGGCCCACGCTTCATCGCGCGCCTTCTTGTTCGCCGCGTTGGCGTCCGGGGCCTCCCCGGCCCGCATGAACCCGTGCCCCGCCTCCTCGTACGTCACCGGTTCGTAAGTCTTCCCGGCCTTCTTCATCAGCTGGATGCTGGTCGGAATGGTGGCATTCACCCGCGCGTCGTTCCCGCCGTAGAAGCCGTACACCGGCGCCGCGATCCGGCCGACGTCGTCGGCCTTGTCCGGACCGGTCCCGTAGAAGACGAATGCCGCCTTGATCGCCTTGTTGTTGGTCGCGAATCGGAACGTCTGCCCGCCGCCCCAGCAGAAGCCGGCGACCGCCACATTCCCGTTGCACGCGGGCAGCTTCGACACATACTCGGTCGCAGCGTTCAGGTCGGCCGTCACCTGGTCGGGAGGTAGGGACGTGATCGCCTTGCGGACCTCCTCCCCCTTGAAGCTGTCGGTCCCTCCGCCTTTCGGGCCGGTACCGCTCAGGAGGTCCGGGGCGATGGCGATGTACCCGGCCTCGGCAAGCTGGTCGGCCACGCCCCGAACCCAGTCGGTCAGCCCGAAGATTTCATGGATGACGACGACGGCCGAGGCCTTCTCCTTGACTTCGGGGTAGACGACGAACGCGGCGACCTCCCGGTCGCCGTGCTTGACCTTGACCCACTCCCCGTGCCGGGGCGACTTCTCCAGCCGGGCCTTGGCCCAGTCCTGGCCGGCCGCGGGTGCGGCGAGAACGGTAACACAAAGACCAACGAGCAGGCGGATCATGGGTTAAGCTCCTGGAGGGGGCGCGGCACGGCGGGGGGCAAGCGTCGCCCTTAACTGGAGGTATAGCAGTGGCAACGACGGTTGGGACCTGCTGCGCGAATCGTCTTCATCCGCGTGCGACCGGTGGGCCGCGTTGTCCGTCCCGGAGGCTTCTGTCATGTCACGACTTCTGGGCCTGTTCGCGCTGACCCTCTTGTGCAACTCCAATGCCCGCGCCGATGACCTGAAAGAGCGGGCGGCGGCGGACCTGAAACGGTTCTACCAGGAGCGGCTGAGCCGGCCGTTCATTCGCATCGACGATACCCCCGAGCCCAAGGTCGGTCCGCCCCCATGGGCCGAGCCGCTCAAACAACTCGCCGGTGGTAAGCCCGAGGAGCGCACGCGGGCCGCCGCCTACCTCCGGGAGTTGCTCGACCTGGCGCTGGCCCACGAGACAGGGCGCACAGCCCCGTGGCGGAACACCCCGTTTTGGGGCGGCGGGGCCGAGGTTCCGGCCCGCGACCTCCGCAAGGAAGTTGCCGACAAGCTGGCGAAGGCCGGCCCAATGCCGGACGCCCTCCCGGTCCTCCGGTGGTACTTCGAGAGCGAGACCGTCGATGACTTCCTGCCACCCGTCCTGGGCGCCCTTGGGAAGGTGGTTACGAAGGACGCGGACGGGCTCCGGGCCGAGCTGGCAACCCGGCCCCACACGAACGGTGTTGTTGCCGCCGGGGCCATCGACCAAGTGGCCGCCCGCAAGGGATCGCTGCCAGCCGATCGACTGGCCGCTCTCTGCCACCACCATCGCTCGGCAATCCGGGAGGCGGCCCGGAAGCTGAATGCCCAGCAGAGCGAGAAGGACCCCGGGCCGTTCGACCCTTCGAACGCGGTCCGTTCCGAGCCGGTCCGGAAGCTGATGGAGGACCTCTTGGCCCTGATGCCCGGCCTGCCCGGGCCAAAAGCCGAGTTCGTCACCGTAACCGTCCGGTACCTGGATGACAAGAAGGTCACCAAGCAGACGTCCGACGAGACCGGCTGGCTGGTCCGGCGGGAGAAGGACGTGGTCGAGGTCTACACGCCGTATGGCCGGACTGAAGTCGCCCGGCCCGGGGAACGGAAGCGGGTCGAGCACTCGGAGAAATCCGCGGATGGCAAGGGTTGGGTGACCTCCGAGATCGACGTTACCGTTGACGTGGCCGTCGCCCCGGCCAAGATCGAGGATTCTATCAAGGAGGTCGAGGAGACAAGGAAGAAGGACACGGCCGGGCTCGACCTGTCCCGTCGGGGGCCGCTGACTGGTCAGTTTGAGGGCCGGGGGGCCACCATGTACGAGGCAGTCCTGGGGGCCTGGCTATACCGGGCCGGGCGCAATTCCGAGGCCGCCCGCATCCTGCTCCCCGCCCTCGACTCGCACTACGCCGACGGCCAATTGACCGAGATGGTCCGCCACCGACTGGGCGACCTGGCCGGCTACCGAATGCTGGTCGCGTTCGCCGGCGACCGGGACTACGCCACAGCTCTGACACAGGCCCGGCTCATCGACCGACTGTACCCGGACACTCGGTTCCACCGGTACGCGAAGGGGCTGGCCGATCAGTTCCCGCGACGGATGGACGACTTCACCAAGTTCAAGCTGCCGGCCCCGGGCGAGTGGGCGGACCTGAAAAAGACGCTCACGCGGGAGCAGCAGATCGACTTCCTGTGCACCCGCCTGCGGCTGCTTAACTGCTTTCAGATGGGCCAGCCGGGCGGATACTACCCGGAGGCCAAGCAGTATGCCGAGCCGTGCGGGATAGCGGACGACGCCTCCTGGGGACAGCGGAAGGGAAAGACCGAAGTGATCAACCCGCTGACCGAACTGAACGGGTCGCTCAACTCGTACGGCGACGAGCCCCGACCGAGGGGGCTGGACTTGACTCTCAAGGACGTGCCCGCCCTGAGCCGGCACCTGCGAGACGACTGGTATATGCCGACGGTTTGCTTCTGGCGGGACTTCCACCCGGACCGGCACCTGGCCAGCACCCGACCTCACGTGGCCGGGACCATCAACGGGCTGGCCGGCAAGGACGTGTGCCAAATCGACCGGTGGGGCAAGCTGACGGCAGCCGAGCTCGATAAGGAGATCGAGCGGATCAACCGCTGGGCGGCCGAGCACGTGGGAAAAACCAAGGTAGAACTGAATTGGGAGGCGCTAAAGGAGGAGCTGGCGGCCGGGGCCGACTGGAATCGAGTCGCGGGCCGGATCGAGGGACTCCTGAATGAGAAGCAGGTCGCGGCGTACGACGTGATGCGGAGATTCCTGAAGGATGCGAAGACGGACGACTATGAAAGGGCGAGCATCCTCCGCGCTTACCTGAAATACGACGCCGGGCGGGCCAAGGATCTGGCTCCGGAATTCCTGGGGGCGAAAAGTCCGGCCGTGCGCCAGGCTGCTGCGCTGATCCTCCTCAATACTGGCGGCAATCGGGAGCGAGCGCGAGCGATCCTCGGAGACGGCCTTGCGGCCGACGAGCTGGACTGGGTGCTCCTGAGCGGAGCTGAGGAGTTGTTGAAGGACGGGTCCGAGGAGTCCAGACGGCAGGTAGCCCGTGTGTTTTCAAACCGTCGTTTTGCCGCGGAGGGGAGCGGGACGCGCGCCCGGGTCTTCCGGCGCTGCGCGGCGGCCGGAATGACGGACCCGTATCAGTTTTATTTGCCCCTCCTTGACGTTGCAGGAACGGAACTCCCGATCAAGAACGAGAAGGGAGAAGTAGTTGGAGCGTCCACCTACTCCTCATCGGTGGCTGAAACATTCGCCGAGGAGATCGTCACCGAGTTTGCCCCGGACGACCCGGCGGTCAAGGAGATCTCCCGCAAGTTCCCGAAGCCCGCCGACCAAGTGCCCGCCCTGAAAGCGTGGCTCAAGTCGCGGCTTGACCCGCCCAAGAAGTAGCCGGCGGCCGGATGCGCCGCCGGCTCCCCCTCGCCTGCCAGAAGTGAGCCCGACGCGTCCTGGGGTCCGTTCTGTCGTAGCTACTGTCAGTTGGGATGCCCAAGGCGAGCAGCCCTACTTCGGCATCTCAACCGTCACCTCAGTCAATTCGTGCCCCACCCCGATCGCGACCAGGAAGCGTTGGTCGATCTTCACCTGGACGGTCTTGCCGCGAATGTCCGCCGGCGGCTTACCCCCCTCCGGGAAGTTCTGCTGCCACGCGACGTCAGGCTCCGTCGGCACCTGGCCGTAGACGACCTTCCCCGGCTTCCCCGTCCCCGGGGCGCTGATCTCCCAGAGCTTGTTTCCCTCCACGTCCAGGACGGTGACTTTGTCGAGCCCGGTAACGTTCTTCCCGTAGCTCAGCTCCAGCTCCAACTGGCCGTTCGACGTCTTCGGCGTCACGGCGACGTGTGTTTCGGGCACGAGGGCTTTCCCCAAGGTGCCCACGGCCATGCCGACGACGTAGACGACCGCGGCGCCAGCCACCAGCAGCACCAGCACGATAACCCCGAGCCAGATCAAGAGGCGGGAGCGCGTTCGCGATTGCATCGGAATGTCGCGTGTGTGAGGACCATTTCTTTGATCCCGAGACGGACGCGTTATTCCCGACGGCCCGCTCGCACGCCGGTCATCCATCGATTCTTCATCGAATCCATACTGGACCCGGCCGCCCCGCCTCATCATCATTTCTTTGTCATCCTCCCACCCGGAATCTCACATGCGATGCCTACCCCTGCTCGCCGCTCTCGTCATCGTGGCTGCCATTCACGGCCAGGACAGATCCGTAGGCCCCAAGTTCGCCGGGCCGACCGAAGCGGGCTTCCTCTTGCCCAACGGCTGGCACCTCACCCCCGTCGGCACACACGTCATCACCACCGACCTGCCGCTCAACGTAGTTTCCTTGAAGGACGGCAAGCACGCATTGGTTGCCACCAGCGGGTTCAATCGGCACGAGCTCCTGCTCATCGACGTCTCCACTGCCGAGCCGAAGGTCGTTGCGACGGAAACCGTCCGGCAGAGCTGGTTCGGGCTGGCCGTGGATCGGGCCGAGGCCAAGATCTGGTGGGCCGGCGGAGGATTCGGCAGGCTGCACACGTTCGATCTGGCAGACGGAAAGTTCGTTCGCACCAGCAAGCCGGAACCGGAGCCGAAGAAGGAGGCGCCGGCCCGGAAGAAAGATGAGCCGACTGCCCCGGTCGCGTTCAAGAGCGGCGTCTGTCTCGACGAGTCCAATGGACTGCTCTATTCGCTCGACATCAACTTCGGGACCATCGCCGCGATCAACATCAAGGACCAGGCCGTCTGGACCTCGACCATCGGCGGCCGGCCGTACGACGCCGTCCTCGGCCCCGGGGGGCATCAGCTCTTCGTCTCCGACTGGGCCGGGAGTCAGGTACTGGTGATCGACCCTGCGGAGATGCGCGTGGTGCGCAAGATCCCGGTGGGCGAGCACCCGAACCAGATGGCGTTGCACAAGGACGGCCGGCTGTTCGTCGCCTGCGCGTCGAGCAACTGCGTCAGCGTCATCGACACCAAGCGCGGGCACGTCGTCGAGACCATCTCGACCGCCCTCTTCCCGAAGGCCCCCGAAGGGAGCACTCCGGACGCCCTGGCCCTGTCGCCGGACGGGGAGACGCTCTACATCGCCAACGCGGACAACAACTGCGTCGCGGTCATCGACGTGGAGGCGCCGCGGCGGTCGGCTGTGAAGGGGTTCATCCCGACCGGGTGGTATCCGACGGCTGTGGCCGTCACCCCGGACGGCAAAAACCTGCTCGTCGGCGTCGGCAAGGGCCTGCAGTCGAAGCCGAACCCGTTGTTCAAGAAGGAAGAGCTGGAGAAGAAAGAGCCGGACGAGATCAAGGCGGCCGCCCGCAAGCTGCTGCCCTACCCGTACATCGGGACTACCATGCACGGGGCGCTGAGCGTCGTCCCGGTCCCCGACGACAAGACGCTCAAGGAGTACACCGCGAAGGTCTACCGCAACTGCCCGTACTCGGACGACCAGCTCACCGCGGCCCCGCACCCGGACAAGACCGCGATCCCGACCAGGATCGGCGACCCGAGCCCGATCAAGCACGTGATTTACATCATCAAGGAGAACCGCACGTACGACCAGGTGTTCGGCGACCTGGCGACGGGCGCGGACCGAAAGGGGAACGGCGACCCGACTCTGTGCATGTTCCCGCGCGACGTCACGCCGAACCACCACAAGCTCGCGGAGGAATTCGTCCTCCTGGACAACCTGTACTGCAACGGCCAGGTGAGCCGCGACGGGCACCCGTGGAGCACCATGGCCTATAACACCGACTACATCGCCCGCGACTGGCACCTGACGTACTCGCGGCGCAAGGGCGTCGATGACGACGATGAGGGGCATTTGCAGAACGCTCCGTCCGGGTACCTGTGGGACGCGTGCGCCCGGGCCGGGTTAAGCTACCGGAGCTACGGAGAGTACGGCAAACGCGTCAGCGACGGGAGCGGCGCGTACAAGATGGAGGGCCGCGTCCCGGGCCTGCTCGGCCACATGTGCCCGGACTACGGGCTGCCCAGGAAGCTGGGCGAGCGGGTGCGGGACACGGACAACGTCGTCGCTTTCATCAAGGAGTATGACGCGTTCGCCAAGGCCGGCACCATGCCGCGGTTCATCGTCATGAGCCTGGGCGAGGACCACACGTCCGGGACGACGGTCGGCGCCTATTCGCCGAAGTCGTGCGTCGCGAGCAACGACCTGGCCCTCGGCCGGCTCGTCGAGCACGTGTCCGCCAGTCCGCTTTGGAAGGAGACGGCCATTTTCGTGATCGAGGACGACGCCCAGAACGGCCCGGACCACGTGGATGCGCACCGGACCGTCGGGCTCGTCATCTCACCGTACACCAAGCGGAAGTTCGTGGACAGCACGCAGTACTCGACTGTTAGCCTGGTCCGGACGATGGAGCTGATCCTCGGGCTCGAGCCGCTGAGCCAGTACGACGCGGCCGCCCGGCCGATGTTCAACAGCTTCACCGTCAAGCCGGACCTGACCGCCTACACCCACGAGCCGGCCCGAATCGACCTGAACGTGAAGAATACCAAGCTGGCCTACGGGGCGCAGCGGTCGAACAAGATGGACTTCACGGAGTACGACCGGATCAACGACTTCGAGTTGAACGAGATCCTCTGGCACGCGGTGATGGGGGCCGACGCACCGGAGCCCCCCGCGGTCCGGCGGGCCATCGCCTTCCGGTCGCAGACCGGGTCCAAGGGCCGGAAGTGACGCCACCGTCCGCGAGACCCGGGTCGTGGTACCCGCTGACGTTCGGCGGGCTGGTGTGTGCGGTGTTCGGCTGGAATGTATACCGCGCGGCGACGCTCGGGATCACGCACGACGAGGCGGTCACCTACCAGTGGTTCGTCGCAGGCGGGCTGGAGCGGATCTATTCCACTGACGGATACGACGCGAACAATCACGTCCTGTACTCGCTCCTCGCGTGGGCGAGCGTGCGCCTGTTCGGGCTATCTGAGTTTGCACTCCGTCTGCCAAGCGTTCTGGCGGGCCCCCTGCTCCTGATCGCGACCGGTCGGCTATTCTGGCTCCTCGCGGGTTCGCGGGTGCTGTCGCTGATTGGGCTCGTGGTCGTCGCGCTCAACCCGCTCGTGATGGACTTCCAGGTCGCGGCCCGGGGGTACGGGCTCGGGCTGGCCCTGAGCGTCTGGGCCTGGCACGAACTGGCGCGCAGTCTCGTCTCGCCTGAACCTCGGCGGCTGCTGGCGGTGGCAATCTGTCAGGGGTTGGCGGTGGGCGCCAACCTCGTCTACGCCTTTCCGAACTTCGCGCTGGGAGCGGCGTTCCTGATCCTGACCGTTGTCTGGGCCGGACCGGCCTGGCGGGCGACGCTTGTGGCGCTTGCGTGCTGGTACATCTTCCCGGCGATTGCAATCGCTTTCGCGTTGTCCGTGCCCAGCCTCAGCCACCTCGGTGGCAGCCGGTTCTATTACGGCACTTCGTCTCTTGCCGAGATGGTTCTCTCCCTGGTGGAACCGTCCGTGTACGCCCTGGCCGACCGCGGGCCGTGGGGGCTTCCGCCCGACCTGCCCGCGGACGGCCCGGGCCCATGTACGTACTTGCTCGCGATCGGTTTCGCCGCGATGCTGGCGCCGCTGCCGGTCGTCGCCCAGCGGGTGTTTCGCGAACCGGCGCGGGGGGACGAATGGGGACTGCTCTACGTGTTCCTTGCCGGCGGGACGGCCGGACTGATCGTGGTGCTCGTCGGCTGTCATTGGGTCCTCGGCACCCTGTACCCGAAGGACCGGACCGGGCTCTACCTCATACCCCTCGGCGTCGGCTGCCTTCTGCTGGTGTTGCGACGGATGCGCGAGGCGGGCCCGGCTTGGCGGTCGCTGGCCGCGGGCGTGTCGCTGGCGCTGGTCGTGCTCGGCGGACTTTTCGCGACACAAACCCAAGCCGACTACCTGTACCAGTGGCGGTACGACGCCGGGACGAAGCGCGTCTACCGCCTGCTCGCCGAGCGGGCCGCGAGCGAACGCGGGGCCCGGGTCGGCCACGACTGGATCTTCGAGCCCGCGCTGAACTTCTACCGGGAAACATCCGGGGAAAGGTCGCTGGCCCCGTTCGGCCGCGACGGGCCGGACGGGGACTATGATTACTACTACCTTGAGGCACGGACTGCCCGGGATTGGGTGCGTGCGGGTCGGCTCCGCGTCATCGACGAGGATCCGGTCTCGGGGTCCGTGCTCGGGATGCCCGCGCGACGCGAGCGCTCGCGATAGCCGCCGGCCGTTGGTACAATGCGGTTGTCGTCGGAGGCCGAACCATGCGGGCGGACACCGAACTCGGGCAGGCATACAGCCAGCTCCTCCAACTGGCTCGCGAACTGTCCGCGGCCGGGCACCACGAGGCGTCGTACCACTCGCTCATGGCGGCTCTCCACTGTGCCGAGGACGGCGAGGATCGCGCCCGGCTGTCCGAGCTGGTCAAGCTCTTCCGGCAGCAGGGGCGACTGGTTGACGGGGTCGAGCCGCCGCACAAGCTGTCCACCCGGTCCGCCCACGGCACGCGGAGCATTTTCGAGATGGGCGCTTGCATGGGCGAGGCCGTCATCAAGCGGCTGGAGAACCAGCGGCGGATGGACGAGCTCCGCTCGGGGGCGTGAAGCCCGCAACTCTTAGCGCTTGGGCACCTACTTTAATTTGCCACGGTCCGATTTGTTGCATTAGTGCGCGAGCGCCGGCATTGAAGATTGCCATGTCTGTTTGTGCGGGTTGGCAACCTTCGACCCGACCGTGTCGTTGCAAGTCGGCGCCTGGGGGCGTCATTCTGAAGATTGCCACTCCTTTGTGTGTCAATTTGGCAACCTTCGATCCGGCGGCAGGTCGCGGAAAAGCGAGAGAATCGAAGATTGCCAGGGGCGGGGGTGGTGATTTGGCAACCTTCGACCGACATGTCCCCAAATGTCCCCCCGCCAAATTTGGCAGCCGTCCGACAATTTGAAATGACTCAC
>DATFWZ010000430.1:0-11612 GCA_035258765.1 Gemmataceae bacterium
CGTAATCACACATGCCCACGCTGATCACGCCCGTCCTGGATCGGGACGCTACATGGCCGCGGCGCCCGGTGCCGGCGTGCTCCGGGCGCGCCTCGGGGACGACGCGGTCATTGATCCCCTGCCCTATGGGCAGCCGGTCGAGCACAATGGCGTTCGCGTGTCGCTGCACCCGGCGGGCCACATCCTGGGGTCAGCCCAGGTGCGAATGGAACACCGCGGTGAGGTCTGGGTGGTCACCGGCGACTACAAGTTGGCCGCGGACTCGACTTGTGCGACATTCGAGCCGATCCGCTGCCACGAACTACTGACAGAATCGACATTCGGCCTTCCGGTCTACCGATGGGCGCCGCCGCAAGTCGTATTCGCCGAGATCAACGCCTGGTGGCGGGCCAACGCGGAGGCGGGGAAGGCGAGCCTCCTTTACGGCTACGCGCTCGGCAAGGCGCAACGCTTGCTCTCCGGACTCGACCCGGCCATCGGCCCGATCTACCTGCACGGCGCGGTCGAGCGGATGACTCAGGAGTACCGCGCCGCGGGCGTTGCACTACCGCCGACACAGCCGGTGAGCGCGGCCCCGGCTGGCACGAAATGGGCCGGGGCTATAATTCTGGCCCCGCCACTCGCGCACAACTCGGCCTGGACACGCCGGTTCGTACCGGCATCGACCGCGATGGCGTCCGGGTGGATGCGGGTCCGCGGGGCCCGGCGGCGGCGGGCGGTGGATCGCGGGTTCGTCCTGTCCGACCACGTTGACTGGCCGGGGCTGCACACCGTCGTCAAGGAGTCCGGCGCCGAGCATGTCCGGGTCACGCATGGGTTTGTCGAGACGATGGTCCGGCGCTTTCGTGAGCTGGGACTCGACGCCATTGGGCTCAAAACCGCGTTCGAAGGCGAGGCGGACGAGCCGGAGGGCGAAGCATGAAAGCCTTCGCCGAGCTTTATGCGACCCTCGACGCCACGACCAAGACCTCGGAAAAGGTCGAGGCGCTGGCCCGATACTTCGCCCGTGTCAGCGCCGCCGACGGAGCGTGGGCCGTCTATTTCTTGTCCGGCCGCAAGCCACGCCAGGCCGTGCCGACGCGCAAGCTTTGCGATTGGGCCGCGGAAGTCGCCGGTATTCCGGACTGGCTGTTCGCCGAGAGCAGCCACACCGTCGGCGACCTGGCCGAGACGATTGCTCTCGTCCTCCCCCCTCCGATCGGGTCCACCCACCGGCCGCTCAGCGAATGGGTCGAGCAAGTCCTGCTTACCCTCCGGGGCGACGGCGAGGAGCGGCAAAAGGCCGCGGTGCTCTCCGCCTGGGCGGCGATGGACGAGCGACAGGCGTTCGTCTGGAACAAGCTCATCACCGGGGCCTTCCGCGTGGGCGTGTCGCAGCTTCTCGTGACGCGGGCCCTGAGTCAGGCCAGCGGTGTCCCGGCCGAGGCGATCGCGCACCGGCTCATGGGCGACTGGCAGCCGACGTCCGCGTTCTTCGTCGCGCTGACCTCCCCCGAGGTCGCCGACGTCGACACCAGCCGGCCGTACCCGTTCTTCCTGGCGCACGCGCTCGAGGGCCCGCCCGAGGCGCTCGGCGACATCGCCGAATGGCAAGCCGAATGGAAATGGGACGGGATCCGCTCGCAGCTCATCCGCCGCGGCAGGCGGACGTTCGTCTGGTCGCGAGGTGAAGAACTCGTGACCGAGCGTTATCCAGAACTCAAGCACCTCGGCGAGTCGATCCCGGACGGCATGGTCATCGACGGAGAAATCCTGCCGTGGAGGGGCGGCAAGGTCCTTCCGTTCGGCGAGCTGCAGCGGCGGATCGGCCGAAAGACCATCGGCAAGAAACTCCTGGAGGAAGTGCCGGTCGTTCTCATGGCCTACGATCTGATCGAGTGGGAGGGGCGAGACGTGCGCGCCGAGCCGATGGCCTGGCGGCGCGTGAGGCTCGAGGAGCTTGCCGCGAAGACGGCCTCGCCAAGTCTCATTCTCTCCCCGCTGGTCGAGGCAAAGTCGTGGGAGGAATTGGCCGCGAATCGCGAACGGAGCCGCGAACAGAACGTCGAGGGGCTGATGCTGAAACGGAAGGCGGCCCCGTACCGGGTCGGGCGCGTGACCGGCGACTGGTGGAAATGGAAGGTCGGCCCGCTCACCGTGGACGCGGTCCTCATCTACGCCCAGCCGGGAAGCGGCAAGCGGGCTGGACTGTTCACCGACTACACGTTCGGGGTGTGGGACAACGGCAAGCTCGTCCCTTTTGCCAAGGCCTACTCCGGATTGACCGACGCGGAGATCAAGCAAGTGGACGCGTTCGTGCGCCGCAACACGTTGGAGACGTTCGGCCCGGTGCGGACGGTCAAGCCGGAACTGGTATTCGAACTGGGGTTCGAGGGGATCCAGGCGTCAACCCGACATAAATCGGGCGTCGCGGTCCGGTTCCCGCGAATGCTCCGGTGGCGGACGGACAAGAAGCCCGAAGAGGCGGACACGCTGGCCGCGGTGCGACAGTTATTGCCGAAGGGCGAGCGGTGACGCCGTTCGTAACGAGCCCGTTCCAGTGTGCACCACGGCTCATTGGGTGGCGGTGCTTGAGGCCCGCCTTAAGACGGCTGGGGGTTGGCTTCGCCGCCGTGCAAGGCCGGGATTCCAATTCCCGCAGGACGGGGCGTGCCGGAGAAGTCGAAAGGTGTCGGGCGTGGGCCGGAGTGTCCTATCCAAAACGCGGCGTGTCAAGTTTTGGACCCCCGGAAAGTGCGCGGAATTCCTCAGGCCGCCACTCGGTGTGCATGTGTGGCGGCCTGAGGCGGCCTGACGAGCGGGGTGTGTGGGCAAGGACTTGCGCCCATTCGTCCGGGCGCGAGAACATCGCATTTGGCGGCCTGAGAAAATGAGGGCGATGGTGGGGGGCGAACCTTCGCGACCGGTGGCTGGGCCGTAATCCGCCGCCGTCGAGCGCTGCCCTAGCGAGACATGCGGTCGCCAAAGAGTTTGCGGGCATTCTCCGCGAAGACCATTTCGTGGAACTCGGCGGGGATCGCCTCCCGAATAAAGTCCGCGTACGCCGGCATGGGCGCGAGCGGCCAATCGCTCCCGTAGAGGAACCGGTTGGGCCGCTCGGCATACCGGAACGCGAGCCGGATTCGCTCGATCACGTCACGCCGATTCTCGTTCCGGGCCTCGTCCGTGAAGTCCTCCTCCGGTCCCACGAGCAAGCCCGACAAATCCGTCCAGACGTTCATGTTCTTGTAGACGACTTCGGCGGCGTCCACCGTCCACGGGTTGCCGACGTGACACAGGACAAAGCTGACGGTCGGAAAGTCAACGGCCACCTCGTCGACGGTGAGGGGATGGGCGAACTTCAGCTTGGCGTAGGGCGAGTAGGTGTCGCCGGTGTGGAAGAAGACGGGAAGCTTGAACCGGGCCGCGAGCTCGAAGTACGGCCGGTATCCCGGGTCGTTCGAGTAGTGGTGCAGGTAGCCGAGGTAACCCTTGAGGGCGACGACTCGGCCGGCCGCGATCTGGGCCTCGGCGCGGCGGAGGTGATCCTTATCGGTGCGAGTCGGGTCGGCGACGCCAATCGCGTAGAGCCCGGGGACTGATCGGGCAATCTGAAGCGTTCGGGCCACGCCGAGTGGGTCATCCGGACCTGCGTCCCAGGCCCCCATGGCGGCGGCGTGCGTGAATCCGCCGGCCAGCATCTGTTCGCGGACGACGCGGGCCACATTCTCCACGCTCGCCCGCAGCCCGGGGCTCAGCGGCCCGACCCCGGGCAGGTTGGGCGGGACGACGTGGATATGCGCATCAATCATCGAAGCATCAGACGCCCATCACGTTGTAACCGCAGTCCACGAACAGCGTGTGGCCGCTAATGGCACTGGCCAGCGGGCTGCACAAGAAGACGGTGGCGTTGGCCACTTCTTCCGGCTCGATCCCGCGCGGCAGCGGTGACCGCTCGGCGGCGTAGGTGATCGACTTCTCGAATTCGCCGGGCCGGATGCTGCGAGCGGCCCGCGAGGCGTATGGCCCGGCCGAGATTAAGTTCACCCGGATGTTCTTCTTCCCGAGGTTGTGAGCGAGCTGGGCGGCGTCGATCTGAAGGGCCGCCTTGGCCGTGGACATCCCGCCGCCGTAGTACGGGACCACGCGCGTGCCGCCGAGGTACGTCAGTCCCACGGCCGCTGCCCCGCCCGGCCGATTCTCCATGTATGGCGTGGCCGCCCGTAGCAGGCTGGTTAACGAGTAGGCGCTGATGCCCAGGGCCTCGAAGTACGCCGACCGGCTGGTCTCGACCATCGCTTTGAGGATCTCGCGGCTGAACGCGATCGAGTGGATCAGCATGTCGATGCCGCCGAACTCCTTCCCGACCGCGTCCACCACTTCCTTGATACCGTAGAACGGGTACTTGCTCCAGCGCTTGTCGTTCCGCGTGGCCTCATCGACGTCGGCCATGGTGTCGAACCGGGCGTCCATCGCGAACACCTTTTCCACTTGCAGTTCCCCGCCCCCATAGGGGAGGAGCCGGGATTCGCGGTACTTCTCTCCGCCGAGGATGCCCTCGACGATGTTGACCATTCGCGGGTGGCAGGCCAGGACGATCTTCGCCCCGGCCGCCTTGAGGGCCTTGGAGATGAACCAGGCGAAGCTCTCGTTGTCGCCGACGCCGGTGACGAGGGCGACCTTGCCGCTGAAGTCGATCGGGATCATGCGAGTGCCTTTGCGAAGGGGACTGCCGTGACGGGATTTGCACGTGGTTCCCTGACCTCTTTGCTTTCATAGAGACCGCCGCCGCCGGGTGGAAGTGTGAGCCGGCGTCCGAACGACGAATGGGCTTACCGGCCGCCGAGCAGCCCCAGCACGTTCGTCACATTCGTCACCTCCTCGAACCGCCAGCACCGCTCGAGGAGGTCGTCGGCGGTCTTCCTTCCGTACCGCGGCTCAACCAGCGCCCGGAACTTGGCCTCGACCTCGTCGTCCGTCATCGGGTTCCCGGCGTGGCCGCGGGGGAATTCGACCTCCTGGGTGAGCCGCGTTCCGTCGGTCAGTGTGACCACGATGCGGTTCGGGATGCCGCGCGGGTAGCGCGGCGTGAGGGCGTCATCCAGGTGGACCTTCACCTTGGTCAACAACTGCAAAACGTCCGTGGCGGTGAAGCGTTCCGGGTCGAACTGGCGCAACGTCACCTCGCCGTCGAGAAGGGCGACGGCGGTGCAGTATGGGAGGCTGTGGTCGGCGGTCTCGCGAGTCTTGGGGGCCCAGGCCTCGGCATACTTGCCGATGATGTTGTACGACGCTTCAAACGTGTAGATGTCCACGCCGGCGACCCGCGACACGTCGCCGATCTCCCGTCGGAGTCGCAGCGCCGCGTCGATGGCGCTTTGCGAGTGGTACTCGGCTGGCCAGAACTTGATGTAGGTGTCGGTAATCTTGAACGGCGCGTCCGCGTCGTACTCCGCCCCCATCGGGGCGACCGCGAACGGCTCGCGGGTCACGAGCTTCATGAACCCCAGGTCGCCCTCGAAGATCGGCGCCGGCCCGGTCATGCCGGCGGCGGCCAGCGTCGCGGCGAACACTCCGTTTCGGGCCGCGTTCGCAAAGGCGCATCCCTTCCACATGCTCAGCTCGCCCGACCGCGTCTGCCGCAGGGCCACGTTGCAGACGCCGGCGAGGCCGATCGCGTGGACGAGCTTGGGCACGTCCAGTCCCATCAGCTTTCCGGCCGCGATTGCGGACGAGATCGCTCCATAAGTAACGTGATCCACCCCTTGCTTCCGCAACGACGCGGCATCGCACAGGCGACACTGAATCTCGTACGCCAGGACCGCGGCCGTCAACATGTCCTTCCCGGTCGCGCCCACGGACTCGCCGACCGCGAGGACCGGAGCCAGGTTGTCGCTCGGGTGGGCTGGCTCTTTGGATAAGTAAGTGTCGTTAAAGTCGAGGTAGCGGATAAGCAGACCGTTGACGAACGTCGCCCACTCGACACTCGACCGCCCGCCGCCGAGGAGGGTGGCCCCCGGGGTGCTGCTCACGCGCCGTGCACACTCCTGGGCGACTGCGAAGGCATCGGACGGCATGGCCCCGACCGCGGTGGCGAACGAATCCACAAGCCGCCGCGTGGATTCGTGGATCACGGGCGCGGGAATGTCCCCGTATTTTAGGCGGCTCGCGTACGTCGCGAACCGGTGGGCCAGGGTCGGCGCGGACATGGCATCTCCGTACAGGTCCGGGTTGGAGTTTGAGGTATGGTCGGGCACCCCGGATGTCACTTCGTATTCGCGGCTGAGCCGCACCCCACCGGGAACGATTCGCAGTTTTTCTCGGGCGCGAATGACGTTCGGCTCGGTATTCGAGGGCCGTTGGGAACAAGTCCGCAATGGCTACAAGACTCGGTCATTCACGCGAGGGCGCGTAGGCCGCACAAGGTTTGCGGGCAGCATGCAGACCGATTCAGGCCGCGGAGAGGAGATTTCGGTTTACGCCGGCCCTAACGATGATGCCGGTTGTCATGATCGCGACGGTTGTAGCAGTTGCACCCACCTGATTGCCGTCCTACTCTGCAGCCACTTATGCCTCGTCTGCCTTGATCAATCTTCACAGGAAGCGTAATGGTCTCCGGGTTGCGACCGTTCCTGATCACTCTGGTACTCGGCCAGATTTTCGCCACGTGGTGGCTGCCGGCCTTGTGCCGGTCCTCCCCGGCCCCAGCCGGTGAGTCGCCGCCCGAGCCGGGCCCAGCGCCGCGAATGGTCGGCTCCGATGCATCCGCGCGCTCGAAGGCGGGAGGAGTGCCGGTTCGCAAGTTCCCTCCAGCGCCCGCGTACGCGGTGATCGCTACCATCAAAATCAATGAGACCGGTCATCCGATCCGAGAGGAGATCTATGGGGTCAGCACCCTGCCGCGGGACAAGCTCGTCGCCTACGCGATTCCGATCACGCGGTGGGGCGGAAACCGGTCGTCGCGATACAACTGGAACGCGAACGCGGACAGCGCCGGTCGCGACTGGTTCTTCAAGAACGGTGGCTCCCCAGCGAAGGACGAGGCGCAAACGGGCTGGGTGCGATTCGTCCGCGAAAACCAGGAGCGCGGCGCCACTGCCTACGTCACCGCGCCGACCCTTGGATTCGTCGCCAAAGACCGGACCTCGTACGGCTTCTCGGTCAACAAATACGGCAAACAGCAAGCGACCGAGACGGGCCACCCGGATGTCGGCAGCGGCCTCCGCCCGGACGGCACGCCCGTGACCGGCAACGACTGGCGCGACACTTCCGTGGAAGCCGGGCCGAAGTTCATTGCCGATGGCGTACGGCTCGTCGTCAGGCACACCCGACCAGGGACCAGGTACTGGGCGCTGGATAACGAGCCGATGCTCTGGCACGAGACCCACCGCGACGTCCGCCCAAAGCCGCTCGGCTACGACGAACTCTGGGACCGGACAGTGGGCTACGCCGAGGCGATTCGGGCCGCCGATCCGTCGGCCAAAATCGCGGGATTCTGCTCCTGGGGCTGGACCGACCTGTTCTATTCGGCCGCTGACGAGGGCGGCGACCGGTATCGCTCGCGGCCGGATTACCATGCTCACGGCCAGGTGCCGTTGGCCGAGTGGTTCATCCGCAAATGCGGCGAGTACAAGCGGGCGCATGGCAGACCCCTCGTGGACGTATTTGACTTTCACTGGTATCCGCAGGCCCAGGCGGACGGCCGCGGTCCCTACATGGGGACCGGGAAGGATCTGAAACTGAATGACCTGAGGCTGCGAACCACCCGAGACCTGTGGGACCCGGCCTATGAGCCGGAGTCGTGGATCAAGCGCGCCGGGGACGGGAAGGCGACGATGGTCCTCCGACGGGTGCGCGCGTGGATCGACAAGCACAACCCGGGGATGGAGGTTTGCCTCGGCGAGTACAACTTCGGCGGCGGCGACAATATCTCGGGAGCCCTGGCACAAGCGGACGTTTTCGGCATCCTGGCCCGAGAGAGAGTCGACCTGGCGTTCATTTGGAGCCGGCCGGAAGGGACTCAGGAACTGGCGTGGAAGCTGTTCCGCAACTACGACGGCGCCGGCGGCCGGTTCGGCGACCTCTACCTCCCCAGCGAATGTGAATGCCACGACTTGACTGTGTACGCAGCCAAGCGGATCAAGGACCGGGCGACAACGATCGCGGTGATCAACAAGAACCTCGGCAGCCCGTCCATGGTGAAGCTGAACGTCGCGGGCCTCAAAGGCAAGATGCGCGTCTGGCAATTTGACCAGGAGACGGACGGACGGGTCGTCGAACGGACCAAGGACGCCGGGGACGTTGATGGTTCGATCACCGTGACGGTCCCCGCCGCGTCGGGGACGATGATCGTGTTGGAGTGACGGATTTCACCCGCCTGTGGCCCTCCGATAGCACCAGTCGAACAACAACTGCATTTCCCGCAACTGCACGCGGCGACAAACCTCTTCGGCCGCCGATCCCGTGCCCCGCTCATTCTCACACCGGTCCACGAACGCGAACGCGTCCCACGTCCCGCCTCTGACGGTCAAGCCGAGCTCGCCAGCGTCCTTGCCCAACTCCTCGTAGACCGGGTTCGCCGCGACGCGGCGGAACCAGTACTCGGCGTTGCCGGCATCCGGCTCGCGGCGGTGCATGATCCCGTGCCAGTACGAGCCGGCCCAGTCGCCGAGGTCCTGGCTGATCGTGTGCGACTGGTCGAGGAAGTCGTGGTACAGCCAGAGTCCGCTGATGCAGGCCATCGCCGCGTCTCGGTCGCGTACACGGGAGAAGGACTTCTCCGGTGAGAGTTCCGCAAGGGCAGCCATTGCCGACTCGTTCGGCGTCCCGGGGCCGAGTTCAGGCACGCGCTCGATCGACCAGAGGGCGGTGAGCGGGGCGTGGTATTTGCCGGGATCGAACGGGGTCATTTGAGAACGGCCTTCACGACCTCGCCGGAGACATCCGTCAGTCGCTCGTCGCGCCCGCTGTGCTTGAACGTCAACTTCTCGTGGTCGAAGCCGAGCAGGTGAAGGATCGTGGCATGGAAGTCGTGGACGTGAACCTTACCCTCGACACCGTAGAGGCCGAACTCGTCCGTCGCACCGTGGACCGTCCCACCCTTCACCCCACCGCCCGCCAGGAGCATCGTGAACCCGTACGGGTTGTGGTCGCGACCGTCCTTGCCTTCCGTCATGGGAGTGCGGCCGAACTCTCCGCCCCAGATGACCAGCGTTTCGTCGAACAGCCCGCGAGCCTTGAGGTCGTCGATCAGGGCGGCCGTCGGCCGGTCGGCCCGGGCACACATGCGGGTGTGATTGCCTTCGAGGTCGCTATGCGCATCCCACGCACTCCCGGCCCCGCAATAGACCTGGACGAATCGCACTCCCCGCTCCACGAGCCGCCGGGCCAGGAGGCACCGATGGCCGAAATCGGCGGTTTCCTTCCGGTTCAGGCCGTACGCCTCCTTCACTCGCTCCGGCTCCTGCGACAGGTCCACGACCTCGGGCGCTGTCGCCTGCATTCGGAAAGCGAGCTCGTACGCGGCCTGCCGGGCGGCGAGGCGCGTGTCGTCTGCCCGGTCGCGGCGGTACATCTCGTTGAGCCGCTGAATGAGTTCGAGCTTGCCCCGCTGGCGCTCCGCGGTAACTTCCGGCTTCAGGTTCAGGATCGGGCTGTCCCCGGGCTGAAACGCGGTGCCCTGGTAAGTCGCCGGCATGAAGCCGGTGCCCCAATTGCGCGACCCGCCGGTCACCTGGCCGCCGTCAGTCATGACCACAAAGCCGGGCAGGTTCTGGTTCACCGTCCCGAGCCCGTACAGGGCCCAGGCCCCCATGCTCGGCCGGCCGGCGAGTACGCTGCCGGTATTCATCTGGCAAACCGACCCGACGTGGTTCAGCCCGTCCGCATGGCATGCCCGCAGGATCGCGAATTCGTCGGCACACTTCGCCATGTGCGGCAGCCAGTCGGAAAAGTCCAGGCCGGACCGGCCGTACTTGGCGAACTTGCGCTTGGTCGCGAGCAGGTTGTTCCCGCCTGTGCCCATCGGCGTGAGGACCTTTCCGAACCGCCCCGGGAGGGGCTTCCCGTTCATCCGGGTCAGCTCCGGCTTCGGGTCGAACAGGTCGACGTGGCTTGGGCCGCCCTCCATGAAGAGGAAAATGACCGACTTCGCCTTCGCGTCGAAATGCGGCTTCTTTGGCAGGAACGGGCTAGCGACACCCGCCGACGGATTGGCCCCCGCCTCGTCGGCGAGCATGGTGGCGAGCGCCAACCCCCCGAAGCCGTGTGCGGCCCGGCGGAGGAACTCGCGGCGCGAGCGAAGGGCGTTCGGGGAATCGTTGGTTGCGTGCATGGTCCGACGTTAGTCCACGTACACGAACTCATTCAGGTTAAGCAAAGCATGGCAAAAGTCGGCCATCGCCTCGCGCGAACCGCCGAATTTATTTGACTGTTCTTCGAGGAACCGCAGCGCCGCCGTACGCTCCTCGCTCGTCGGCTTGCGGGTGAGTGCCATCAGGTACGCACATTCGATCGCGCCGTTCGCGTCGCCCCGCGCTTCCTTCGTCACCCGCTCCGCGAACTGTCGCGCCTTCTCCGCGTAGAGTTTGTCATTCAGCAGCATCAGGGCCTGCGGGGCGGTGGTCGTCTCGAATCTGCGTGTGCAGGCCTCGTTGCGATCCGGCGCGTCGAACGCGGCGAAGAGCGGGTAGCGCAGATTTCGTTTCACGTACACGTAGACGCTGCGACGCTTTCGTTCGGTCGGGTCGGCGGACACGGGCCACGCCGCGGCGGCCGCCTTCATCTCGGCGGGTAGTTCTGGAAATACGCTTGGCCCGTGCTCCTTCGGGTTGAGGACACCGACCACGCTCAAGATCGCATCGCGGATCGTTTCGCCATCCAGCCGCCGTCGGTTCATCCGCCAGAGCAGTTTGTTGTCCGGATCGATTCTTGCCGCGTCGCCGTTGAACGTTGAACCCTGTTGGTAGGCCTCGGACAATACAATCTGTCGGTGCAGACGCTTGAGACTCCAGCCATTCGCCACAAAGTGGCTGGCCAGCCAATCGAGCAGCTCGGGATGCGTCGGCTTCTCGCCCTGCGAGCCGAAATCGCCCGGGGAGTCCACGATCCCGCGACCGAAGTGTTGCATCCAGACCCGGTTCACGATCACCCGGGCGGTCAGCGGGTTCTTCGGGTCGGCGATCCAATTCGCCAGTGCCGACCGGCGGCCGGAGGTCTTCCGCGTCGCCGGCGGAGTGACATCGGCGGAGCGATCATCGAATGCCGAAAGGAACCCCGGCCGGACCTCTTCACCCTTCTTGGCCCAGTTGCCCCGCTTCAGCAGATGGGTCGGTGGCGGGTCGCGGCCGACGTCGGTGAAGGCCATGGCGACGGCCGGCGGGGTTGGTCGTGGACCGGCATCGGCCAGCTGCTTCCTGAGCGCCTCCCACCGGTCCTTCTCGGCCGCTTTCATGCCGTTGAACATGGTCTTGTCGTCGGCATAGACCTGCTTCGCGACCATCGCGGCTATCTGCTGCTCCAGCGGGGTCCGGCGATCGGGGGGAATGTCCAGGAGTTTCGCGTACTCGTCCGGGAATCGACCGCGGCGCTTCTGCGAGAATTTCTCGCGGTGCGGCCTCTCGATCGCATCCAGC
>DATFWZ010000431.1:0-11061 GCA_035258765.1 Gemmataceae bacterium
CGTGGCCGGAGGTGGCGCGGTCGCTCGGCGTCCCCGAGGAGGAGCTGCGTCGCCGGTGTCGCGAGATGGCGTATCGCCTTTATCAAGTTCGCGCGAAACGGGTGTGGCCCGGTCGCGACGAGAAGATTCTGACCGCGTGGAACGGCCTGATGATCGCGGCCTTCGCCCAGGCCGGGGCCGCGTTCGACGAGCCGCGATACATTTCCGCGGCGGTTCGCGCGACCGAATTCGTTCTAACCAATTTGCGGCGGCCGGACGGCCGACTGTTCCGAACGACCGCCGTCGGCTCCGCCCCGAAACTGGATGCATACCTGGAGGATTACGCCTACTTGATCGAGTCACTGACCCGGCTGTACGAGGCGACATTCGAGGCCAAATGGATCGACGCGGCCGTCGGACTCGCGGACATCATGGTCCGGGACTTCCACGACGAAGCGAACGGCGGCTTCTTCTACACCGCGATCGGCCACGAGCCGCTCATCACGCGAACGAAAGATTCGCACGACGGTTCTACCCCCTCGGGGAACTCGATGGCCGCAACAGCGCTATTGCGACTCAGCGCCTTCACTGGTCGGCACGACCTTCGCGACCTTGGCGAGACGACGTTGCAGGCGTTTGCCGGGCTCATGGCCGAGGCGCCCGCCGCGGCCGGGCAGATGCTCATTGCGCTCGATTTCGACCTTGGCCCAACGAAGGAAATTGCCGTGATCGGCAAGTTCGGCGGCGAAGTGGTGCGGCGCGTCCTCGGCGCGATCCGGTGTCGGTTCCTGCCGAACGTGATCGTCGCGGCTCATGACCCGGGCTCCGGCCCTCCGCCCGCGAGCATCCCGCTCCTGCACGACCGGCCGGCGCTTGGCGACGTGACCACTTATGTGTGCGAGAA
Organism: Gemmataceae bacterium; assembly: GCA_035258765.1. Taxonomy (GTDB): domain Bacteria; phylum Planctomycetota; class Planctomycetia; order Gemmatales; family Gemmataceae; genus SIAJ01. Next base: position 884 of record DATFWZ010000431.1, read on the forward strand.
CTTCACCTGTCAGCAGCCGCTTGTTGGGGCGGACGCCTCCGTCCGCGCGGTTGAATCGTTGTGACCGCTTGACCCGCCGGGCCGGTGGTTTATGATGCCCCGGCCCGAACCACTCTCCCGAGGACTCACCCATGGCCACGACTGCAGCGCCACCGGCCGCCAAGCCCAAGGTCCGCCAGACCCGGCTGATGATCAACAACGAGTGGGTGGACGCCTCCGACGGGGGGACGTTCGACACCTACAACCCCGCGACCGGCGAGGTAATCGCCAAGGTCGCCCACGCCACGGCGAAGGACGTGGACGCCGCGGTCCGCGTCGCCCGCAAGGCCGTCGAGACGGGCCCGTGGTCGCGGATGGACGCCGCCGATCGCGGCCGGCTCATGTACAAGCTGGCCGACCGCATCGATAAGGAGGCGGGGGAGCTGACAGCGCTCGAGTCGCTCAACAGCGGCAAGACGATCCGCGACTCCCGCGGCGACCTCGAGGGCGTATCCAACACGATTCGCTACTACGCGGGCTGGGCCGACAAGGTCGAGGGCAAGACGGTCCCGGTCCGGGGCAACTTTCTCTCGTACACCCTTCGCCAGCCGGTCGGCGTGGTGGGCCAGATCATCCCCTGGAACTTCCCGTTGCTCATGCTCGCCTGGAAGTGGGGCCCGGCGCTCGCGTGCGGCAACGCGATCGTCATGAAGACCGCCGAGCAGACCCCGCTCTCGGCCATGCGCGTCGCGGAGCTGGCCGTCGAGGTCGGGTTCCCCCCCGGGGTCATCAACCTACTTGCCGGGCACGGCGAAACCACCGGGCAGGCCATGGTTGTCCACCCGGACATCGACAAGATCGCGTTCACCGGCCACGTGGATACGGCCAGGCTGATTCAGAAGAACGCCGCCCCGACTCTGAAGCGAATGACCTTCGAACTGGGCGGCAAGTCGCCGAACGTCATCTTCGCCGACGCCGACCTGGATCAGGCCGTCGAGGGGGCGTTCCACGCCATCTACTTCCATTGCGGCCAGTGCTGCACGGCCGGGAGCCGGCTATTCGTGGAGCGCAAGGTTCACAAGGAGTTCGTCCAACGGCTGGCCGCGGAGGCCAAGAAACGGCGCATCGGCGACCCGCTCGACGAGACGACCGAGCAAGGTCCGCAAGTCTCGCAGGAACAGATGGACAAGATCCTCGGCTATGTGCAGTCCGGGCAGAAGCAGGGCGCGAAGTTACTCGTCGGCGGGGAGCGCGTGGGCAAGAGCGGATTCTTCGTCTCCCCGACCATCTTCGACGACGTGAAGGATGACATGGAGATCGCCAAGGACGAGATCTTCGGCCCGGTCGTGGGCGTCCTGCCGTTCGAGACGATGGACGAGGTGATCGAGCGGGCGAACAGCACGTACTACGGACTTGCCGCAGGCGTCTGGACGCGGGACGTGAACAAGGCGCATACGTACGCGAAGCGAGTGAAGGCGGGCACGGTCTGGGTGAACTGCTACCACGTCGTGGACACGACGACGCCGTTCGGCGGGTTCAAGATGTCCGGCCAGGGCCGCGAGAACGGCGAGGCGGCGCTGGAGCACTACACGGAAACGAAGACGGTGACGGTGAAGTTGAGTTAGCTCCCAGTGGTCTTGTGTCCGTACCCCGAAGGGGTTTCATCTCAGAGCCGGGGGTCGCGCAGCGCACCCCCGGTACGTGGGGTCAGCAAAGATTGGATCGAACCCCAACGGGGTTCTATCACGCGCCTCGCCACAAGGCGCGTGATAGAACCCCGTTGGGGTTCGGCCGGTCACTATTGCCCATCGGGGACCGGGGGTGCGCTCCTTCGTCGCGACCCCCGGCTCTGAGATGAAACCCCTTCGGGGTACGGACAGGGCGGGCGACTGACACCGCTCGCCGTCACCATCAGAAGAACAGCCTCCGCACATCCAGGAAGATCACAAACGCCATCAGCAGCAGGATGAAGGCCAGTCCAAGGTATAGCGACCACTCGATCAGCTTGTCCGGCGCCGGCTTGCCGCGAATCTTCTCGTAAATCAGGAACACCATATGCCCGCCGTCCAAGAGCGGGATCGGCAGGAAGTTCACCACCGCCAGGTTGATGTTGATGAGCCCGATGAAGATGATGAACTGCCACAGGTCATACCCCGCGATCTTGTACGACGCGTTCGCGATCGACAACGGGCCGCTCATCGTCTCCGCCGAGATCTGCCGGAAGATGGTGGCGTAGAGCGTCTGGTAAATGATCTTCACCGTCCGCCACGTGCGGTGCAGGCCCATGCCGACCGCGTCCACCAGCCCGTCCGCCTTCTGCACCCGCACATCGAACGGGAAAATGAACCCGCGATCGACCGCGGGCCACGCCTTGTCTGGCTCCGCGGCCAGTGCGAGTTCCACCTCGATGTCCCCCGTCGGGGTCGCCCTCTTGACCTTGAGGTCCAGGTTTTCGGACTCCACCCGTTGCAGCATCGCGTGCAGCGAAACCGCCTGGTAGTGCTTCAGCTTGAACCACTTGCTCGGGGTCTCTTCCCCCTTGTCGTTGACGTCGCGGTAGCGGACCTCGGTGATGACGTCACCCTTCAGAAGACCCGCCGTTGCCGCCCTGCTCCCGGGGGCGACCGAATCGACGGTCGTATCGACGAAGTAGGCGAGCCCGAGGCCGGAGATGGGGATCGGAGTACTGGAGCCAAGCAGGCCCTCGCCGGTGAACACCAGCTTCGGGTCCCAGGTCATGTCGAACGACACGCGCTTGCCCGTCTTGGCCCCGGCCGCGGCGGACCGGAGGACGGTCACCCGGACGCGCAGGTCGGTTGCCTTCTCGGCCCATGACTCCAGCTCGTACGGCAACTTGAGCGGGTCGAACGGGACTTCCTCGACCCCCGCCGGGGGCTCCTTGCTGGGCTCGTCCACGTAGCGGATATGCTTGCCCTCGCGCTCGACTTCGACTGCGATGAGCCGGTCGCCGGTGCCGGGTTCGTCGAGCTTCGCCGTCTGCAATCCCGGCTCGCCGGGGGCGGCCACGGGCGTCGCCGAGGCCGCCGGCCCGTTGACCCGCAGCGCCGCGATCCGCCCCATTTGCAACCGGACGCCCGCGAGCGCTTGCGTCCAGCCCGGCTCGAGCACGTAGCTCAGCGGCCGGCCGTCACGATCGACCAGCACGGTCATCTGCTTGCCGCGCATCCGGAACTGGTTGCGGAGGAACTCGACCGTGTCCAGCTTGCTCCCGCTCGGGTCGCGCGGGTCCGGGCCGATCGCCTTCACGACCCCCGGATTGGCGGGGTCGTTCGATGACGCGACGATCCGGTCGCCGCCCTGGAAGGGCGAGCCGTCCTCCGCGGCGAGGGCCCCGGCGGCCGGGGAGTTGCGCCGGAACGGCGGCTGCCCGCCGCGACGCGCCTTCGCCAGCACGAGCTGCTCGACCGGGTTGATCCCCACCGTCGGGTACAGGTCCTCCGGGTTGCGTCGGGGCACCAGGTACACGGTTCGGGTGGTGCCCGCCCGGTCCTGCAAGACGAACCGGATGCCCTGACCCTTGGCCGCGCTCATCACGGTCGGGCGGATGTCGTCGAACGTGGGCCGCGTGTGGTCGCCGATCTGGATGATCTGGTCATCGACGCGCACGTCTTCCTGCCAAGCCGGCGAACCAGTGGGCACCATCCCGACGAAAGCCGGCGTCTCCTCGACTCCGTGCGAATACGCCACCATGAAGCAGACGCAGCCGAGGATCAGGTTCATAACCACCCCGGCCGAGATAATTACCATGCGCTGCCAGACCGGCTTGTTCTTGAACGATCGCGGGTCCTCGTCCGCCTCCTCGGTGTCGGCATTGTCCCCCTCGCCAACCATCTTCACGTACCCGCCCAGCGGGATCCATCCGACCTTGTAGGTCGTCTCGCCGCGGCGGAATTGCAACCCCGGGAGCGCCTTGCCGAACCCGACGCTGAACGTCTCGACGTGAACGTCGCAGAATTTCGCGGCCAGGAAGTGCCCGAGCTCGTGGATGAAGATCACGAGCCCCAGGCCGAGGGCCGCCAGGGCTACGTCGAGGACGAACAAGCCCCGCCAGACGATGAGCGCGATGATCCCCGCGACGAACGCCAGGGGAAAGAGGTTGGCGCCAATCCAGCCGCCGATCGTGGTCGGGCCTTCGCGCGGTGCGGGCTCGGTCACGACGGGCTGGGTGACGGATTCAGACTTGTCCAACGGCGGACCTCCTGGCGGGCCCAGCGGTCGGCGGCCAGCAGGCCGTCGAGCGTCGGGTGAGGATCAAAGGTATGCGCGTCGAGCACCTCCCGACAGGCCCGGGGGATGTCGAGGAACGGCAGGCGGCGGTCGAGGAACGCATCGACGGCGACCTCGTTGGCCGCGTTGAGCACCGCCCCGGCCGTCCCGCCCCGGGCGGCGACTTCGAAACCCAGGTCGAGAGCCGGGAAGGTCTCCCGGTCCGGAGGCTCGAAGTGCAAGGCCGACAGGTCCGGCCAGTTGAGACGCCGGGCCGGGCACGGCTGCCGGTCCGGGTACGTCAGGGCGTACTGGATCGGCAGCCGCATGTCCGGCGGCGAGAGCTGGGCGAGCACGGACCCGTCCACGAACTCCACGAACGAGTGAACGATCGACTCCGGGTGAATGATGACGTCAATCCGGTCGGGCGCGAAGCCGAATAGCCATCGGGCTTCGATCACCTCGAGGGCCTTGTTCATCAAAGTGGCCGAATCGACCGTGATCTTCGGTCCCATGCGCCAGGTCGGGTGGTTCAGGGCCTGCTCCACGGTGGCGTTCCGCAGCTCGGCCCGCGTCCGCCCGCGGAACGGCCCGCCGCTGCCGGTCAGGACGAGCCGCTCGGCCCCCTCCGGACGCCCGGCGAGCGCCTGGAAGATCGCGCTATGCTCACTGTCCACCGGCAGCAGTCGCCCGCCGCGCTCGGCGACCAGAGCCATGACCAGCTCGCCGGCGACGACCAGCGTCTCCTTGTTCGCCAGCGCGACGGTCTTCCCGGCCTCCAGTGCCGCCCAGGTGCAGAGGATCCCGGCCGCCCCGACCACGGCTGAGACAACCACGTCCACGTCCCGGTCTTGCACTCGCCGTGCCACCTCATCCGGGCGGGTCAAATACTCGACCCCGGGCGGCAGGCCGGTCCGATCCGCGTCGCCGTCCACCACGGCGACCCAGTCTGGGCGGAACCGGGCGGCCTGGGCAAACAACTCGTCCTTCCGCGACCGGGCGGAGAGGCCGACGACGTCAAACCGGTCGGGCAGCCGCGAAATCACGTCCAGAGTGCTGGTGCCGATGGAGCCGGTCGAGCCCAGGACGACGACGCGCTGCCGCCCGGGCCGGCCGGGCGGCGGGGCAGGGGAGGCGCGCGGCTCGGTCAAGAAAGGCATCAGATGGACCGGAAAACCACTGCGGCATTCTAGGGTTCCCGCCCCCGGAGTCGCAAGCAGCCCGGCGCAAAACAAGGCCGGGTGACTGGGTCACCCGGCCAGGGCGTCATGGCGGAGTTGACTTACGACTCGGGGAACAGGAAGTTCTTGGCCAGGAGGTAGACCACGCCGGTCACGACGGCCGCGATGAAGAAATAGAGCACGGGGCTGATGGCGGAGTTCATCGGCGAATCGGCCCAGGGCTGGGCCAGCGGCGGAAGAGCCTCCGCGCGATCGCGGCCGTCCACGGCACCCGCCCCCGGGCCGACGTGGATGGCCCGCGACGGGGCTTTATTCGAAATCGAGCCGCGAGTCGGAACGGCTGGCGTCGGGGGCGGAGCTTGCGGGGCCGGAACCTTTGCGGCCGGCGGCCGCGGGGTGGCGGCCTTGCCCCGCGACGGCTCGGGCACGGGTATCGCGTAAGCGGGCTCCGCCGGAACCGGTGTCAGGGGCCCGCCGGACGGCGTCGGGACCTGGGCAGATGAGGCCGGCCGTTTCGCGGCCGGCCGAAGCGCCGGGGCGGGTCGCGCCGCCGGGGCCGGCGCGGGCGCGGGCGCCGGCGGCTGGGCCGAGCGAGCGACGGGGGCCGCAGGCGTTGGCAGCACTGCCGGCCGGGCGGCTGGCGCCGCCCGCGGGGCCGGGGCCGGTGCGGGCGCGGGTGCCGGGGCGGGCGGCCGCACCCCGGGATGAGAACCCGCGGACCGCGTGCCATGGTGGCTGCCGCCCGACGCGGACCGCGAGCCGTGATGGCTGGCCCCTGGCGCCTGCCGGGCGTTGGTCGTGAAGGGCAGCAGGGCCTCGACGATCTCGTCGGCCCCCGTGTACCGTCCCTCCGGGGACTTCTGCATCAACCGATCGACCACCGCCGCCAGCCCGTCGGCGACGTGCGGCACCACTTCCCGTAGCGGGGTCGGCTGCTTGAACTGGTGCGCCATCATCTTCTCGACGGCCGTCCCGTCCGGGAACGGGTAGTGCCCGGCCAGCGCGAAATACAAGACACACCCGAGGCTGTATTGGTCGCCGGCCGGGGTCCGGTTGGTCGGCTCCATGATGCTCTCGGGGCTGGAGCAGTCGAGCCCGCTCGTAAGCGTGTTGGCCGTGGACATGGTGTCCACCAGCGACTCGCCCTCGTTCTCCGCCAGGAGCGACCCGATGCCGAAGTCGAGAATCTTCGGCTGCCCGTCGTTGCCGATCAGAATGTTCGACGGCTTGATGAGGCCGTGAAAGATGCCGTTGCCGTGGGCGAGGGCCAGGCCCTGCGAGACGTGCGATAGCAGGAGGGCCGCGCTTTCGGGGCTCATCCGGCCCTCACGGAGCACCCGGGTCTCGAGCGTCTGGCCTTCCACGAACGGCCACACCAGGTAGTGCTGGCCGCCAGCCGTGCCGACGTCCACGAACGGGACCACGGCCGGGTGGGAGAATTGGCCGAACGCCCGCACCTGCCGCCGCGCCAGCCGGACATTCCACATGCTCCGCCGGGGCAACACCTTGACGGCATACCACTGGTTGTCGGTCTTCGACTGCGCCTTGTAGACCTGGCCCATGCTCCCGGACCCAACTGCGTCCACCAGCACGTACGGCCCGAGCACGAGCCCCTGGGTCTTGCCCTGGAGGATGCGCTCGGCCTGGAACGGGCTCAGGACGGACTGGGACACGAGGTATTCGGCAAGGGCCGGGGGTTCGGCGCGCTGGTTCTTCTTCAGAAAATCGCCGACCACCTGGTCGAGTTGGCCGCGGTCGATCAGCCCGCTGCGGCGGAGGTCCCAGACAAACCACTCACATGCGCCGAGTTCGGAACTCACCATGGCTGGACAATCCTTTAGGCGGAGGGGGTGTGGACGGCCCGCAGAACGTCCGCACCGGCGACGGCTCGGTCATCGGGACGGCCGGCGGGAAAGGCGGACGAGCGGGACGGGGGCGAGTCCGTGCCGTCCACAACACGTTGCTAGAACGTAAGTCGCGATTTCGCCCCGGTCAAAGCGCACGACCCGGATTTTCGGAGCCGACGGAACTCCCTATCCTGACCGAATTCAGCGAAAACCCGCCCCGACCGGGCGCTTGGGCAGAGTCGGGCCGAGGCCGTCATGGCGATCAACCCCTACGCGAGTTGTCCGTGCGGGAGCGGCAAGCAATTCAAGTGGTGCTGTCAACCCTACTACCCTCTGGTCGAAAAGGCCCTGAAGCAGCAGGAACTTGGTCAGCACGCGGCCGCGGAACAGACGGTCTCGCAGCTGGTCGAGAAGTACCCAAATGTTCCACAAGCGTGGGGCTACCAGGCCGAGATCCTGTTCCTGAACAACCACAACGAGCGGGCGGAAGCGGCGCTCCAGAAAGCGTTCGATCTCGACGCCAACTTCGCCTACGGCTTCTGGCTCCGCGGGCTCATGCGGCTGGAAGAGGGCGAGGCCGTGGGGGCCCTGGTCCTCTTCCGCAAGACGGCCGAGTTGCTCGATCGGAACGCGAAGGACATTCAAGCTCAGGTGAACGCCCGCGTGGCCGAGCTGGAACTCCAGTTCAACCGGCCGGTCGCTGCCCGGGCCGCGATAGACCGGGCCCGCAACTTCGCGCCGCAATTGCAAGAACTGCGGCAGGCATTCGAGTCAGTATTCGGCCCCGAGTCGCGCCTCCCGGAATCGGCCCGGCGGGCGTATGTATTCCGCCCGGCGCCGCCAGGAAAGGCCGAGACGTGGAAGCCGGCCCTGGAGCAGGCGGCGACCGGCCGGCTCACCGACGCCCTGCACGCCTTCGAGCGGATCGTCGAGGCCGATGCCGCGGAGCCGGCCGCGTGGTTCAACCTCGGCCTGGTCCGCGCGTGGCTCGGCGACAATTCGCGCGCGATCGAGGCGTTGAACCGCTCAATCGACCTGGGCGCCGACGAGGTGCAAGCCGAGGAGGCGGCTGCCCTAGCCGAAGTGCTGCGTTGCGGCCAAGGGATGGAGCGGGAGACCGACTTTATTGAGCACCGGACCTACATGGCGATCCGGGACGTGGAAGTGGTCGGCAAAGTACTGAACGACTGGGGCCACTCCGGCCGATTGGTCCCGCTCAACACCGACAACGAACACCAGATCTTCACCGCGCTCATCCTGGAGGAAACGCCCGACCTCGGTGTAAGCATTGCTACGCCAGTGGCCCGGCTCCAGTCCTACTTCGTGCTGCACGGCGGCACGCTCCGGTTCTGGCATTCCAACCGCGAGATGCTGGACCGGGCAGTCGGCGACTTTCGCGCCGCGGCGGGCAAAGCCCTCTCGGAGCCCGAGTACGAGACCGGCGCGGCCCAGTTCGGCGACGTCGTCGGCGAGTTCATGCTGTTCCCGGCCCGCGACGGCGTTGACCCGGCGGAAGTCGATGAGAAGATGCGCGACCGGGCCCGGGAGTTCTTCGAGGAGACGTGGGTGCGGCGGCCGCTTAACTCTCTCAACCGCGTGGCCCCGCTCGACGCGGCCGCCCACCCGACGCTGAGGAAACGGCTCGCGGGCGTGATCCGGTTCATGCAAGAGTGTCTCGGCGGGACGTCGGCGCGGAAAGAGGCGAAGCCGCTCTACGACTTCGACCGCCTGCGCCGCAAGCTGGGCCTGACCACCGCGGCACCCGCGGAGGGCGCGGAGGTCGATTTCGACACCATGAGCGCGGCCGGCTTGGGCGGGCTCAAGCCCGCGTCGCTCTCGGACGAGCAGGTCGGCGAGGCGTTCCGGTCGGCGCTCAAGCTCGACGCCCCGGACCTCGCCTCGGCCTTCGCCCGCGACGCCGTCGGCCGGGCGTCGATCGCGGACCGGTACCCGTTCTTCAACCACCTGATCCGAGCAGCGCGTGAGGAGGGGAAGGCCGACGACGTTCTCCGGCTATTGGCTGAAGGCGAGAAGGCCGACGCGGAGACGAACGAGGGTCGTCGGCGCGACGACTTCGCGCTCGGTCGCGGCCAGGCGCTGGCCCGCAAGGGCGACGCGGACGGGGCCTACGCGGTCTTCAAGGAGGCGATTGTCCGGTCACCGAACGAGCTGCGGCTGTACGCGCCTGCGGCGGAGGCAATGCTGGGCCGCAAGCAAGGTCGGCGTGCTCTGGAGTTCGCGGAGAACGGATTGGCCGAGGCGCGAAAGCAAAACAACCGCGACGCGGAGCAACAGTTCCTGGAGCTCGCGGCTGCGGCGAGAAAGCAGGGAGGATAACGGCGAGCGGAGATGACCGGGGGTTCGAGGCTGCGCCTCGAACCCCCGGTCATCAAGGACATCCAAGCAATCAGGCCGAACCCCGACGGGGTTCCATCACGCGCCTTCACCGGCGTGCGTTATAGAACCCCGTTGGGGTTCGACCTCGTTTGTTGATGAAGCCCTTTTCCGGGGGTGCGCTGCGCGACCCCCGGCTCCGAGACGTAACGCCTTCGGGGTAAAGACAAGATCGGGCGACCGACGCCGCTCCGCTCGCCAAACTAAAACTCCAACACCCGCGGCCACGCCGTCGGCACCGCGAATACCTTCCCGTCCCCGATCCGCCCGGTCCGAGCGACCGCGACGATTCGCTCCGCCAGCTCCGCGAACCGCCCGTCGTCGGCCCAGACCATGATCTCCACCTTCGGCAGGAACGCCAGGCTGTATTCGCTGCCGATGTAGCGCTCGAGATAGCCCTTCTGCCGGCTATATCCCTTCGCCTCGCGGACGACGCAATCGAAAACGCCTAAGTCGGCGATGGCCTGTAGGACCGCCTCAGCCCGGAAGGGCTTCACGATGATGGTGAGCTGCTTCATTGGCTTGTCCGGTTCCCCCCTCCCCGCTTCGG
>DATFWZ010000432.1:0-8059 GCA_035258765.1 Gemmataceae bacterium
GCTTCCCGGACGCCAGGTCCCACAACACGATCTCGTCGCGGCCGATCACGACAACGTGTCGGCCGTCGGGGGTGAAGGCGTGGTGGATCACTTGCCCGGTCGGCAGCTCCGCGTGCCGAACCTTGGTTTCCAGGTCGAAGACGACGAGTCCCCCCTCCGGTGGCCCGCCCATCAACACGGCCCGCGGCGTCCGCGGGGCGGCGACGAGTCGGCTGTCGTCGGAAAAGCTCGCGGTCTTCGTGATCGATTCGTCCGGACGGACCAGTTCGAACTCCTCTTTCCCTCCGACGCGAGTGACCTTCCCACCCTGGGCGCGCCACCGGCCATCCGGGGATGTGACCGACGGCGTCAGGAAGTCTTCGCGCATGCCGCCCGGTTCTTCGGTGCGATCAATTACTCGGCCGGTCCCGACATTCCACCGAACAGCGAAGGACTTATCGCCGGCCCGGACCGGGCGGGTGGTGGTGAACAGGGTCTTGCCATCGGCGGAAAGCCAAAGCTGCTGCGTGGTGTCGGCCTTGGCCATCTCGGCCGGGACCGCGAACCGCCGCAGCTCCTGTCCGGTGGCCGAGTCCCGGACGACGGGCGTGACCCAGTCCTCGGCGACGGCGATAAACGACTTGCCGTCGGGCAAGAAGGCCACCCGGCGGCCGTAGCCCCAGGCGGAGCGCGCGTGAGACAGCGCCCGACCGGTGTCCGCCGCCCAAACCCAAACGTCCCCGTCCATGCCGTGAGTTGCCACGAGTTTCTCGTCCGGACTGACCGTGATCCCCCTGATTTCCCCGGTGTGCCCGGCACCCGCCAGGTCCGGGCGGACAGGCGCCTGCTTCGCCATGTCCCAGACCAGGACCGCGCTGTCGCTGTGCGACGCCAGCCGCTTCCCGTCCGCGGAGTACACGACCGGGGCCTGCGCCGGGCCGGGGATTTCGCGGACGAGCTTGCCGGCCACCGGGTCCCACTCGCGGATTCCGTGCCACCCGCCGGTCAGGATCGTCTTGCCGTCCGGGGAAAAGCCGACCCAGTGGGCAGACGCGGACGGGCCTTTCAGCCCTTTGATCTCCTCTCCGGACGGGACTGACAAGAGCCGCACCGCCAGGTCCGTGCCATGAATCCACTGCGTTGGCATGACGGCCAGGGTCGCCCCGTCCGGGCTCAAGGCCGCGAACTGCGGTCGGACCTTCGGGACCGCGATCCGGCACCGCTCCTTGCCCGCGGCGGTGTCGATCACACGCACGTCCCGGTCGGTCGTCACGGCCAGCCACTTCCCGTCCGGAGTGAAGGACTGGCAATCGGTGTAGTCCGGCCCGGAGACATCGATCCACTTTTTCGCGGCCAGGTCGCAGAGGATGATGCCCGACGCGTTGACGGCCAGCCAGGCCCCGTTTGGGGAAAAGACCGACCGGCGGACGTTCTGCGCCTCACGGGACAAGTACTCGACGAGCTTGTCACCCACGACCTCCCAGACGACGAGCCTTTCGCCCAACACGCTGGTCGCGAACCGGCTGTTGGCGGAGATGGCCCGGCTGGCGCCGTAGTAGCCGCTCCCCCCGCCCGCGGCCGTCACCTTCGGCTTCGCGGAGCCGTCGGCGGGCCACACAGTCAGCGTCCGGTCGTCGCTGAAGGCGACAATCTCCCCAGTCTTCCGGAACCCGACGCCGGTCACATTCGGGAGTCGGAACCCGACCGTCCCGAGGCGCAGGACCGCCCCGTCCGGCAGCGGGTCACCGAACCGGTCCGTGCGCGCGGCTTGAGGCGATGTGGACTGTTCCGTTGACGGTGGCGCCTTCGTTGTTGGCTTCGGCGTGGCCGGCTGACCGAGCCCAATTGCGACGACGAGGAGCACAGCCGCCATCGCGGTTGCAAGGCCGGGAGCAGCCAGGCCCCAGCCGCCGCGTGTCGCCCGCGCTGCCAGCGCGGCGACTGTCGGGGCAATCCGGCCCGCTCCGATCGCTGTCCGGACGGTATCGGCCCGCAGACTTTGCGGGACGGCGATCGCGGCAAGCACTCCGGTCAGGAGCGTCGGATCCAATTTCGCGAGTCCGCGACGCAATTGCCGCTTGGCCCGGGCGAGCCGCGACTCCACGGTCCCGAGCGGGCACCCGAGTTCTTCCGCCGCCTCCCGGAGGATGCAACCCTTCAGTTGGCACAGCACAAACACGCGGCGCATGCGCTCCGGGAGCCGGTTGATGCCCGCGTCGATGTTCGTGGTGAGGTCCGTGACGACGGCCCGGTCCGCCGGGCCGGGGCGCGGGTCGATCGGTTCCCGTTCACGATCGATCTCGGATGGTGTTCGCGCCCCGCGGCGCAGCAGGTCGAGACCCGCGCGGACCGCGACCCGGTGTAACCACGCGGGCACCGAAGCGGACGCCCGGATCCGGCCTGCTTGCCGCGCCAGGGCCAAGAACGTCGCCTGAAAGGCGTCCTCCGCGGCGTGGTGGTCCTTCAGAAGTCTCCGACACGTGGCCCAGACCATCGGCCCGTGCCGGTAGACGAGCAACTCGAACGCGGCCGGGTCGCGCCGGTCGCGGAAACGGGCCAGGAGGTCCGCGTCAGTGACTGTCTGGCCGTCTGGGAGCCCGCGGATGGCGTGCCGCCACAGGTCGTGAGTGGGCATGGGTCGCTCCTCAGGGGTGAGCCTATCGGAGAGACGCGGACCCTTGGGGATATCGTCCCACAATTCGCGCGGCGGTGCGCAACATGTCACACCATCGCGGTTCGGGTAGGATGTGGATTGCCGGCGACTCGCGGCCGGCGACGAGTCAGGTCATGACCACTCCGGGCAAGGACTGGGCGATCGGGGTCCGCGTCTGGGCGGAGCGGGGCGGGCAGGCCGTCCTCGGCCCGGGCCGGCTCGAGTTGCTCGAGCAGATCGCGGCCCGGCGGAGCATCTCCGCGGCCGCTCGGCAGCTGGGCATGTCGTACCGGCGGGCCTGGGAGATGGTGCAGGCCATCAACCAGGCGGCCGGCGCCGCACTCGTCACCGCCGCGACCGGCGGGACCGGCGGCGGCGGGGCCGGGCTCACGCCATTGGGTCAACGGACCGTCGCCGAGTTCCGGGCCCTCACCGACCGGCTCTCGCGGGCCGCCGAAGCACCCGATCGCGGGGCCGGTCCGCGACCCGTTCACGTGCTCGCCGCGGTCAGCCTCGAAGAGGTCGTCGGCCGGCTCCTGGCGGACTTCGCCGACGTCTGTCCCGGCGGGCGGGTGCGAACCGTGTTCGGCGCGTCGGACGAGCTGGCCACGCTGATCCGGGCCGGGGCCCCCGCGGACCTCTTCCTCACCGCCGACTCCCGTCAGCTCGACCGGCTCCGCCCTGCCCCGACCCGCCGGGTAGTGTTGGCCGCAAACGCCCTCGCCGTGATCGCCCCGGCCGACAGCACTTTGCCGCCGGCGCCGCCTGGTCGGCTCGTCCGCCGATCCGACCTGCGGCTCGCCCTCGCGGACGCCAGATGCCCGCTCGGGGGGTACACGTCGAAGTACCTGGCCGCCGCGAGGATTCGATTGTCACGCAGCCGGCCCGTGGTCCGCGCCGACAACTCGCGTGGCGTTGTCGCGGCAGTGCGCTCGGCCCGGGCCGACTTGGGAGTCGTCTACGCCAGCGACGCGGCTCACGCCGACGGCTGCCGCATGCTTGCGCAGATCGAGCGCTTGCCCTCCCCGATCCGGTACGAGGCGGCCACCCTGGCACAGGTCGCCGACGACGACCCGGCGGCCCAGTTGCTGCGCTTTCTCGCGTCAGACACGGCCGCCGCCCGGTTCCGCGAGTGCGGCTTCCGAGTGGAGCGCTCGCGCCGCCGGAATCAGGGATAGACCTCGGACTCCCCGTACGCCAGGAAGAGACTCTTCCCCCCTTGAACCAGGCCATCCTGGTTCATCGTGCTACAGTGCCCGTCGCAGTAGAGCACGTTGAACACCCGGCCGTGTCGCTGGTCCGGGTAATGGGTCCGGGGATTGGTCGCGTCCGGGAACGGCCACGGCGCCCGCGGGTTGGCCGGCGTGGCCGGGTGCGTGGAGTCGGCGCACCCGGGGGTTTTCCCGTGGTCCCAGACGATCAGGATGTTTGAAGTGCCGTTGCCGTTGGTCAGCTCCACAAGCGTCCGTCCGTTCGGCCCGCCGCTGACGTAATTCATCGCGTAGCTGCACTGGAAGTCCTGGCCGGTCACCGGGTCGCGGCCCTTCGGGCACTTGAAGACCTTGGGGTTGCCCTCGAGGTATGGCCAGAGCAACCCGGCCGGGTAGCCGCCGTTGCTATAAGTGTTGTCCGGGTTGGGGCTGCCCTGGGCGTTGGTCGTGGTCGAGGGCGCGGGGCGGTTGTCGTAAGGCGCCCACCAGATCTCCCCCGGCCCGGTCCACATGGTCGCCGACACCAGGGAGTAGCAGTTGGCATCCACGCCGCTACTCGTGTCGCAAACGCGGTAGCGGGGGAACTTCCCGAGCGCGTCGTGGTAGTTGTGGATCGCCAGCCCGATCTGGTGCAAGTTGTTGGCGCACTGGATGCGGGCCGCGGAGTCGCGGACCTTTTGGACGGCCGGGAGCAACAGGCCGATGAGGATCGCGATGATCGCGATCACGACGAGCAGCTCGATCAGGGTGAAGGCACGACGCTTGTTCATGCGAGTCCGTCCCTTAGACTGCCCTTCCGGGGCGTTATTCCTATTTGGGAATAACGCCACGAATAAGGTAGGCGGCAGCCGCCGGTTTGTCCACGTGCGGCACGGCCCATCAATCGAGACAGGAGGCATAGCATGCTCAGCGCCAGAAACCAGTTCGCGGGGGTCGTAAAGTCCGTCAAGCTCGGCGGGGTGATGGCCGAGGTGGTGGTCACCATTGGTGACTTCGAAGTCGTCTCCGCCATCACCCGGGCGTCCGCCGAGGCGCTGGACTTGAAGGCCGGCGACAACGTGAAGGCGGTGATCAAATCCACCGAGGTCCTGATCGACAAGCCGTGACGGGAAATGCAACCCGGGTCCACAGTCCCCGAAATTCCCCAGGCTCGCCCACTTCCAGCCGGCGACTATAGGTTGACTGCCGGACCCGGAGGGCGGATGTCAGACCCGAGCGGACCCGCGGCCCTGGCGCGCGTCGCCCATCTCGCGGCGAGCCAGGCGTACGGCCGACTCGCGGACGACGCTCTGTTGGAGCGCTTTGCAGCCGGGCGGGACGAGTCCGCGTTCGCCGCCTTGGTCGAGCGGCACGGCCCGGCCGTCCTCGACGCGGCCCTGGCGGTCCTACGGCAAGCCCAGGACGCGGAGGACGTCTTCCAGGCCACGTTTCTCGTCCTCGCCCGCAAGGCCGCGACGATCCGGAACCGGTCGTCCGTCGGCTGCTGGCTACACCGCGTCGCCCGCCAGATCGCCCTGCGGACGCTGCGAGCCCGCACCCGCCGCGACCGTCACGAGTCGGCGACCCCGGTCCGCGCGATCCCCACAGGCGACGATCTCACCTGGGGCGAGGTGCGGGGGATCGTTCACGAGGAGTTGGCCCGGCTCCCCGAATCGCTCCGCGGCCCGATCCTCCTCTGTTACCTCGACGGACTGACCCAGGACGAGGCCGCCGACCGGCTCGGGCTTCCCAAAGGGACATTGAAAGGACGGCTGGAGCGCGGCCGCGACGCCCTCCGCCGACGGCTCGTTCGTCGCGGGCTGGCCTCGGCCGGGGCGCTGTTTCCGGTGTCGCTCGGGCAAGCGATCACCCCACCGGTTTCTCCGATGTTCGTGCTCGACACCGCCCGGTCGGCCGTGGGGTTCGCGGCGGGGGCGGTGGTCGAAGGCCCGGGCCGCGCCGTCGGGCTCGCGAAAGGAGCGTTACGCGCCATGGCACTCACTCGACTCAAAATGGGCCTGCTCGTGCTCGCGGGCATCGGGCTTGCTGGGCTCTCTGTGTTCATCTCGATCCCGAGTAAGAATCCCGCGACGGCCGCCCCGGCGGCCAAGACTCCCGAACTTAAGCCTGATTTCGAGGAGTTGACAATTGCGATCAAGCCCTCGGGCCTGAGCCCCGAATTCCCATCAACCATCCGCATGCGGGCCGACGGCACGTGCGTCTACGAGGTCAGCGGTCGGCCGGCCCGCGGCAACGTCCCGGCTCGCGAGCCGGGGAAGACGACCCACAAGCTCCCGGCCGACCGGGTCCACCGGTTGAACGAGTTGCTCAAGGAGACCGACTGGCTGGGCAAGGCCGCCCCGAAGGGCCTGCCGCCCTTACATTCGCCCGAATACCGCGTGACGCTGAGTCGGAAAGGCAAGTCCGCGTCCCTCGCCTGCGAGGGCGAGCCGGAGGCATACAAACCGCTCCTGACCTTCCTCCACGGACTCTCCTCGCAGGAGTACCTGTTGCACCGGCTGGAGTCGGCGGCGACCAGTACCGAGGCGCGGTTTGAGCTGGACAACCATGTCCGGGCGGAACTCGGCGAGCCGCGAGGAAAGCCGACGTTCGAGATCGACTACAACCGGTTCGTCCCGTGGGCGACGGGACTGATTCGCAAACCGGACGGCCATCCAGCGGACGACGTGGCCGCCGCGGTCCGGCTTGTGGGTTTGTTGAAGTTGGAGTCCGAGCGCGAGCCGCTAGCTGGCCTGGCGTCGCACGAAAATTCGTACGTGAGAGAGGCGGTGGCCAAGGCCCTGGGGCGATTGGGGGGTGAAAAGTCGGTCGCGGTTTTGCGGACGATGGTGGATCGCACCTGGGAGGCGTCGTGGGAGCTGATCAAGCTGGGCCCGATCGCGGTCCCGGCGATCGCGGAGGTGATCCGCAAGGGGACCAAGCCGGAGCCGGCCGGGTACGAGCTGCTGATCCGCGCCTACATCGATCACTGGTCGGAGGTGACGAAGCCGATCGACGCGCGGGTGTTGGACGCGGTCCGTAAGAGCATGGCCGCGTCGAAAGAGAAGGGGAGCCGGACGGAGTATCACGAGAAATTGCTGAAGCTTGCGGAGAAGTAGGTCCCGCGTGCCGGGCGGGACCTTCGCACCCACTGCGGCTTCCCCGCCGGGTCAGTTCCAGCCGCGGCCCGCCGGACCGGCCTACGTCCGCGGCTGGGCGCCGGCGGTCAACCGGAATGACGCCCGGCTCGTCCTTGCCGGTGCCGACGATCGCCCGGAGCGCGGCGGGCAAATCTCCTCGACCGGATCCTACCTCCGCGCACGGGCGGCGGATGAGCTATCACAACCGGATGCCCCGGAGGCCGCTCCCATGCCCGTCCCGCTCTTCCTCGTGGACGCCTTCACCGACATCGCGTTCGCCGGTAACCCGGCCGGTGTCTGTCTCCCGGATGCCGTCCGGCACGCCGATTGGATGCAGGCCGTCGCCAGGGAGATGAACCAAGCCGAGACCGCCTTCCTGCACCCCCGGTCCGACGGCGACTGGGACCTGCGCTGGTTCACACCCGCAGTCGAAGTGGACCTGTGCGGACACGCGACGCTCGCCTCGGCTCACGCACTCTGGGAGACGAAACGCGTCGATCCGAAGCGGGCGATCCGGTTCCACACCCGCAGCGGGATCCTCACATGCACTCGCGTCGGCGGCCGAATTGAGATGGACTTCCCGGCCGAGCCCGCGGAGCCGGTGCAGGCCCCCGCGGAAGAGGCGTTCGCCCTCGGCGCGACCCCGACGTTCGTCGGCCGCAACCGGATGGACATGCTCGTCGTCCTCGGCTCCGCGGTCGAGCTCCGGCAGCTGGCCCCGAACATGGGGCTGGTGGCCAACATCAAGGCGCGAGGGGTGATCGTGACGGCCAAGTCCGACCGCCCGGAGGTGGACTTCGAGTCGCGATTCTTCGCCCCGCAATCGGGGATCGCGGAGGACCCGGTCACCGGGTCGGCCCACTGCTGCCTGGGCCCGTACTGGAGGGGGGTCTTGGGGAAGGACGAACTGGTCGGCTACCAGGCGTCGAAGCGAGGGGGGACGGTCGCGGTCCGGTGCGCGGGGGAGCGGGTGATCCTCGGGGGGAACGCGGTGGTGGTTGTGGCGGGCGAATTGAGGGGGTAATGTAGAGGAATTGTCCGATAGGACCGATGGGTCCCATGAGTCCTATAGGACTTATCTGACAACCGACGATCCC
>DATFWZ010000433.1:0-5510 GCA_035258765.1 Gemmataceae bacterium
CACCACGGCCGCGGACATCTACAGTCTCGGCGCGATCCTGTACGAGCTGCTGACGGGCCAACCGCCGTTCCGTTGCGAGTCGGTCGCACAAACCTTGCGGATGGTTGAGGAACGCGAACCGACCCCGCCGACTCGAATCAATCCCACGGCCGACCGTGACCTGGAAGCCGTCGCCCTCAAATGTTTGGAGAAGGACCCGGCGAGGCGATACGAAACGGCCGGGGGGCTGGCCGACGATCTGGCCCACTGGCTCCGCGGGGAGCCGGTCATCGCCCGCCGCGCCGGGACCGCACGCCGCATGTGGAAGTGGGTCAAGCGGAATCCGGTTGTGACGGCGCTGGGCACCGCGGTGGTACTGGCCCTCGTGGCCGGGTCGGTCACGTCAGCGGTGTACGCCACTCGAGCCAATCGGCGAGCGAAGGAAGCCGCCGAGAACGAACTGGCGGCCCGTCACCAGGAGCGGATCGTCCGGAACCGCGAGGAAGTGCTGATGGACGTTCTGTGCCTGACGAAATATCAGCAGGCCAGCGCCGTCCGGCTCGCTGGCCGTCCCGGTTGGCGGGGCCAGGCGCTGACCCTGCTCGAAAGTGCGGCCGAATTGCGCACGCGGCCGCGCGACGCGGCCAACCCAGATGACCAAACCGTCGAACTCCCGGACCTGGCTGACATCCGTGGCGAGGCGGTCATGGCGCTGATGCGACCGGACGTCACGCTGGTCCACGAACTTCCGGGCGTCGGCGATTCTCCGAAGCTCTCGATGGACGGGTCGCGGCTGCTGGACGTCTCGTTACAGGCCGAGGGTAAATCCCCACACAGCACCTATCTCGTTCACGACCTGGTTGCCGGCAAAGACCTGGCACGGCACGTCTTCTCATTGACGAACTCGGATCCCGCGAAGCCCGATATCTCCTCCTACTCCTTCCTACACGCCGCTTTGAACCAGGACGGCACGCGCGTAACCAGCAGCAGCGTGTCTGGAATCCAGCTTTATGAATTACCATCGCTCAAACAAGCCGGCCGGCTGACCCACCCTGGTCCGCACCCGAAATCGGAATTCGAGTTCATCCAGACCCGATGCTGCTTCAGCCCGGACGGATCGCGGCTTCTCGCCAAGCGCCCTGTTGGGAAAGAAGCGCGGTTCCTCCTCTGGGAACTCGACAAGCCGAATCGACCGACGGAGATCTTCCGCCGGCCAACCGAGACCGGGGAAGGGGGAAGCTGGTTCGGCTTGTTCTCCCCGGACGGCAAGTGGGTAGCGCATCCGGCCGCGGGCGGCAACTCGGTGCGCGTGCTCGATATCACTCGCGACCCGCCCGTGGAGGTGACCACCGTCCCTGCCCACCGGTCCCGAGAGGTTTGCTGGCACCCGTCGGGGAGTATCCTGGCCATCCTCTCCGAGGTCGAGGGTGGATCGACTTTCCACCTTGCCTTGTGGGATGTGAAGACCGGCGTGGAGCTGGTCCGGGCGAAAGAGGAGTTCGACGGGGGTCTTTCACTCGCATTCAATCCGAACGGGGAATTCCTGGCGGTCGCCAGTGGCCGCGGGTGTCATGTGTTGGGCGGGCGTGACCTGGTGGAGCGATTCCGCATCAACCAGTTCGGCTTCGAGTATTGGGGTCGAGTGGCCTGGACGCCGAACGGCGAATTGATCACAGCGGTGAATTCCGACTCAATCCGCGTCTGGCGAATCGCCCAGGACATTCCGGCACGCGCGCTCTACCGAACTGGCGGGTTTACCTCCACGGACTACACTCGCGACGGCCGTTGGCTAGCGGGCGTGCATGTCGGGCTGCAAACGACTCGGTCAACCGAGCGGCAGGACAAGCCCCGTGGTCTGTGGGAACTGATCCGCGACTCGATCGACAAGTCCGCGACCCGGATCGTCATCGTAGACCGCCGGACCGGCGAGGTCATCCGGTCGTTGCGTGCCGAGTCGCAGCTTCCCATAGGCATGCAATACAGTCCGGACGGCTCGCGGTTGGCCTACTACGACTTCAAGGCGATTGCGATCTGGGACTGGGCGGCGGGGAAACAGGTTATTCGGCAACCTCATGACAAAATGAAGTTCGGGATTCCGACCGGCATCAAATGGGTCGCCGACGGCAGATTGCTCGCCTTTTCCACGGTGCTGCTCGAGTCCCGAGTCCTTCTGTGGGACGTTGAGACCGGCAACGCCGTCTTGAGCAAGTCCGATCTGGGAGAGAATGATCCGGAAACGGTCATCAATCCACACCTCAGCCGAGATGGCCGGTGGCTGGTGGCAGAGGTGTTCCCGCACTTGCTGCCGAAAGATGACGACGTGTCGCCTCGCTACCGCGTGTTCGACCTGCGCGACCGCAAGACCGTGGCGGAATTCTCCCTGCGGGAAGGCGAGCGAAGATACGTACCATTCGGCCCAATTAGTCCGGACGGACGCCGATTCGTAACGGAGACATTCCCCAACGAATCTGAGCCGGGAAAAGCGCGGGTTTGGGGAGAACTCCAGCTCCGCTCCTTGCAGGACGGGTCCGTGGTGGCGCGAGTGCCGGCCCAGAGGGCGGAAATCGATTCCGAACGCACGCCGTTCAGTTCCGACGGCAAGTACGTCCTGCTTCACGGCGAGGCCGGACAGGCTCTCCTCCTTGACGCGGATACAGGCCAAGTCCTGATCCGCTGGCGGCCGGCCGGAGAGCGGGGACCGGGGCTATTGAGATTTACTCCGGACGGCTGGATCGCAGCCGGGGGTCTTGATGATGAGACGATGACGTTCCTGAATCTGGAAGAAGTCCGGAAGCGGCTGACGGAGATTGGATTGGGGTGGTAGTTTGAGTCGGAGAGACACGAGACACGAGAAGGAATCCATGTCTTTACTCGTGTCCCGTGTCTCGTGTCTTACAATTGCCTCCACGCCTGTCGTCTTCCCCGGTCCGCGCCATGCCGACCGACCCTGTGCCGCCCGCCGACCATACGGTGACCGTGGCGCCGGTCGAGCCGGAGACGATCTCCGTCCAAGACCAGCCTGATGCGGCCCCGCCGCCGGGACGCCGGTTCGGGGACTACGAGCTGCTCGCCGAACTCGCTCGCGGAGGCATGGGAGTCGTCTACAAGGCCCGGCAGCTCTCCGCGAACCGGGTCGTCGCGCTCAAGATGACCCTTGCCGGGCAATTCGCTTCGGCGACTGACCTTCAACGGTTCCGCCAGGAGGCGGAGGCGGCCGCCAACCTCGACCACCCCAGCATCCTCCCCATTTACGATGTCAGCGCGGCCGAAGGTCAATCGTACTTCACCATGAAGCTGGTCGAAGGCGGCAGCTTGGCCGACCACCTCAAACAAAGCCCACGGACGAACGTCCGTGGGCTCGTCGCCCTGCTAGAGCAAGTCGCGCGCGGCGTCCATTACGCCCACCAGCGCGGCATCCTGCACCGCGACCTGAAACCCTCCAACATTCTCCTTGTCGATCCGGACACGCCGCTCATCGCCGACTTCGGACTGGCGAAGAAGGTCGAAGCGGACAGCTCGCTGACTCAATCCGGGGCGATCGTCGGGACGCCGAGTTACATGGCCCCGGAACAGGCCCGTGGCGACAAGCCGATCACGACGGCCGCGGACACGTACAGCCTGGGCGCGATCCTCTACGAAATGCTGACCGGCCAGCCGCCGTTCAAGGGCGAATCGGTTGCCCAGACATTGCGCATGGTGGAAGAGCACGAGCCGCTCCCGCCGCGCCGTCTCAACCCGGCGTGCGACGCGGACCTGGAGGCGGTGGCGCTCAAGTGCCTGGAGAAGGACCCGGCGAGGCGATACGAGTCGGCCAGCGCACTGGCCAATGATCTGGCCGCCTGGGGCCGCGGAGAGCCGGTCAGTGCTCGACGGGCCGGCGCGGGCCGGCGGGCCTGGAAATGGGTCAAGCGTAACCCGGCCGTCGCGGGTCTCAGCGCCGCGGTGATCCTCGTGCTCGCCGCCGGTTCAATTATATCGGCTGTGTATGCCGCGCGGGCCGGGCGCCGGGCGAAGGAGGCCGCCGAGAACGAGCAGGCGGCGCGACAGCAGGAACAGATCGTCCGGAACCGCGAGGAGGTCCTCAAGGACGTCTTGTGCCTGAGAAACTACCAGCAGGCCCGCGCCGTCCGGCTGGCTGGCCGGCCCGGATGGCGGATGTCGGCGCTAGACCTGCTCAAGAACGCGGCGGAACTGCGCACGCGACCGCGCGACACAGTCATCCCGGACGAGAGGACCATGGTCCTACCCCCCCTGGCCGATCTGCGCGGCGAAGCCGTTATGGCCCTGATCGCCCACGACGCCCGGCCAGTCCGAGAAGTGCTCTTTGGCCTGCGCGACAACCCCCACTTCAGTCCGGACGGTACGGAGGTCCTGCGAACGACCTACGATGATGCGGGCGAGCCAATAGAGCTGCGGGTGATCGACTTGACGACGGGGCGGGAGGTCCACCACCTGGTACGAAAGGGGGACGCGGTTCAGGGCGATCTCTTCCGGCCCCGCGGCATCGACGCCCTCGGCCCCGGAGGAACCCAGGTCGCCTGCGTCAACCCGGACGCGGCGGGGGCGATCGACATTCGGGAGTTGCCGTCCGGGCGACTGATCGTTCGCGCCATGCCGCCGGGGGGAACGAGGTCGGTATTCGGGGTGACCCGAGTGCAATTCAGCCCGGACGGTCGGCGGCTGGCGGCCGTTCGGTACGACTACGTCAAGGACGGCTCCGACATCGTAGCTTGGGAATTGGCACGGCCAGACGCCCCGCGCGTACTCGCCCGGTTCGTGGACTTGCAACTGGGGCTGTTGGAGGGCCGGTTCAAGGGCCTGAGGTTCTCCCCGGACAGTATGCGGATCAGATTTGCGATGGCCGATCGGACGACGGTCCGCGTCGTGGACCTGACCGCCGACTCGGCCACAAAGCCGATCGAGATACCGGTCGGGGGTGAGCTGGTCGCGCTTGAATGGCACCCGAAGGACCCCGTGCTAGCCTTGGGAGTGGACAAACCCGGGGAGCCCCCGACCGTCCGCCTGTGGGACCTGGAAGCGGGGAAAGCCCTGGCCTCTTGCGATGGGTTGCCGCCGACGCCGGACGCGAAACTGATGTCGCTGGCATTCAGCCCTGACGGGCGGTGGCTGGCGGTCGGCGGGACCGACGCGACCGTCCGGGTGTACGGGGTCCACGACGGGGCCGAGAGATTCCGACTCGCGGACATCGTGTCTACCAGCGTCGAGCGGTTGCTGTGGAACCCGGCCGGGGAACTGGTGGTGACTGATATGGTCGAAGGCATCCGGGTCTGGAAGCCCGACTCCGAACCGGCGGCCGACACCGTTTACCGGCTGCGCGTGGCCGGGCGGCCGGCGTTCAGCCCGGACGGCCGGCGGGTGGCCGTCTTCGTGCTCGCCGCTGCGCCGCCGTCCAACGCGGCGAGAGGCGGAGTGCCCCGTCGGAATCTGGACCGGGTGGCCCTGATCGACCGAAGATCCGGCGGCATCGAGCGATGGCTCCCGGGAGTCTCTGCCGAGACCGGTTCGCTTCG